>JAICTU010000092.1 GCA_025936205.1 Polyangiaceae bacterium | reverse complement strand
CTCATGACGGTCCGCACTCGCATCGCGCCCTCCCCGACGGGCGATCCCCACGTCGGCACGGCTTACATCGCGCTCTTCAACCTGTGCTTCGCTCGCCAGCACGGCGGCAAGTTCATCCTGCGCATCGAAGACACCGATCAAGTGCGCAGCACCCGCGAGAGCGAAGCCGCGATTTTGTCGTCGCTGCGCTGGCTCGGGCTGCACTGGGACGAGGGGCCCGACGTCGGCGGTGACAAGGGACCGTATCGCCAGAGCGAGCGCAGCGAAATCTACCGCGCCCACGCCGCGCAGCTGCTGGAAAAGGGACATGCTTTCGAGTGCTTCTGCACTCCCGAGCGGCTGGAGACGCTGCGCAAGAAGCAGCTCGCCGAGAAGGGCCGCGTCGGATACGACGGGCACTGCATCGGCCTGTCGCGTCAGGAGATCGAGGAACGCAAGGCGCGCTCGGAGCCCTTCGTGATCCGCATGAAGATCCCGAGCTCGGGCGTGTGCGTGATCAACGACTTGCTGCGCGAGCCCGTGAGCATCGAGTGGCAGCAGGTGGACATGCAGGTGCTGGTGAAGGCGGATGGTATGCCGACCTACCACCTCGCCAACGTGGTCGATGATCACTTGATGGAGATCACCCACGTGCTGCGCGGCGAGGAGTGGATCACGAGCGCGCCCAAGCACTTGCTCCTGTATCAGTACTTTGGCTGGCAAGCGCCGGTGCTCTGCCACTTGCCGCTCTTGCGCAACCCCGACAAGAGCAAGCTGAGCAAGCGCAAGAACCCGACCAGCATCGGCTACTACCGGCGCATGGGCTACCTGCCCGAGGCCTTGCTCAATTACCTGGGCATGATGGGCTGGACCATGCCCAACGGCGAAGAGAAGTTCACGCTGGAGCAGATGGCCTCGAACTTCGACATCCGCCGCGTGTCGCTGGGCGGGCCCGTGTTCGATCTGGCCAAGCTCTCCTGGCTGAACGGGCGCTACATCCGCGAGGATCTGACGCCCGATACGCTCGCCGATCGGCTCGCGGAGTGGGCGGTCAACCGCGAGTACTGCGTACCGATCCTGAAGCTGGTGCAGGAGCGCGTGGAGCGGCTCAGCGACGTGCTGCCCAAGGTCGGGCACTTCTTCAGCCCTCCCGCCTCGCTGAGCGGTGGAGGAGGGCTGACGGAAGCGAGCTTCGCCCACAAGAAGCTCACGCCGGAAGACGTGCGCAAGGTGCTGTTCTTTGCCAGCCGCCGGCTCGATGCGCTGCGCACGTGGCGCGCGGACTCGCTGCGCGCGGAGCTGGAGCAGCTGGGAGAAGCGCTGGGGCTCAAGATCCGCGAGCTATTGTTTCCCTTATTTGTCGCGATCTCCGGCAACGCCGTATCGACGCCGCTATTTGAAACATTGGAGATCCTGGGACCCGATCTCTGTCGCAGCCGTCTACGCGATGCCCTGCAAGCGCTCGGGGGCTTATCGAAAAAGCAGCTGGAGGAGCTGGAGCGCGAATACCGAAAGCTGCCCGGCGCGGGAGAGGCGGAAGCCGGCGCCTGAGGCCCGGAAATCCCTGCTTTGCCGGCGGATCCGCCAGCAACCCCCGAATGTGCGCACGGCGACGGGCGCTAGGTTCGCGAATTTGGTAGACTTTAATCTGGCCCTGAACAGGTTTGTAGGGCCAGTGCGCACCCCGTGACGTCGAGCCATCCTCCCTCCGACTCCTCCGGCGGCCATCAGCTGCGGTTCTCGGTATTGCCGCAGCCCAACTACACAACCTGTGGTCCCACGTGCCTGCACGCTGTCTATCGCTACTGGGATTACGAAACGCCGCTGCAAGAGGTGATCGACACGGTGGAGCCGCTGCCCGAGGGCGGCACGCTAGCGGTCCGGCTCGCGATCCATGCGCTGCGCCGCGGCTTCCGCGCGGAGATCTTCACGTACAACCTGCAGATCTTCGATCCCACCTGGTTCACGCCCGGCCAGCTCTCGGAGCTGCCCAAGCGCCTGGCGGAGCAGCGCCGGCACAAGCTCTCGGAGAAGCTCGCGCTCGCCACGGAGAATTATCTCGAGTTTCTGAGCCTGGGCGGGAACCTGCGCTATGAGACGCTGGACGCCAAGTTGTTGCGGCGCTTTCTTCGCCGCGGCGTGCCGGTGCTGACCGGGCTGAGCGCGACGTATCTCTACGACTGCGCGCGCGAGTTCAACGACGAATACGACGACATCCGCGGCTCGCCGAGCGGTCACTTCGTGGTGCTGAGCGGCTACGACCCCGCCACGCGCGAGGTCAGCGTGGCCGATCCACTGCATGACAATCCGCGCTTCGGCTCGCAGTACTATCGCGTGGCGATGAACCGCCTGATGGCCTCGATCCTGCTCGGCATCCTCACCTACGACGCGAACCTGCTGGTGCTCACGCCGAAGAAGATGCCCAAGCGGGAAGTCGACGACAAGCGCATCATCCTGCCCTAGTCACTCGTGTCCGCGCAGGCGGATACTGGAATGCTCCGGCACAAGCATCGTAGCTACGACCGGCCGAATCCACGGTGGCAGCGCCGTGACGCGCACGTAGCCAGCAGCAGCGATTTCCCGAACGTCGCCGGCCCGCTTCTTGCTCGTGTGGCGACCGCGATGACGATGGACGTCATTCGCGAACACGCCGGCGACTGCTGCGCTGGGCTCTCAGGGAGGGACAGACATGAACACGATCAAGACCAAGGACAAGACCAACATCTTCTACCAGGATTGGGGCGATGGCCCGCCCATCGTCTTCAGCCATGGCTGGCCCTTGAATGGAGATGCTTGGGCCGAACAGATGCTGTTCTTCGCCTCCCGAGGCTATCGTTGCATCGCGCACGACCGCCGCGGACATGGCCGCTCCGACAACACCTGGCGCGGCAACGACATGGACACCTACGCTGACGACCTTGCACAGCTGATCGATCAGCTCGACCTGAAGCAAGCCGTCCTGGTGGGGCACTCGACGGGGGGCGGAGAAATCACGCACTACCTCGGTCGCCACGGCAGCAAACGGGTGGTCAAGGCCGCCCTGATCGACGCCGTGCCGCCCATCCTGCTCCAGTCCGCGACGAATCCGCAGGGCACGCCAGCCAGCGTTTTCGATGGGCTCCGAGCCGGCATCGCGCGGGATCGCGCCCAGTTTTACAAAGAATTCAGCAAGCCGTTCTATGGCGCCAACCGGGCGGGTTCCAAGGTCTCCCAGGGCTTGCTCGAGCACTTCTGGTCGATGTGTATGCGGGCCACCATCAACGGCGCTTTTGACTGCATCAAAGCCTTCTCGGAGACAGACTTCACCGAGGACCTGAAGCGGATCAACGTCCCAACGTTGATCGTGCACGGCGACGACGATCAGATCGTACCGATCGCAGGATCGGCGCGCCGCTCCGTGGAGCTCGTGAAGCAGGCAACGCTGAAAGTGTATCCGGGGGCGCCGCACGGCCTCACGGCAACGCACCAGGAGCAGCTCAACTCCGACCTGCTGGCCTTCATCCGGGGCTGATTCGATTTCGCCACGCCGCGAAAGGCCGAGGTGCGCGCGGCGAAACGCCGGGCTGGGCGGCCCCCTTGCCGCCCAGCCCCGATGCCCGGTGGGCTGGAGCGACTTCCCTGCCTGTAGTTCGGAAGGGATCCTGATTTTGCACTGAACGGATCTGCTAGGTTTCCGTCTCGAGTAGCGGCGCCGGACCAACGTGCCGTTACCTCCGATCTTCCCCGGACCCCTGGACCCCTTGAACCCTCTGAAACTCTTCGAAGGCATCGGCATCGAGCTCGAGTACATGATCGTCGACGCCGAGAGCCTCTCGGTGCGGCCGATCGCGGATGAGCTGCTGAAAAGCGTGGGCGGTGGCTACGATCTGCAGGTCGATCTCGGCCCGATCGCCTGGTCGAACGAGCTCGCGCTGCACGTGATCGAGATGAAGTGCAACGGCCCCGTGCCGACGCTGAGCGGGCTGGCAGGGCAGTTTCAGGCGCACGTCGAGCGCATGCGCGAGCTCTTGCGGCCGCTCTCCGGGCGGCTGCTGCCGACGGCCATGCACCCGTGGATGGAGCCGGATCGCGAGCTGCGGCTCTGGCCGCACGAAAACGACGTCATCTATCAGACCTTCGACCGCATCTTCGACTGCCGTGGCCACGGCTGGGCCAATCTGCAGAGCATGCACATCAACTTGCCGTTCTCCAACGACGACGAGTTCGGGCGCCTGCACGCGGCGATGCGCATGATCTTGCCGATCTTGCCCGCGCTGGCCGCCAGCTCGCCGCTGGTCGAGG
Organism: Polyangiaceae bacterium; assembly: GCA_025936205.1. Next base: position 18,182 of record JAICTU010000092.1, on the reverse strand, counting down.
GCAAGCTCACGGGGCTGATGGATACGCGCGTGGACGTGTACCGCAGCAACGCGCGGCGCATTCCCTGCGTGAGCGGTCTCGTGATCCCGGAGCAGGTATTCACGCGTGCCGACTACGAGTCCAAGCTGCTCGGCCCTCTGTACGCGGCTCTGGCTCCGCATGACCCGGAGGGTGTGCTGCAGCACGAATGGGCGAACGCGCGCGGCTGTATCGCGCGCTTCGAGCGCATGGCGATCGAAATCCGTCTGCTCGATTTGCAGGAGTATCCGGCAGCAGACCTGGCCATCGCGGCGCTGGTGGTGGGAGCACTGAAGCAGCTGGTCGGCGAGAGCTGGAGCAGCTCAGCCGTTCAGCGTACCTTCAGCGAGCAGCGGCTGGCCTCGATCCTGCAAGACTGTATTCGCGACGCGGACGAGGCGCGCATTACCGACGCCGAGTACCTGCGCGCACTCGGCTGCACCCGGGAGCAGCGCGCGGGCGACGTCTGGCGCTCGATCGCCGAGCGCGTGCAGCGTGAGGAACCGGGCTTTGCCGAGTTCGAGAAAGCGCTGGGCGTGATCCTGGATCGAGGCTGCCTGGCGCGCCGCATCGCGAGCGCGGTGGGGCCCCGGCCGGGGCGCGATCGACTGACGGCCGTCTACCACGAAATCGCCACCTGCCTGGACCGAGGGCAGCCGTTCCGGGGTTGATTCAGCGGGGACACCCCGCGCCCCCGATCAGCCCGTACTTTCTGCGGGGACACCCCGCACCCCGAGCCTGGTGTGTGCTCGAGTGCGCTGGATGGTGAAGGAAATGTTGGGGGCGGAGCACCGGACTCGACGCCAATGCTGTAGGGCGAGTCCCGATGAGCCGTCATACTAAGCGGGATGGCGAAGACGATCCTCGTTGCCGACGACTCTCGGATGTTCCGACAGCTCGAACAGAATGTGCTGCATCAGCACGGCTATGTGCTGATTCATGCCGAGGACGGCGCGCAAGCGGTCCGCCTGGCCAGCGTCGAGATACCCGACCTGGTGTTGCTGGACGTGCAGATGCCCGTGATGGACGGGAACAAAGCCCTCAGCATCCTCAAGAGTAGCGAGCTGACCAGTCATATTCCGGTCGTGATGCTCACCGCGGAAGCCGGCCCCCGTGATCGCGAGGTCATGACCGGCCTGGGCGCACACGCAGTGCTGTCCAAGCCGATCAGCGGGCAGGCCCTGCTGGCGGCCGTGCGCGACGCGATTGGGGATGCGAGCTGAAGGGCGGTCGCCTATGCTCGGCGCGTGCGCTGGGCGCTCATCTCGCTGCTTGGGCTGACCTGCCACGATAGCGCGGAGCAGCGCGTCTACGTCGATTCGGGGGCGCTGTGTCTGCGCGCTTCGGGAGACCAGCTGCGTGCCGAAGTGAAACTGCTCGACTGCGTGACCAGTTCCTGCAATCGGCAGGTCGCCGGCAGCTGCAACGTGTCGCAGCACGAGCGCCAGCTCAGCATCGCCAGCCGGCTCGTCCTGCAGCACGAGAAGACCAGATGCGCCACGGACTGCAGCAACTGGACCCTTCGCTGCGAGATACCCGCACCGAGCCCGGGCAGCTACGACGTGGTGTTCGGTACGGCGCGAGCCTCGCTGGCTTTTCCGCTCGAGCGGGACACGGAGCTGGTCGCGGACGGCAGCTCTCGTCCGTGCGCAGCCGAGGAGCCCGAGCTGGGCGTCTCGCCTCAGATGTAGGCGGCGCCACCACCTACCCGGGGCCATGAGGTACTCAAGAGCTCCGGCGAGGTGTCGTTACCATGACGAGGTGGCGCGGATCCGAACGCGTCGCGACAGGGCTGACCCATGAGCAATAAGTCCGCACCGGCTCCGGCCATCGCCAAGACGCGCATTCTCGTCGTGGACGACTCCAGCGCTTCGCGAGAAGTGCTGTGCTCGACGCTGAAGCGCGCGGGCTTTCAGTGCTGCGAGGCGACGGAGGGCAGCGAGGGCCTGTGGCGGGCACGGACCCAGAACTTCGAAGCCATCCTCACCGACATCCACATGCCGACCATGGATGGGCTCGAGTTCATCCGCCAAGTGCGCAAGCTGCCTGGCTATTCCAAGGTGCCGGTGTTCGTGCTCACGTCCGACGTGTCGCGTGCCCGCTTCGTCGAGGGGCGTGAGGTCGGCGCGACCGCATGGCTGGTGAAGCCGCCGAATCTGGTGTCGCTGGTCGCCGTGATCAAAGACGCGCTCGGCGTACCGTCCCAAACCTGAGCTGATCCGCCCGATGGGGAGGGCGACCGCGGGGTGGTCGCCGGCTGGACCACTACTCGCCTTTGCTGGGCGGTCGTTTCTTCTGAGTCGAGGAAACGACAATGATGCTATCCGGCTATCGACTGGGAGTGGAGATCGCGCACAGCGAGCACACCTCGGTGCACCGCGCGATCCGCGAGCACGACGGCAAGGCCGTCGTGATCAAGACCCTCTCGCGCGAGTACCCATCTCCCGCCGAGCTCCGGCGCGTCGAGTTCGAGTACCGGGTCCTGAACAAGGTGCGCGGCCCTGGAGTGATCGAGGCGCTCGAGCTGGTCAAGAGCGGCAACAGCCTCGCGCTGGTGCTGGAGGACTTTGGCGGCGGCAGCCTCGCCGCCAAGGGCTTGCCGCTCCGCCCCGCCGAGTTCTTCGCGCTCGCCAGTCAGGCCGTGAGCGCGCTCGGCCGCGTGCATGGCCTGCAAGTGATCCACAAGGACCTGAAGCCCGCCAATCTGCTGGTCAACGCCGATGGTCTCCTGAAGTTGATCGACTTTCAGGTGGCCTCGGAGATCTCACGTGAGCGCCAGGACGTGAGCGTCACGAATCATCTCCAGGGTTCGCTGCCGTACATCTCGCCGGAGCAGACGGGGCGCATGAACCGCGCCCTCGATTACCGCTCCGACTACTACTCGCTGGGCTGCACCTTCTTCGAGCTCCTGACCGGCAAGCTGCCGTTCCACGCCTCCGACGTGATGGGCTGGATCCACTGCCACATCTCCAAGGCACCGCCCTTCGCGCACGAGTTGAACCCGGCGCTGCCCGTGGCGCTGTCGATGCTGGTGCACAAGCTGATGGCCAAAGAGCCGCGTGAGCGCTACCAGAGCGCGCGAGGTTTGCTCGCGGATCTGGAGCGCTGCAGGGCGGCTGCGCTCGCCGGCGACACGCACGCCAAGATCGCCCTCGGCCAGGATGACGTCTCGGAGCGCTTCGGGCTCACCCAGCAGCTGGTCGGGCGTGCCACGGAGGTGGCACGGTTGCTCGAGATCTTCGAGGGCGCGAGCCGTGGGGCGGGCAAGCTGCTGCTCGTCTCTGGCTACTCCGGCATCGGCAAGTCCTCGCTGATCCGCGAGCTGCACAAGCCGATCACCGCCCGGCAGGGCTATTTTGTCTCCGGCAAGTTCGATCAGCTCGACCGCAGCTTGCCCTACGCCGCCTTGCTGCAAGCGGTGCGCGCGCTGATCCGCCAGCGCTTGGCGGAGCCCGATCAGCAGGTACGCGCCTGGAGCGAGAGTCTGCGCGCGGCGCTCGGCGAAGGCGTCCGCGTGTTGTGCCAGGTGCTGCCGGAGCTGAGCCAGGTCGTGGGCCCGCAGCCGGCGCCGGAAGCGCTCGATCCGGTCGGCGCTCAGAACCGCTTCAAGCACGTCTTTGCCCGCTTCCTCGAGTCGATCGCGGCCGTAGGCCATCCGCTGGTGATCTTCCTCGACGACCTGCAATGGGCGGATTCGTCGACGCTCGAGCTGATGGCAGACCTGTTCACCGGTCACGACATCCGGCACAGCCTGATCATCGGCGCGTACCGCGACAACGAGGTCGGCGACAGCCATCTGCTCCGCAGCGCGCTGCGCCAGATCCGCGAGCGCGCCCCGACCGCCATCAGCGAGCTGTTGCTCCGGCCGCTCGACGAGGCCGCGATCACCGAGCTGGTCTCGCGCACGTTGCAGCTCGCGCCCCAGCTGTGCGCCCCCCTGGCGCAGGAGCTTCAGCACAAGACCCAGGGCAATCCCTTCTTCGCCAGCGAGCTCTTGACCACGCTGTATCGCGAGGGCGTGCTCTCATTTTCGTCCGAGCAGGGTCACTGGGTCTGGGATCTGGATGCTGTGCGCAACCTGGCGGCGACGGACAACGTCATCCACCTGATGGTGCACCGTCTGGAGCGACTCTCGCCGGACGAGCTGGCGGCGCTCGAGGTCGGCGCGTGCATCGGTAACGTGTTCTCGTTGGACACCCTGGCCATCCTGCTGGAGCGCTCCCCGGACGCCACGGCGCGCTTGCTCTGGCAGCCCATCCAGGAGGGGCTGATCGTCCCGCTCGACGATGACTACCGACTGATGAGCTCGGGGCACGCGGAATCCGAGGCGGGCGTGCTCGACGTGAGCTACCGCTTCCAGCACGACCGGGTGCAGCAGGCCGCGTACTCCCTGATCGCGGAGCGGGAGCGCAGCGCCACGCACCTGCGCATCGGCCGCAAGCTGCTCGCCGACTCCGCCGACCCCGCGCGCCCCAAGGACCTGTTCGGGGTGACCAATCACCTGAACCTCGGCGTGGGCTTGATCACGGAGCTCCCCGAACGCTTGGCGCTGGCGGAGCTGAACCGCGAGGCCGGCACCCGGGCGCTCTCTGCCACCGCCTTCGGGATGGCGGCCAAGTACTACGACGCTGCCGTAGCCTGCCTGAGCGCTGGGCAGTGGCAAGAGCGCCCGGAGCTGCGTTTTGCGCTCTTTGCGGAGCGCGTGGGCGCGGTGCTGATGGCCGGGCAACGCGAGCGTGCACTGGACCTGTGCCAGCAGCTCCATGAGCTGGCCCCGACCAAGGCCGACCGGGGCCGCGTCTTCCTGCGCAAGGTCGAGATCCTGGCCTGGGAGGGCAAGTTCGTGGAGGCGGTGGCGGCCGTGCGGGAGGGCCTGGCACTGTTCGAGATCGACTTCCCCGCGCACCCCGACGCGATCGGGGCCGGGATCGGCGCCGGCATCGGCAAGATGCAGGCACACCTGGCGCGCGTCGCGATCGACGACCTGGCGAAGCTGCCGGACATGACGGACCCGGAGCGGCAGGTGGCGATGCAGCTGCTGTTCCAGTCGGTGCCGCCGGCGATCATGACCTACCCGCCGCTGTTCATCCTGGCCGAGCTCCTGATGTTCGATCTGGCGCTCAGCCACGGTTTGACGCCGGTCAGCGCCAAGAACTTCGTCGACTGCGGCATGATCCAGGGCTCCGTGATCGGCGACTATGCCTCCGCGTATCGCCTGGGGCAGGTCGCGTTTCAGGTGCTGGAGCGCTACCAGGCCAAAGCCCTGGGCAGCCAGGTGCACTTCGTGTTTGCGACCTACGTCTCGCAGTGGGGCGCTCCGTATGTAGAGGCGCTCGAGTCATTCCAGAAGTCGCATCGGTTCGGCATCGAGATGGGCGACCACCTGCACCTCTCGTACGCGGTGGCGCTGGGCCTGCGTAATCTCCTGAACCTGGGCCGCCCCCTGGACGAGTGCGAGGCCGAGGCCGGCGTCGCGCAAGCGCTGCTGGAGCGGATCCGCGTGCTGAGCACGATGGACAACATCCGGCTCTGCCGCCGCGCCATCGAGCACCTGCGCGACGGCGCCGAGGACCCCGCCGCGCACGAGCGTGCCGACCAGCAGCTGACGAGCGAAATCGTGGCCAGCGGCAACGCCCAGTGGGGCTTCCAGCACGGCCAGATGCAGATGATGACCAACGTCCTGCTCGGCGAGTGGAAGAGCGCGCAGCGCTGGTCGGAGTTCAGCAACGCACGGCTGATCGCGGCTTCCACCCTGTTCACGCTGCCAGAGTTCTATCTGTGCGAGGTGCTGATCATCACGAACGAGCTGTGGCCCGGCGCGGCTCCCGAGGCGCGCGCCGCGCTCGACCGCCAGCTCGACGAATTCAGCGGCAAGCTGGCCAACTGGGCGCGATTGTGCCCGGTGAACATGGCGCACAAACATCTGCTCGCCGCCGCCGAGATCGCGCGCGTGCGCGAGCAGCCCATCGAGCAAGTGATGGCCCTCTACGAGCAAGCAGCCGAGGCCACGGGCGAGGCCTTCCTGCATCTGCGCGCGCTGGCGACGGAGCTGCACGGCCGCTACTGGCTCCGCCGCGAGCAGCGAGCCTTTGCGCTGACGCTCCTGCGCGACGCACTGCGCATGTACGCGGCCTGGGGCGCGCGCGCCAAGGCCAAGCGACTCGAGCGCCAGATGCTGGAGTGGTTCGGGCGCGCGCGGCTGGAGCAGACGGCGCCGGCCGACATCACCAAGGATACGGTACTTGGCTCAAACACGGTGTTCCAGAACGAGCTACAGAGCGGCTCCCTGGACCTGGGCAGCGTGCTCAAGGCCACCCAGGCGATCTCCGGCGAGGTCAAGAGCGAGCGGCTCTTCGCGCGGCTGATGGACGCCATCCTGGAGAACGCGGCGGCCGAGCACGGCTGCCTGATCCTCGCCGAAGAGGGCGGCTCGCTCTGGGTACGGGCGCGCGCCAGCATCTCTCGCGGGACGGAGCGCGACGTCAGCGTCCGCCACGCGCTGGAGCAGGAGCCGCGGCTGTGCCCCCAGATGGTGAGGTTTGTAGCGCGTTCGTTGCAGCCGCTGGTGATCGACGAGGCCACCGCGCATGCGGACTTCGGCAAGGATGACTACGTGCAGCGCGGCAAGGTGAAGAGCGTGCTGTGCATGCCGATCCTCAACCAGGGCGGACTGGTCGCGGTACTGTACGTCGAAAACAACGCGACCACGCACGCCTTCACCGCCGACCGGGTCGAGACGCTGCGGCTGATCGCAGGCCAGGCGGCGATCTCCATCACCAACGCTTCACTGTATGAGAGCCTGGAGCGCAAGGTCGAGGACCGGACCCGCGAGCTGCGCGCCAAGACGCGCACCATCGCGGCCATGCTGGACGGCATGCAGCAGGGCGTGTTCACGATCGACGAGCAACTGGCGGTGCAGCCCGAGTACTCGCGCCACCTGGAGCAGATCGTGGGCAGCCAGGACATCGTGGGCCGGCCGCTCCGTGACGTGTTGTTCCGGGGCGCCGCGCTCGGCGCCGACGTCGTGGCCACCAACGAGTCCGCGCTGCGCTTCAGCTTCGGCTCGTCGCGCGCCATCGCCCACGCCAACGCGGACCACATGGTCAAGGAGTTCACGCGCCTGGCACCGGGCGGCTCGCGCCAGCACTTCGAGCTCGATTGGGGCTGGATCCTGGGAGAGAATTCCAAAGTCGACAAGGTGCTCGTCACCGCGCGCGACGTCACGCTGATTCGCGGCCTGCAGCGCGCGGCCGAGCAGCACGCGCGCGAGGCGGCGCTGATGACGGAGATGCTGGACGCCGGGCTCGACGAGTTCCGGACCTTCAGCGACGCAGCGCGCCGCAGCCTGCGCGACCCGATCGCGCGCGCGAGCCAGCCGGGCACGCTGCAGCAAGACACGATGCGCACCATCTTCCGCAGCGTGCACACGCTCAAGGGTCACGCGCGAGCGCTCGGGCTCAGTCACATCGTGGCCGCCGCGCACGCAGCGGAAGACGCCTGCTCGACGCCGGGGGCCGCCGCCGCCGGTCCGACGGGCACGGTCTTTCAGGCCCTGAGCTCGCTGGATGCGCTGGTGGTTGAACACGAAGCCATCGGCGAGAAGAAGCTCGGGCGCCTCTGGGTGGGCGCCGACGAGCGCTTCAAGGAGGCGATCGGGGCGATCGAGAGCGCGCTGTCACAGACCAGCGATCGGCCCTCCTACCCGGCGCGGGCGCTGGCGCAGGTCAAGACCGCCTTGCATCGCATGAACGCCGTGCCGCTCGACCAGGTGCTGCGCGAGACCTCGCGGGTCTTCCCTTCCCTCGCGCTGGAGCTCGGCAAGTCCGTACCGCGCATCGAATGGGAGGATGACGGCACGCTGCTCGACGGCGACTGGGGCAGGCTGATGAAAGACGCGCTGGTCCACTCCTTCCGCAACTCGATCGACCACGGTATCGAGACCCCCGACGAGCGCGCGCGCGCCGGCAAGTCCCCGCAGGGGAAAATTGCGCTGCGCACCAAATACGACGGCAGCTTCGTGAGCATCTACCTCTCGGATGATGGGCGCGGGCTGCCGCTCGAGAAGCTGCGCGGCAAGACGGGCAACGTCCATGGCCCGGATCAGGACGTGGCGGAAGCAATCTTCGAGTTCGGAGTCTCCACCGCGGAACAGGTCACGCAGGTCTCGGGCCGTGGCGTGGGCATGGACGCGGTGCGCGCCTTCTTCCGCGAGCACGGCGGCGATGTCTCGATCGCCTTCACCGGCGCCGCGGTGCAGGGCTACCGCCCCTTCGAGCTCGTCTTTCGACTGCCGACGGGTGCTGCCCTGAAGAGCTGAGGCGGGCTCGCGCGGGTGAGCACCGGGGCCCCAACTTGCGCCTGGGCCCGCCGGCGTGCATGTTTACGCCATGCATCCGAGGAAGTTCGCGACTCGCCAGGGTGAAGCCACGCTGCGCCTGGCGGCGCTCTCGGACCTCGACGCCCTGATCGATCTCAACAAACGCTGCTTTCCGACCCCGCTCGAGGAGAGCGTGATCTGGAATCGGGCGCAGCTGCGCAACCACTTGCGCGTGTTTCCGGACGGGCAGTTCGTGGTCGAGCGCGGGGGCCGCCTGATCGGCGCGGCGCACTCGCTGATCATCAGCCTGGGCTCCGACCCCTACCGGCCGCACACCTACTCCGGCGTCACCGACGGCGGCTACTTTCACAACCACGACCCCGAGGGCGACACCCTGTACGGCGTCGACGTATACGTCGACCCGGAAGCGCGCGGCCAGGGCATCGCGCACGAGCTGTACGGCGCGCGCCGCGCGGCCTGCAAGCACATGAACCTGCGCCGGATCCTCGCCGGCGGCCGCATCCACGGCTTCATCGACCATCCGGAGCTGTCGCCCGAGCAATACGTGCGCAAGGTCGAGACGGGCGAGCTGAACGATCTGGTGCTCAGCTTCCAGCTGCGCGAGGGCTTCGTGGTGCGCGGAGTGCTGCGCAACTATGTGCGCGACCCGCGCAGCCGCAACAACGCCATCCTGATCGAGTGGCTCAACCCCGAGCACGTGGCACAGGCCTCCGTCGGGGCGCGCAAGGTGCGGGTGGCGGCGGTGCAGCACCAGGTGCGCCGCACCCAGAACTTTCAGGCCTTCGCCGAGCAGCTGGAGTACTTCGTCGAGGCGGCGTCGGGCTACCGCGCGGACTTCGTGGTGTTCCCGGAGTTCGTGAGCATGCAGCTCTTGTCGCAGCCGGGGCTGGAGCGGCTCGGCGCGCGCGAAGGCGTGCTCAAATTGGCCACTCTCTCGAACGAGTACCTGGAGCTGGTGAGCTCGCTGGCCCGGCGCTTCGGCATCCACATCATCGCGGGCACCCACCCGATGGAGTTGCGGGGCACGCTCTACAACGTGTGCCCCTTCGTGTTTCCCGACGGGCGCATGCAGCTCCAGCCCAAGCTCCACATCACGCCCGGAGAGAAGGCCTACTGGGGGCTGGAGGGCGGCAGTGACCTCGGCATCATGCACACCCCCAAGGCCAAGGTCGGCGTGCTGATCTGTTACGACGTCGAGTTCCCGGAGGCGGCGCGCTACCTGAGCGACCGTGGCGCCGAGATCCTGTTCGTGCCCTACTGCACCGACGATCGTCAGGGCTACTGCCGGGTGCGCGTCTGCTCCCAGGCGCGCGCGATCGAGAACCAGATCTACGTGGTCACGGCCGGCATCATCGGCAACCTACCCAGCGTGGCCGCCATGGACATCCACTACGGCCAGGCCGCCGTCTTCACGCCCAGCGACTTCGAGTTCGCACGCGACGGCGTCCAGGCAGAAGCCGACCCCAACGTGGAGATGCTGCTCGTCACCGATCTCGACATCGACGACCTGCACCGCACGCGCGCCTCCGGCAGCGTGCGGCCCCGGCTGGATCGCCGGCGCGACCTGTTCGAGTTCAAGGTACATCTGCAGAGCGACCCGGACGAGCCGGGTCTGGCAGAGAGCTTGCCGTTCGATCTGGAGATGGGGTCCGAGTCGGAGCGCGCCTGACGGGCGGAGCCGGCTCGAACAACGCCTCGACGCAGGGCGCGATGACCTCGCGCAGCACCCGCGCGCGCAGCGCCTGCCGCAGCGCGCTGCTCAGCAAGCCGTGCTGGAGCAGCCGCTGCTCGCGCTCGCTCTCCTGGACGCTCTGGAGTACGGGGGCCGCCGGGCGCGCGAGCTCGGCGCGAAACACCGCGGCGGCCTGCTGGCGCAACCCCGCCGGCCCTGCCTGCAGCGACCAGGCCAGGAACTGCCAGGCGAGCTCGGCGTGCTGCGACTCTTCCACGACGATCTGTTCGAGCACCTTGCGGGCCAAGGGATCCTCGCAGTGCGACAGCGCCTCGGCCGCTTCGATCGCGGCCACCGTCTCTCCGATGCAACCCTCGAGGATGCAGTCCGTCAGGATGGAGCTCCAACCCGAGGCGCCCAGCGCGCCCGCCACGGGCAGCGGCCCCGGTCCGAGCTCGCGATCCGAGAATCGGCGCGCGAGCTCGAAGCACGCGCGCGCGTGCCGGATCTCATCCAGCATGGCCGTGCCGGTTCGAGTCAGGAGCTCGGGTGGAGCGCCCAGGCTCGCCAGCTGCAGCGCGAAGCGGGCAAACGCCGCGACCGAAGCGTGCTCCATCAGCCCTTGCGCGGTCCAACCTGCGAGCAGCGCCGCGCGCAGCTCCGGATCCAGATCCCCGGACGGCGGTGCCGTGCGCTCCGTGCCCGCCGAGTACCAGTCGGAGCGTGCGACGCAGGCGGCCACGCGCTGTTCGCCGTCGACGAGAAATGGCCGGCCGATGACGCACGTCGCATTGACACACTTGCGCCCCTGATCGCCCGAAGGACCGGTGGTCGAGCAAAAGGTTCCACTCGAGCAATCAGCGTCGCTCGCGCACTGGTCGAGCGTCGATTGACACTGAAAGGCCACGCCACCGCAGCCAGGGCTTTCGGTGTAGTTGACGCACAGCGCGTTGCCGCAGTCTCCGTCCGCCTTGCAGTCGGCGCGCACGCACTGCCCGAAGGGGGTCCCGCACAAACACGCGTAGCCAGCCCCGCATTCGACGTCGAGCACGCAACCATATTGGCAATGGGCCTCGAGCGAGCCGGGCTCGGTCTCGCAATAGCCGTGCACCTGCTGCGTGCAGTCGCTATCCAGTCGACACGTACCTGGGACCGGGTTGGGGTCGCCGGGAGCCGTGCCGAGCTGAGTGCCGGCATCGCTCGGCAGAGCTCCGGCATCCGTTCCGGCGTCGACGACAGGCCCCGAACGCGGCGGTCCGCTCGGGCAGAGCCCGCGTTCGAAGCGGTGAATCATGCCGTTCGCGCAGCGCTGCCAGCCACCGCCCAGATCGGTGGTCGGCCCGGTGCAACTGATCGGGAAATGGTCGGCGGCGCCGGCGCCCCCATTCGCGATCGAACCGCCCGAGCCGCCGTAGCCGCCACGTCCGATCCCGCCGGAGCCGCCGCTGCCGCCCGGCGCGGTACTTCCGCCGCTGCCGCCGACCGAGGTGAAGTCCACGTCGTCGTCCGCGCCCGCCCTACCCCCGCAGTGGCTCGCGAGAGCGCCGAGGCTACCCAAAATGAGCCAGCGCCAGGGCTCGATGTCCGCTCGCCACAGAACCCTGCGCTGTGTCTTCGGCATGAGCGCACACGTCTGCAGTCCCCGTGCCAGGGATAAAATCCCGCTGCTTTTCGAGCACTTCGCGGGGCGCGGGAGAGCGTGGCACAGCTTGCTGTGCCACCGGTTGACCGCAGCCCTTGCCAGCCGAGCGCCGAGACGACGCCCAGCACGGCGAGCTCGGCCAACAAGGCGACGCACAGTGCCCAGCGCCCGTTTCGCGCGAGAGCGCGAGCAGCCAGGTTCCCGAGGCCAGCGCCCAGCAAGAAGCCCGGCAACGGGCTCAACCGCGCCAGCCCCCCAGCCCAGTTCCCGTGCTCGAAGCGCAGCGCTCCCTCGGCGGTGTTGCCGCTCATGTGGGCCACCAGCACGCCACCGAGCAGCAGGTAACCGACTGCATCGACACAGCCGGCGTTTGACCGTTTCGCCACGCCGAGGCAAAGCGATGCGCACGCCGACGGGATAGCGCGCGTGTCTCAGCCTGTTGGGTGAGGAACGCGCCTTGCAGCGGGGCCTGCTCGTTGCGCGCCCAACATCGCGCGATCGGAGGTGAAAGCGCATGCCCGAATGGCTGCAGGCTGGCTGCTGGGGTCTTTTGGCCGGCGCCGCATTGCTGGTGGGTGCCGGCGTTGGCTGGTTTGTTCGTGTCTCTCCACGCTGGGTGTCCGGCGTGATGGCCTTCGGCAGCGGCGTGCTGATCTCGGCGCTCGCCTTCGACTTGATGGATGAGGCGGCAGATCGCGGCGGGCTCGGCGCTACCTTGGTTGGATTCGTCGCGGGCGCGCTGGTCTACACGCTGGGCAATGTGGCGCTTTCCCGCTACGGCGCCAAGCACCGCAAGCGCTCCGGGCGCCAGCAGCCGTCGGAAGCAGACGCAGCCGGCAGCGGCCTGGCCATCGCCCTCGGAGCGTTGCTCGATGGAATTCCCGAGTCCATGGTGATCGGGGTGAGCTTGCTCGAGGGTGGGCGGGTCAGCCTGGTCACGGTCGCCGCGGTGTTTCTCTCCAATGTTCCGGAGGGGCTCTCGAGCTCTGCCGGGATGAGGCGCGCCCGGCGCTCGCCGGGGTACGTATTTGGCGTCTGGGGCACGATCGCCGTGCTGTCCGGAGCGGCGGCGCTGGCCGGCTTCCTCGTGTTTCGCGGGGTCGGCGCGGGTCCCATTTCGGCGACCATGGGCGTCGCCGCGGGGGCCATTCTCGCCATGATCATCGACACGATGGTCCCTGAGTCGTTCGAAGGAACCCACGACATGGCGGGGCTCGTCACGGTGGCGGGGTTCGTGGCGGCCTTTGCGCTGTCGCGCTGGGCCGAGTGAGCGGTTCCGATCCGTTGCAGACGGAAGGATGGCCGCTGCTCTTCGCCGGCACATGAGTTGCACATCCAGGGAACACCGATGCCGCTTCGAATCGAGGACTATGCGATCATCGGCGACACACAGTCGGTCGCGCTGGTGGGCCGCAATGGCTCGATCGATTGGATGTGCCTGCCGCGGTTCGACTCACCTGCCTGCTTCGCAGCGCTCCTGGGCGACTCGCGCAACGGCCGCTGGCTGCTCGCGCCGAGCACGGAGCTCGTCGCGCCACCGGAGCGCAGGTACCGCGACGGCACGCTGATCCTGGAGACCACCTTCCAGACGGCCCACGGCAAGGTCCGGGTGATCGATGGCATGCCCCCGCGCACTCGACAGCCGGACGTCGTGCGTATCGTGGAGGGCCTCGAGGGCGAAGTGCCGATGCAGTGCGAGCTGGTGATCCGTTTTGATTATGGCTCGGTGGTGCCCTGGGTCACCCGGCTCGAGGACGGGCGCATCCGCGCGATCGCCGGAGCGGACGAGCTGGTGTTGCAAACGCCCGTTCCGACGCACGGGAAAGATCTGACCACCGTCGCCCAGTTTTCGGTTCAGGCGGGGCAGCGCATCCCCTTCATGCTCTCCTGGCATCCGTCTCATGAGCCGCCAGGCCCACCCTGCGATCCGCTGCAGTCGCTCCAGGACAGCGAGGCCTGGTGGCTCGAGTGGTCGCAGCGCTGTCGGTACCGCGGACCCTGGCGGGAGGCGGTGCTGTCGTCGCTCCTGGTTCTGAAGGCGCTCACGTTCGCGCCCACGGGCGGCATCGTGGCGGCGGCCACGACTTCCCTGCCCGAGTGGCCCGGAGGCGTACGCAACTGGGATTATCGTTACTGCTGGCTGCGCGACGCCACCTTCACGCTGTACGCGCTGAGCCTGGCCGGTTATCGGCAGGAGGCGGCCGCATGGCGCGACTGGCTGCTCCGCGCCGTCGAGGGAGACCCTGCCAAGCTGCAGATCCTGTACGGTATCTCGGGCGAGCGCAGGTTTGTGGAGCAAGAGCTGCCGTGGCTGCCGGGCTACGAGGGCTCGAAGCCGGTGCGCACGGGCAATGCGGCGGTGGGACAGCTGCAGCTCGACGTGTATGGCGAGGTGCTGGACGCCCTGTACCAGACGCAGCGAGCGCAGCACGCCATCACAACGCCCGCGTGGGATCTGCAGAAAGCCTTGCTCGACTACCTGGAGGGGGCCTGGGAGCAGCCCGATGAAGGCCTCTGGGAGGTGCGCGGACCGCGCCGGATGTTCACGCACTCGAAGGTCATGGCCTGGGTGGCGTTCGATCGGGCCGTCAAGGCTGTGCGTCATCTCGGCGCGGCGGGGCCAGTGGAACGCTGGGAGAAGCTACGCGATCGCATCCATGCGGACGTGTGTGCTCGAGCCTGGAACGGCGAGAAGCAGGCCTTCACTCAGTCCTACGGCTCACCTCATCTCGATGCGAGCCTGCTGTTGATGCCGGAGGTCGGTTTTCTACCGGCCACGGACCAGCGCATGGCGGGCACGATCGCCGCCATCGAGCGGGAGTTGCTGCAGGACGGCTTCGTGCGCCGCTACCCGATGGAAGGACAGGATGGCCTACCGCCGGGCGAGGGCGCATTCCTGGCTTGTAGCTTCTGGTTGGCGGACTGCTACGCGCTCGCCGGGCGCACAACAGAAGCGCGCACCCTCTTCGAAAAGTTGCTCGCGCTGCGCAACGACGTGGGGCTGCTCTCGGAAGAATACGACCCCGCTCAGCGCCGCCAGCTCGGAAATTTTCCCCAGGCATTTTCCCACGTGGGTTTGATCAACACGGCCTTCAACCTGACGCCCAGCCATCCGCAGCCCGCCAGCGAGCGGCAAAAAGATTGAGGAAGCACACATGCGAGCTCTCACGACCCTGCCCGGCTCCCCTCACTCGCTGCGCCTCGAACAATTCCCGGATCCGCCATCGCAGGACGGTGAGGTCCTGGTGGCGACGAGAGCCATCGGCTTGTGCGGCACGGACATCGAGATTTCGAATGGCGCGTATGGCTCCGCTCCAGCTGGCGCGGAGCGCTTGATCCTCGGGCACGAGTCGATCGGTCGAGTCCTCACTGCGCCTACAGGCAGCGGCTTCGCGCAGGGCGACTGGGTCGTCGGCATCGTGCGCAGACCGGATCCTGTGCCGTGCCCGAACTGCGCCGCGGGCGAATGGGATATGTGCCGCAACGGCCTGTACACGGAACATGGGATCCGCGCGCGGCATGGCTTCGGGTCAGAGCAGTATCGAATCGAATCGCAATATCTGGTCCCCGTCGCGCCCGAGCTGGGCGAGCTCGGCGTGCTGCTGGAGCCCACGAGTGTCGTGGCCAAGGCCTGGGAACAGATCAGCCGGATCGGTGCCCGCGCCCACTGGCAGCCCAGAAAGGTTCTGGTCACGGGCGCCGGTCCGATTGGCTTGTTGGCTGCGTTGTTGGGAAAGCAGCGCCAGCTGGAGGTACACGTGTTGGACCGTGTGACAGACGGGCCCAAGCCGGACCTGGTTCGCCAGCTCGGCGCCACGTATCACTCCGGCGACCTCGCTGCCTGCGGCGAAAACTGGGACATCGTCGTCGAGTGCACGGGGGCCGCCTCCGTGTTCTTTGCCGCGATCCGGGCCGCGGCCCCTGACGGCATCGTTTGCCTGACCGGCGTCTCCAGCGGCAGCCACCTGCTGAGGGTCAACGCGGCCGCCCTCAATCGCGAGCTGGTGCTGCAGAACAACGTCATCTTCGGCACGGTCAATGCGAACCGCAGGCATTACGAGCAGGCAGCGGCGAGCCTCGCCGCAGCGAACCGCGACTGGCTCGAGAGGCTCATCACGCGACGGGTGCCCCTCGCGCAATTCGCCGACGCCTTCGAGCGGCAGCCAGGCGATGTGAAGACCATTCTCACCTTTTGATGCGGCGGCCTCACTGCCCCGTGCTGGTCGGCGCGCTGCGCTGGGCGACGGCGACGCGGGACCGAAACCATTCGTACTGCCCGTGTTCCCCTGGCAGGAAGGTCACCTCGAGCGGAACGCGGGTTCCGCCGACCTCGACCCAGAGCGCGAAGTTGTCGAGGCTCGTCGCCTCGAGCACGGGCTCGTACGGCAAGCCCAGTGAGGCGAGTAAATCACTCTCGATGCGCAGGCTCGTGCCCTCGGGCAGGATGTCGACCCGAACGCCGTCGCGCGAGAGGAAGGTGCCCGCGTAGCTCGCGAAGCGCGCAGGATCGACCTCGCGCCCCGGCGGTGGGGCGCTCGGTGCGGGCAAGCCGCCGAAGCTCTCCAGCGCGAGCCGGGTGGATCCGACGGGGCGTAGAGCGTCGCGGTTGGAGAGCACGACGATGCCGAAGCCGGTGCTCGGGAAGACGGCGAAGGTGCTGGCGAAGCCGGGGATGTCGCCGCCGTGGCCCAGGAACGGCACCGGATAGTAGGTGTCAGGCTCGGCACTGCGATCCATGAAGAAACCGTCGGCCATGCCGAGGCCGAAGCCATAGTCGTCGCCGAGGCCGAGCGCCGTGGCCTTCACATCGGCGTAGATGGTCCGGGTCGAGATCTGTGGAGACACGACCTCTGCTCGCGCGCCGGCGCTGAGTACGTGCTCATCGCCGCGCAGCAAGAACTGCATCAGCCGCGCCCAGTCGAGCACGCTCGAAAACGCGAAGCCTGCCGGGCGTGCCCAGCTGTTTTCGTCAGCGTCGGGGCCCAGGTCTGCCATCGGGCCTTGCCCCTCGACGTCGTTCACGCCGTAGCCGTGGCTGTAGTCGCCGTCCGCCAGCACCTCGCTGGCGAGAAAATACGAGCGCTCCATGCGCAGCGGAGCAAGCACCCGGTCCTGGATCGCGTCCCGATAGCTCTGGCCGGTCTGTGCCTCGAGCGCGCGCCCGGCGAGCGTAAAGTTTGGGTTCGAGTAGTTCCAGAATGAGCCAGGCGGATTCATGAAGTCGACTTGCTCCGCCAGCTCGCGCCCGCTCGTGAACGCGGCGAGCCCGGCGTCGTCGGTGGGGCCGTCGAGGGTGAGGTAGTCGCGCAGCCCGCTCTGATGGGACAGCAACTGGCGCAGTGTGAGCGCATCGCTCTCGCTGCCCGTCAGTGACAGGTCGGGGATCGAGTCGCGCACCGGCGCGTCGAGCGCCAGCGCGCCTTCCTCGACTGCCGACATCACCCCGATCGCGGTGAGGACCTTGGTCATCGACCCCACCCGAAACAGTGTGCGAGCATCGACCGGGCTTTCGCTCGCGATCCCCTTGGTGCCGAAACCGTGCGCGAACGCGACCTCGCCATCCTCCAGGATGGCGACCGCGGCTCCTGGAATGCCGAGGCTCTCGCGCTCACTCTCGAAGGCTGCGGCGAAGGCTCGAAATCGAGCCGGCACTGGGTCGGAGGAATCCTGCGCCGCGCCGTCGCTGCAGGCGATGCCGAGCACGAGCGCGGCCAGGCGGAGAGAGCAGCGGGGGTGCGGCACGAAACGCGATCGGGAGAAGTTCATGGCCTGGCGTGCCCGGAACCCTCCGAAGCGTTCTCGCCGAACGGACGGCGTTGCGAAAAGGGCGCGGCGTCACTGGTGGCGCTTCCTGCGATACTGTCCCACCTGCGGAAAGCGGCGGATCGCCGGCTCTGGCCGGGGTAAGCTTTCAGATGCGGGGCCGCTGTGAACGACACCAGCTCGCGCTGGGCCCGGCGGGGTGCTTGCTCTGCCGGCGCGAGCTCGCCGCTCCAGCGCCGGAGGCAGCGCCACCAGCGCCACCGGTGACTGCCGCCGCGAAGCCGAAGCCAGCCGCGAGCCCGCCGAGCGACGGCCAGGATGCGCCGGCCATCGCCGCTCCGTCACTCGCGGCGCGGCAGCTCAGCATTCGCGTACCGACGTCCGTGTTGCTGCTCCCCTTCGTGGGCGCGGGCTTCTACTATCTGGCGACCACGGAGTCGGCCTCGCCCGCAGCACCGGCGCCGCTCAGTGCCACGACCGCAGTCGCCGTGCCCGTGCCAGCCGCGGAACCTGCCGCGCGTCCCCTCCCGCGGATTCCACGGCTCGTGATCGAGGAACCGCCGCAGCCGGAGCGGCGCGCCATGAACGGGCGCGCTCCGGACGCGCCGGCGCCCGTGACACGGCCCGTTCGCGACGACGCCACGCAGCCCGCTGCATCGAGAAACAACGGCTCCAGGAACGACGCTGCCCGGGCCCGCCGCGAGCTGGAGGCGCAGGAGATGGCCAACCTGCGCGAGCGGGTCGACGTG
>JAICTU010000323.1 GCA_025936205.1 Polyangiaceae bacterium | reverse complement strand
CTGCTCGGGGGAAGCTCGCCCCTGGCTCCTCAGACCGGCGCCTCGCAGGCGCTCGGCGGCGCGGGCTGCCGCTGGCGCGGGGATCGCGCGCAGGTGAGCGATCTTCACCTGCGGCAAGATCGGCTGCCGCGCATCGCGAAAGCGCATGAAGTGCAGCCAGCGAATCAACGCCGAGTTGAGCAACGCTACCAGCGCCGCGGCGGGCCAACCCGGCGCCTCGAACACCGCCAGCAACGAATTGCGAAACGCGAGCCCGTCGGAGAGCGCGGCGATCGGATAGCGCGCCGTCTGCCGCACCAGCGCGCCCACGCGCAGGAACTCGTCCGCGCTGCGCATCCGAGCGCCGACGGCGGCTCGATCCACGTGCCAGCGCGGCTCGAGCAGCTCGAACTCGCGCACGTCCGTGCCCTCGCGGATCGGCGTGTCGAAGCGATCGCTCGGCGCGCGCGTTTCCTGGAAGTGCTGCAGCAGCGCGCGATCGGATTGCACGCCGCGCTCACCGAACAGCTCCGGCGGCAGCGAAGACAACGCGCACAGCCGGGCGATCAGCGCGCGAGCGAGCGGGCTCAAATCCGCGCGCTGCATCGGCCAGGGCTGCCCGGCAGCGCTCGACCCGCGGCCCGTTGCACGGCGACGCGATACCAGTGCCATGCAGGGCTGGGTCACGCCGGCAAATTGCCCCTCGCCGAAGTCGACCAGCTCCTCCGGAAATTCACACAGCCGATCGTGCGCGACGCGGGTGGGCGTGTAGCCGCTCAGCTCCGAGAGCGACGACGGGATCACGAGCCCGAGATAGCCCCCTTCGCGCAGCACGCGCGCCCCCAGGTACACGAACATGCCATGCGTGGTCGGGTACTCGGCGAAGCTGGCGTAGTTGTGCTCGTAGAAGCGCTTCACGCGCGCGGGGAGGCGCTGCGAGGCGCGGCCCGCGTGGGCGATCCAGGGCGGATTGCCCAGCACCAGGTCGAAGCCGCCGCGCGCGAACACTTCCGGGAACTCGAGGTGCCAGTGAAAGAACGAATGCTGCGCCGCGAGCTCCGCCGTCACCTGCCGCGTTGCCTCGGGCAGCCCGGCGCGCGCGCGCCAGGCCGGCAGCCAGAGGTCAGTGGTGGGGGCCGACTCCGAATGTTCCTCGGGCCAGAGAAACGCGGCACACCAGCCATCGGCCAGCTGCTTCTCGTTGGCAGGCACGCCCGCGGCGCGCGCGACCTCGGCGGCGACCTGCCGGTTGCGCAGCTCGAGCGAGCGGGCCCGGCGCCGGTCCTCACCGGGCAGCGAGCGCCAGGCGACCTGCGGTACGCCTCGCTCCAGCTGCGCTGCCGTCGCGCCCAGGAGCGAGTGCCCCTGCAGCACGCGGAACGTGCTCAGCGCCAATCCGGGCTCACCCGCCTCCAGCCACAAGCTCAGCCGGCAGATCTCGACCGCGAGCGGATCCAGATCCACACCGAACGTGCAGTGAGTGAGCACGTGGCGCAGCGCCGCGTGACCATCGCGCAGCTCGTCGTCGGGCAGCGCGTGCTGGGCCACGTGCAGCGCCAGCCGCCGTGCCGCAGCCAACAGGAAGTATCCCGCGCCGCACGCCGGATCGACCAGCGCGAGGCAAGCCAGCGCGCGCGCCGGTGCCTCGGGGTGAGCCGCGCAGGTCGCCCGCACCAGCGGCTCCAGCGCGCGATCGAGCAGGACCTGCACCAGGTGCCCCGGCGTGTAGTAGCTGCCCGTGCGCCGACGGGCGCCCCCGGTCTGCTCGCCGCAGAGTGTCCAGAGCAAGCGCCCCGCGTCGCTCGCGAGAGCCGGCCGCAGCGCGAGCACACTCTCGTAGGCGCTGCCGAGCAGCTCCGGCGCGAGCTCGGACCACGGGATCGCCGTCCGCGAGCCACCCGCAGCACTCAGCGCGACCCAGGCGCGCGCCAGCAGCGCATCGTCGAGCTCCGCTGCCTCGAGCGAGGGACAGCACGACTCGGCAAAGATACCGCCCAGCGCCGGTAGCGCGAGCCGCGGCTCGCCCTGGCGCAGTCCGGCAAACACCGCCCGCAAGCTCGACCAGCTCGGCGCGCTCGAGCCGTCACCCAGGCTCCGCGCGCAGCGCCGCCGCCCTTCGACGGTGCTCCCTGCCGGGTGCAGCCCAGCGCGCGCCGGGGCGGCGACAATCAAGACGCAGCGATACACCAGCGCGATCAGCTCGCGCAGATAGCCCTCGGCAGACAGCTCCTGCGCGCGCAAGGCGGCGCGCAGCGCCTCGTTGCCCGGATGATCGAGGAACCCCTGCCCGAAGGCCTGCAGCGCCGCCTCGATGCCGACGCTCAACTGACGCGCGACCGCGTCCGCTCCGGGGGAGCCATCGGCAAAGTGCTCGGGCGTGGGCTCGGAGCGGGCGCGGGCGACACGCACGGCCGGCATCATCCCCCGCCGCGCGGGCTGCCGCAAGACGCCCCCTGGTGCCTCAGAGCAGCCGCAGCGATTCGGCTCGACGGCGTTCGGCGCGCTGCGAGTGCTGGACCCGATCTGTCAGGACCTCGCTCGTCGCGCACAGAAAGGAATGTGAAGATCGGCCCGGAAGGACACGCCCCCGGATTGACGGCGCGAGCCGGGATGGGACACTGGCTGCGTTGCTTCTTGCAACACTCCTCCGGCCCGTCGACGAAACCACGGGGGCCCGCGCAGTGCTCGCATGACCTGTTGTTTCGCCAATGATATCAAATTGTTGTAATGGTGCCCCAGGATCCTGTCAGCGCTCGTGCGTTCGAGGCGCGGCGGTTGCGCGGCGACGGTGCCTTCAACTCCTCGCTGCCACCCAAGACGTTCGCGGGTTTTCTGGCCGCAACGGTCGCGCTGTTTCTGATTTCGTTTCTCTCGTACCGCTCGCTGGAGAGCCGCTCGGACAGCGCTCAGCGTGTGACGCAGACGCTGGAAGTCACGCAGCAGCTCACGGCCCTGCTCTCGTCGCTCAAGGACGCCGAGACGGGAGAGCGGGGATTCCTGTTGACGGGCGCCGACTCATTTCTCGAGCCCTACACCGCTGCGGTCGCCGCTCTGCCCAGCGAGATCGCGGCAGCGCGGCATGCGATGAGCGATCCCGCTCAGCTCCAGCTTCTGGAGTCCCTCGAGGGCCTGACCCGGGAGAAGATGGATCTGACCACGCAGTCCATCGATCTCAAGCGGACGGGCAAGGCCTCGCCAGGCATGGACCTGCAGCGCGCCGAGCGCGGCAGGCGCTTGATGGATCAGATCCGCACGCTGGTCGCGAAGATGAGCGAGAGCGAGCGCAAGCAGCTCGAGTCTCGCTCCCAGGAATGGGAAGGCGCGGTCACGCTCTCGGCGGCCGTAACCTGGGGGGGCTCTGCCCTGCTGCTATTTCTGGTGATCGCGGCCGCGGTGATGTCATCTCGCGACTTCCGCGAGCAACGGATCGTGCAGTGGTTGCAGCACGGCCAGGCCGAGCTCGGCAAGCGCATGCAGGGCGAGCAAGAGGTGCGGCGCCTGGCCGACAACGTGGCCAGCTTTCTGGCGAGCTACTTCGAAGCCCCGCTCGCCGCCGTCTACTACACCGAGACGCCCGGGCAGCTGCTGCGGGTGGGCGGCTATGCGCTGACCGCGGAGGAAGATCGGAACCCGCGCGGCCTCACGCGGCAGGCCTTTGAAGACAGCGCGCTGCTGCAGGTGAGCGACGTGCCCGAGGAGTACTTCTCGGTCAGCTCCGGCCTGGGCAAGAGCCGCCCCCGGCACCTGGTGCTCGCGCCGATCGAGACCAACGGGGTCTGCGTCGGTGTGCTGGAGCTGGCGCTGTTCCGGCAGCCGCTGCCGCCGGAGATCGAGTTGCTGCGGCGCTCTGCGGAACCGATCGGCATCGCGCTCCGCTCCTCCCGCTACCGGCGCGAGGTGCAGAACCTGCTGGAGGAGACGCAGGGGCAAGCCGAGGAGCTGCAGACGCAGCAAGAAGAGCTGCGCGTCCAGAACGAGGAGCTGGAGCAGCAGACCCGCGCGCTGCAGGAGTCGGAAGCACGCCTGCAGAACCAGCAGGCCGAGCTGGAGCAGATCAACTCGCAGCTGGAAGAGCAGACCCAGGCGCTCGGGCAGCAGCGCGATGATCTGGAGGCCGCGCAGGTCGAGCTGCAGCGCGCCAGCACCTACAAATCGGAATTCCTCGCCAACATGTCGCACGAGCTGCGCACGCCGCTGAACAGCGCACTGATCCTGGCGCGGCTGTTGATGGAAAACCGGGACGGCAACCTCAATGCCGAGCAGGTGAAGTTCGCACAGACCATCTACTCCGCCGGCAACGATCTGCTCACGCTGATCAACGACATTCTGGATCTATCGAAGATCGAAGCCGGCAAGCTCGACGTGCGGCCCGAGAGCGTGTCGCTGAGGCGCCTGACGGACGAGCTCGAAGACACCTTCCACTCGCTCGCGCGCGAGAAGGGCCTGGAGCTCGCCTTTGACATCGCCGCGGGCGCACCGAGCACGATCCATACCGACCCCACGCGCCTGCAGCAGATCTTGAAGAACCTGCTCTCCAACGCCATCAAGTTCACCGAGCGCGGCGGCGTGTCCCTGTCGATCCACCGCGCCGGCGACGGGCGGCTCGCCTTCGAGGTCAAGGATACGGGCATCGGCATCGCGCCCGAGCAGCACCAGGTGATCTTCGAGGCTTTCCGGCAGGCGGACGGCACCACCAACCGCAAGTATGGCGGCACCGGTCTCGGGCTCTCGATCTCACGCGATCTCTCGGCATTGCTCGGAGGCGAGCTCGGGCTGGTGAGCGCCCCAGGACGCGGCAGCACCTTCACCCTGCTCTTGCCCGAGAAGCTGGCGCGGGGCGCGCAATCGCGCGAGCCAAAGCCGGCTCCCCTGCCCGCGCTTCCGCGCCGCAGCCCTGCGCGCCACAGCAGCCACAGCAATGGCTCGCCGCAGGCCGCTCCATCGCCGCTGGCGGCTCCGGCGTTCGACGACGATCGCGGCCGGCTCAGCGCCGGCGCGCGCGTGGTGCTGATCGTCGAGGACGACGTGCATTTCGCTCGCGTCGTTTTCGACCTGGTGCACGAGCTCGAGTTCCAGGCCCTGGTGGCGCACAGCGCGGAAGATGGGCTGGCGCTCGCGGAGCGCTACAAGCCGAGCGCGATCATTCTCGACGTGGGCCTGCCGGATCGCTCGGGCCTGTCCGTGCTGGACTCGCTCAAGCATCGGCCCGCGACGCGCCATATCCCCGTGCACATGGTGTCGGTGTCGGACTATGCGCAGACCGCGCTGGAGATGGGCGCGGCGGGCTACGGGATCAAGCCGGTGAAGCGCGAAGAGCTGGTGGAAGCGCTGAAGCGGCTGGAGGGAAAATTCACGCAGAAGCTGCGGCGGGTGCTGGTCGTGGAGGACGACGATGTGCACCGCGACAGCACTTGCCGGCTGCTGGCCGGCGACGATGTGCAGACGGTGGCCGTGGGCAGCGCCGCCGAGGCGCTGGAGCAACTGCGCGCGGCCAGCTTCGACTGCATGGTGCTCGACCTGACGCTGCCCGACCGCACCGGGCTGGAGCTGCTGGAGGAGATGTCCCAGCAGGAGCAGTACTCCTTTCCGCCCGTGATCGTGTACACCGGCCGCTCGCTGACCCGCGATGAAGAGCAAGAGCTGC
Organism: Polyangiaceae bacterium; assembly: GCA_025936205.1. The sequence goes on along the minus strand of JAICTU010000323.1, from coordinate 5,021 downwards.
GGCGCTTCTCCAGCTCGATCATCATCAAGGGCGCGCGCTCGCCCGAGCGCCTGCTGGACGAGGTCACGCTGTTCTTGCATCAGGTCGAGGCCGAGCTGCCTCCGGATCGGCAGCGCATGCTGCGCGATGCACGCCACCGCGAGACCGTGTTCGAAGGCCGGCGTGTGCTGGTCGTCGAGGACGACGTGCGCAACATCTTCGCGCTCTCCAGCGTGCTGGAGCCAAAGGGCGCCAAGGTGGAGATCGCGCGCAACGGCCGCGAGGCGTTGGCGCACCTCGAGCAGAAGCCCGGCGTAGACCTGGTCTTGATGGACATCATGATGGGCGAGATGGACGGGCTGGAGGCGACGCGCGAGATCCGCAAGCAACCCCAGCTCGCGAAGCTGCCCATCATCGCGCTGACCGCCAAGGCCATGGCCGACGATCGCGAGCAGTGCCTCGCTGCCGGCGCCAATGACTACATCGCGAAGCCCTTCGACGTGGACAAGCTGCTCTCGCTGGCGCGAGTGTGGATGCCGAAATGAGCGCCTTCTCCCGCGATCCCGCCCGGCGCGCCGCACGCGCCCCGCAGGTGGACGCCGAGCTCGGTCCGCTCCTGGACGCGATCTTCCAGAAGTATCACTACGACTTCCGCGCCTACGCGCCGGCCTCGTTGAAGCGTCGGGTGCGCTCGGCCCTGACCCATTTCGGGTACGAGAGCGTGGCCGTGCTGGAAGAGCGCGTCCGCAGCGACCCCAAGCTGTTCAGCGAGCTGTTGCGCTTCCTCACCGTCCAGGTGAGCGACCTGTTCCGGGACCCGAGCTACTATCGGTCGCTGCGCGAGAAGGTGGTGCCCTACTTGCGCACTTACCCTTCGCTCAAAATCTGGGTCGCCGGATGTGCGACGGGCGAGGAAGCGTATTCGCTCGCGATCCTGCTGGCTGAGGAGGGCTTGCTGGAGCGCACGCTGATCTATGCCACCGACATCAGCCCGGAGAGCCTGCGCGCCGCCGAAGCCGGGATCTACGACGTGGAGAGGTTCAAGCGCTTCAGCGAGAACTACCAGGCGGCGGGCGGCAAGGCTTCCCTCTCCGACTACTACACGGCGCGCTATTCTTCCGCCGTGTTCGACCGCGTGCTCAAGAAGGCGATCCTGTTCTCGGACCACAGCCTGGCGACGGACAGCGCGTTCGCGGAGGTCGAGCTCGCGTCCTGCCGCAATGTGCTGATCTACTTCGAGCGCGAGCTGCAGGATCGGGCGGTCGGTGTGTTGCGCGATTCGTTGTGCCGCAAAGGGTTCCTCGGTCTCGGTCTCAAGGAGACGCTGAGGTTCTCCGCGCACGCGGCTGCGTTCGTCGAGTTCGTGCGGGAAGACCGCATTTACCAGCGCGCGTGAGGGATGTGGCTCATGAGCGGCACCCAGGCTATCGTGGTCGGCGGTTCGGCGGGGGCACTCGACGCCTTGAACCAAATCCTACCGGCCCTGCCCGCGGGCTTTTCCATTCCCGTCGTCCTGGTGTTGCACGTGCATCCCACCAAGCCGAGTTATCTCGCACGGCTCTTGGGGGACCGCTGCGCCTTGACCGTGAAAGAGGCCGAAGACAAGGAGCCGCTGGCCCCCGCCACGCTCTATGTGGCGCCCCCCAACTACCACCTACTGGTGGAGCCACGTCGCTGCCTTTCCCTCTCCGTGGATGAGCCCGTGCTCTTTTCCCGCCCTGCCATCGACGTGCTGTTCGAGTCTGCCGCCGACGCCTATGGGGCGGAATTGGCAGGGCTGCTGCTCACGGGCGGTAGCGAGGACGGCGCGCGCGGGCTCGCCGAGATCAAGCGAAAAGGAGGTTTGACGATCGTGCAGGCCCCGAGTACGGCTTCCGTGCCCACCATGCCTCAGGCAGCGCTCCGCCTCGCCCCCATCGATCAGGTGTTGCCCTTGGGGGAGATCGGGGCCTACCTCGCGCGCCTGGCGCCGGGCGCCACTGACCAGCAGGGAGAGGCATGGCGGCGGAGCTAGTCAAATTTCTCCTGGTGGATGATGCCGAGGAGAACCTCGTGGCGCTGGAGGCGCTGCTGCGGCGGGATGGGCTCGAGCTCCTGAAGGCGCACTCGGGTGCAGAAGCGCTGGAGCTGCTGCTGGTGCACGAGGTGGCGCTGGCGTTCTTGGACGTGCAGATGCCGGACATGGACGGTTTCGAGCTGGCGGAGCTCATGCGCGGCGCCGCTCGCACCAAGCACGTGCCGATCATCTTCGTGACCGCCGGCGCGCGCAGCCCGCAGCGCATCTTCAAGGGCTACGAGAGCGGCGCGGTCGACTTCCTGTTCAAGCCGATCGAGCCCCTGGTGCTCAAGGGCAAGGCTGACGTGTTCTTCGAGCTCTACCGCCAGCGCAAGGAGCTCGCCAACGCCCTGCGCCTGAACGAGATGTTCGTCGGCATCCTGGGCCACGACCTGCGCAACCCGCTGGGCGCCATCATTCTGGGCGCGCAGCTGCTCGAGCGCCAGCTCTCGGACGAGAAGCAGCTGCGCACGCTCAAGCGCATCACCACGGCAGGCCAGCGCATGACCGACATGATCGAGCAGCTGCTCGATCTGACGCGCGCGCGCCTTGCCGGTGGCCTCGGCTTCTTGCGAGCGCGGAAGCGGGCGGACATGGCCCACCTGGTGCAGCGCACGGTGGAAGAGCTGCGCGGCGCGCACCCCCAGAAGGACATCCAGATCGAGGTCAGCGGCGACTGCAGCACACGCGGCGACGGCGACCGGCTGCTGCAGCTGTTCTCGAACCTGATCGCCAATGCCATTCACCATGGCGCCCCAGAGTCGGGCGTGCTCGTGCAGGTACGGGGTGGCCCCGACGAGCTGATCGTGCGGGTGCAGAACCAGGGCGTGATCCCCCCCGCCCTGCTGCCCACGATCTTCGATCCGTTTCGCAGCGGGCACACCACGACCAAGTCGCGCGGTCTGGGCCTGGGCCTGTATATCTCGCAGCAGATCGCCGTGGCGCACGGCGGGACCATCCACGTGGAGTCGAACGAAGGCACCGGCACGGTCTTCACCGTGCGCATCCCGCGCGCCGCGCAGGGCTCTCGCCCGCTCGGCCCGGACGGGGCGCCGCGCAAGGTGCTGATCGTCGATGACGACCAGCACACGCGCGATTCTCTCAAGGAGGCCTTCGAGGAAGAGTCGTACGAGGTGGCGACGGCAGCCAATGGCCGGGAGGCGCTGGACCTGGTGACGACCGGTGCGCTGCGTCCGGACGTGGTGATCCTCGACCTCGTGATGCCGGTGATCGATGGCGCGCGGGTCTACCAGGCGCTGCAGGCTGATGCGGCCACGGCCCGCATCCCGGTGATCGTCTCCACTTCGAGCCCGGGGCGTGCACCGGCAGGCGTGGTGGTGGTGCCCAAGCCGCTGAAGCTCGACCGTCTACTCGACGCCGTCGCAGCGCTCTGGAATCCAGAAGCCAGCTGATCGTAGCCGGGTCTTGCGGGGACACCCCGCACCCCGAGGCGGGCGTCCCAAACGGGGGCACGGGGACGCCTTGCGAATTTCGCGTCCGCTGTCGAAACTGCAGATCCTCGGAACGTCATTGGGGCAGCGGCGAGGTTGCCGCTCACAACGCGAGGATCATCCCATGCAATATCTCCTGATGCTCTACTCGGACGAAGCCGGCTGGCCTACCCTGAGCGCCGCCCAGAAGGAAGAGCGGATGGGCGCCTACAACGCCTATACGGAAGCCCTGCGCAAAGCCGACGTGCTGCGCGGCTCGAACCGGCTGCGCCCGAGCAGTGCGGCCACCACGGTGCGGGTCACGGACGGCAAATCCCAGGTGCTCGACGGCCCCTACGCGGATTCGAAGGAACAGCTCGGCGGTTATTACCTGATCGAGGTCCCGGATCTGGATGCGGCCATCTCCTGGGCCTCACGCTGCCCTGGCGCGGGCCACGGCACGATCGAGGTGCGGCCGCTCTGGGGCTGAGCCGCCCTGCAGGACGAGGCTGGAGCCATGAGCGAGGCAGACGGGTTGTGCCCCGAGCCGGCGCGCAGCACCGCAGAGGCGGTCGCGCGCCGGAGCTACGGCAAGCTCGTCGCCTTGCTCGCGGCGCGCAGCCGCAATGTCAGCGCGGCGGAGGAAGCCCTCTCGGAGGCCTTCGCCGCTGCGCTCGCCAGCTGGCCGCGCAGCGGCTGCCCGGCGAACCCCGAAGCGTGGCTGCTGACGGCGGCGAGGCGTAAACTGATCGACGTCGCGCGGCACGACGAGCGCGGCAAGCTCGCTGCCGCGCACGCGCAACTGCTCGATGACGCGCTGGAGGAGTGGGACGCCGAGCTCCATTTCCCGGATCGACGGCTGGCGCTGATGTTCGCCTGCGCCCACCCCGCGATCGAACCCGGGATCCGCGCTCCGTTGATGCTGCAGCTGGTCCTGGGCCTCGACGCGGCGCGCATCGCCTCTGCGTTTCTGGTCGCGCCCTCGACGATGGGACAGCGGCTGTCCCGCGCCAAGAACAAGATCCGCACCGCCGGCATTCCGTTGCGCATTCCCGAGCGCGAGGAGTGGCCGGAGCGCCTGGCCGCGGTGCTCGACGCCGTCTATGCGGCGTTCGCCGAGGGCTGGAGCGACGCCGGCGAGCTGGACTCGGGACGGCGCGATCTGGCGGAGGAAGCGGTATTTCTGGGGCGGTTGGTGGCCGAGTTGCTGCCGGACGAGCCCGAGGTGCTGGGCCTGGTCGCGCTGCTGCTGCACGCCGAAGCCCGGCGGCGCGCCCGGCGCAACGCCGCGGGCGAGTACGTGCCGCTCGGCGAGCAGAATCCCGCGGACTGGGACGCAGCGCTGATCGACGAAGCGGAGGCGCTGTTGCAGCGGGCATCCGGGCTGGGAGCGATCGGTCGCTACCAGCTGGAGGCCGCGCTGCAGTCGGCGCACGTGGCGCGCCGGCGCAGCGGACGCGCCGACTGGCCCGCGATCGTCGTGCTTTACGACGCACTGCTCGCGCTCACCGGCTCGCCGGTGGTGGCGTTGAACCGCGCGCTGGCCGTGGCCGAGG
>JAICTU010000594.1 GCA_025936205.1 Polyangiaceae bacterium | reverse complement strand
GTGGCGCCGGGGGGCGAGGAGCTGCGCGCCTGCGGGCGGCACGTCGTCATCCATTTTCCGAACGGGATGGGGCAGAGCAAGCTGAAGTTGCCGTTTCGAGACGTGGGCACCGGCCGCAATTTGAACACCGTGCGCAAACTGCTCACGATGCTGGAAGCGCTGTAGCTACCGCGTTGACGCTGGCTCGTGAAATGGGAGCGCGTGGCCGTTGATGAACTGCACGTTCCCGCTACCCTGCGCGCATGGGGGAATCAGCGTCTGCCTTTTCTTCATGGCCATTCCCGGGCTGGATGGCGTTCCTGCTGCTGGCGCCGTTGGCTGCGCTGGGCTGCTCGAACGATCACGCTTCCGATGTGTCGTTGCTAGGAGGGCTGGTGGGCTCCGCCCCTGACGACACCGCGCCGAGTCCCCCGCCCGAGCCGCTGCGGCTGCTCGCCGCGGGTGCCACGGAGGACAGCGTGCGCGATACGATCCAGGCGTTCGAGGCGCAGAGTGGGCTCTCCGTCTCGTTCGATTTCGGCGCCGTGGGCGCGCTGCGCGACCGCGTCCTCGGGGGAGAGGCCGCGGACCTGGTGGTGGTGACGCCGGCCATCATCCAGGCGCTCGAGGCGCAGCAGCGCGTGCGGGCCGGTTCGCGTGTGGACCTCGGACAGATCGGGGGCGGGATCGCCGTGCGCGCCGGCGATCCGCTGCCTGAAATCGACACGCCCGACGCGCTGGAGCGGGCGCTGCTCGACGCCGACGAGGTGTACTTCGCCGATCCGGCGGTGGCGACCGCGGGCGCTGCGCTGATGAAGGTCGTCGATACGCTGGGCATCGGGGACCAGGTGCGCGCGAAGGGGCACATCGCGGCCGGCGGCAAGGCTGCGATGCAGAACATGACGCTCTCGACCGCGGCGCGCGTCATCGGCGCCACGCAGATCAGCGAGATCAAGGCCGTGCCGGCAGCGGTCCTCGTGGGTGGCTACCCGGCACCGCTGCAGGTCGAGACCACTTACTCCGCGATCATCCTGGAGCGCACGACCCGGCCCGATGATGCAGCCCGGCTGATCCAGTTCTTCGCTGGACCGGAGTTTCAGGCGCGGTTGGCCCAATCAGGGTTCGAGCCCGTCTCGCGCTGACGCCGCCGTGCAGCTGGCAGGCGGCCACCTTGCTCTGCCAGAGAGCGCGATCCAGTGCCTCGAGGCGGTGCGCGAAGGAACGGCGGAAATCGACGAGGACCTGGCTGGGCGCTTGCTCGAGCTCGGGGTCCTGGAGTGGAGTAACATATGATGGAGCATTCGACGATCTACGATGCGGCGGCGCTGTATGACCTCGCCTTCAGCTATCGCGACTTTCCTCGAGAGGCACAGTTCCTGCGCGAGCTGCACGCCCAACGGCTCGGCAGTGAGCCTCGCAGTTTCCTCGAGCTCGCGGCGGGCCCGGGCCGCCACGCACAGGAAATGTGCCGGGCCGGTCTCGACGTGACCGCGCTCGATCTGTCCTCGGCCATGGCCGCGCACTGCCGGCGCCAGGCACTGCAGCAAGGCCTGAGCTTCCCGTATCTGGTCGGCGACATGTCGAGCTTTCGGCTCGAGCGGCAGTTCGATCTGATCGCTTGTATGTTGTGCTCGGCCACCTACCTGCTGACAGACGAGCAATTTCTGGCGCACCTGGCCTGCGTGCGGGCCGCATTGTCCGACGCCGGAGTCTACGTGCTGGAGCTCCCGCACCCGGATGAAGCCAGCGAGGCCAAGACCTCCTCGGACTGGAAGATGAAGGACAACAACGGTGAGCTGGTCGTGCAGTGGCAGGAGAGCGCGGCGGTCGGTCGCCTGCTGACCGTCGACGTACGGCTCGAGTATCGTCCGAACGATGGGAGCCAGCCGCGGGTGGTCACCGACCAGGGGCGCCAGCGTGACCTCACGGAAGCCCAGCTGCGCGCTCTGGCAGAGGCCGCGGGCTTCGTGGTGAGCGACGTGTTCGGCGCGCTCGACGAGAGCGTGGCCTTGCACGACCCGAAGGCTTGGCGGATGGTGGCCGTTCTGAGGAAGGCGCTCTGATGGAAGCCTTGTCATTCCATGTACCGGCGCAGCGCGCGGAGCATCCGGCGTGCTCGGCAGCGTTCTGGCGGGAGCTGGGGGCGATCGCTTCGAGCAGTTCTTCCGCTGAGCTCCGTCGCTGAGATCAGCGCGAAGCACCCGTGTGCAGCACGTCACTCGTGGAGCGCCGTCTCGATCCGGCGATCGGGGATCAGCCACAGGAGCGCCACCAGCACATACAGCCCGTAAGAGATGCCGGGGCTGACGAGCAATGCCGCCGGGATGGCGAGCACGTACATGGCCAGCGACGCCCAGCCCTTGATGTCGGAGCCGATCGCCGCCTGTAACTTCGAGTCGCGGCCGTGCCGGGCGACGACCAAGCGCTGCAGTATTTCGTAGGCGATCGCCGACATCAGAAAGATGGCGCCGTAGAGCGCCGCCGGCAGCGCGTTGCCGGGGTACTCGCCCACCCAGGCGGTGCTGGCCGGCACCAGCGATAGCCAGAACAAGAGGCCCAGGTTCGCCCACAGGATCTTGGCGTTCACGTGCGGGCAGGCATGCAGCAGGTGATGGTGATTGTTCCAGTAGATGCCCACCATCACGAAGCTGAGCACGTAGCTCAGGAACACCGGCACGAGCGGCTGGAGCGCGTGCAGATCGCCACCGTGCGGGACCTTCAGCTCCAGCACCATGATGGTGATGATGATGGCGATCACGCCGTCGCTGAAGGCCTCGAGCCGAGTTTTGCTCATCGGGGATGTTATTGTGCTGGAGATTCCCGCGGGTGCGTCTCGAACGAGACGAGATGGGCGTGTACCACACGTCGCGCCACCGCGGCGATATCCACCGGATCTCCCATGACCCCCACGATCGTGAACTGAAAGCCCACCACCGGAATCTTGGCATGCGGATCGGTGCTCGAGACCTGATATTGCTCGAGCACGATCTTGGGCGTGAGCAGCTCCACGCGCGTCGAGCGATCGCCCTCACCGGCCTTCAGTTCCTGGCCGAACAGGTCGATGGCCAAGCCCGGATCGGCGCCGCTCGGCAGCTGCACGCGCGACTCGACGCGCAACTGCATGGTGACGCCGCCGCTGCCGGCCGGCACGCGCAGCTTCTTGCCTTGCAGCGCTTTCTGCAAGGCGCCGGCGATCGCGTCCCAGGCGCCGGTCTCACCGCTCGCGTCCGCCACCTCGACGTGCACGGTCTGGCCGCTGCCGTCCGTGCGCAGCACGAGCAGCGCGCTGGTGTTGGGCGCCGACGTGCTCTGCATCACCAGGTCCGTGACGGCGGCCACGACCGGGCCCTCGGGGCCGAGACCCACTTTCTGATCGTGCTGCGCGAGACCGCTGCGCAGCACGTGATCGATCTGGTCGGCGAGCCCGCGTGGTGTGCCCGACCGGCGCCCCGACGACGCCAGGAACGGGTTGTTCTCGGGCCCGACACCGAGCGCGTCCAGCGAGAGCGCCTTGCTGGAGCCGCCGGGCTCGGCGGGGGTTCCTGCCGCTTCCGGTGCCGGGGTTTCGTCGCCGCCGGCGGCTTCGGTGCCGTCTGCCCCCGCCGCGGGACTTGCGTTCGACCCGCGCTCGCCCTGCCGGCGGACGGCTCCCGCCGGGCGACGCGCGGCACGGCGCGGCGCGACCATCGCCAGCGCCGCTTCGCGCGCAGGAGGTGAAGTCTCCGTCGCGACGGAGTCGCTCTGCAGCTCGACCTCCAGCTCCCCGAGCTCGCTGGGCTCCTCCGCAGGCTGGGCCCGTGCAACACGCTGCGAAGCTGCGAGCTCCTGCCCGATCAGCGCCACCGTCGCCAACCCGAGCGCATGCAACCCGAGCGCCAGCGCCAGGCCAATGCCCAGCGCGCGCGGCCGCGAGCTGCGCAGCGCGGATCGCGGTTCAACAGCCGGGGGCGCGCGCATGGGGTGAAGGGTGACACGCCATTGCCAGGCCTTCCACGGCATGTCCCGGCGCTGATCACGGGCCGACCGCTTCAGGCTCACCGCCTTTCCCCCTGGACTGCAAATGAAACTGACTTTCATTTGCATTTGAGGGCTCTCATGTTAGGGCGAGGCCGTGTCCGTGAGCCTCTCGAGACCCCAAAAGCGAAGCCTCGCACGCCCTCTCCCGCGCGGAGGCTGGCTCTGTGCCCTGTGTTGCATCAGCGTGTCACCGGCGGCGGCCCAGGAGGCGGAGGGCAACGTCGAACCGGCGCCGTCCGAGGAGAGCGCCGAGGCACCGGCCGCCGCGGCGCTCGACAGCGAGCAAGAGCTGGCGGAAGTCACCGTGCTCGCGACCCGCACCGCAAAAGCACCGGGCTCGGTGCACGCCGTCTCACGCCAGACGCTCGAGCGCTACGGCTACGACGACGTGCACTCGGCGCTGCAGCTCATCCCGGGCGTGTACGTGCGCCAGGAAGACGGCATGGGCCTCCGCCCGAACATCGGCATCCGCGGCGCGCTCAGCGACCGCAGCAAGAAGATCACGCTGCTGGAAGACGGGGTGCTGTTCGCGCCCGCGCCCTATTCGGCGCCCGCCGCCTACTACTTTCCGCTGATGCCGCGCATGGTGCAGCTCGAAGTGATCAAGGGCCCGGCGGCGATCGCTTACGGCCCGCAGACGATCGGCGGCGCCGTGAACTTAGTGACGCGCTCGATCCCGAGCGGCCCGAGCGCGGCGCTGGACGCCGCCGTCGGCCAGTACGGCTACGCGCGCCTGCACGGCTACGCGGGCACCAGCGACGGCGTCAACGGCTTCTCGATCGAGGGCATTGTCGTGCGCAGCGACGGCTTCAAGGAGCTGCCCAGCGGGGCGGATACCGGCTTCTACCGTAACGAGTGGATGTTCAAGGGCTCGCACGACCTCGCGCCGCACTCGTCCGTGCTGCATCAGCTGGCGCTCAAGGCCACCTACTCGGAGGAGCTCTCCAACGAGAGCTACCTGGGGCTGAGCGACGCGGACTTCCGCGCGAACCCGCGGCGGCGCTATCCGGCATCCGCCC
>JAICTU010000287.1 GCA_025936205.1 Polyangiaceae bacterium | reverse complement strand
CTGGGCTCTCAGTGACACTGGGCTCTCAGTGACACTGGGCTCTCAGTGACACTGGGCTCTCAGTGACACTGGGCTCTCAGTGACACTGGGCTCTCAGTGACACTGGGCTCTCAGTGACACTGCGCGCGGTACGCGGACATCTGCTTGTCGGCTTCGCCGAGCGTGAGCGCGAAACCGCGCGTCACGGGCTCGTCCTTCGTTTGCAGCGGGCTGAACAGCCCAGCCAGCTCCTTGCGCGCCTTGTCGGCGCTGGGCCACGTCACCTGCGGCGTCCCAAAGGAGCTGCGGATCAGCTCCGCGCGCTCCTCGATGCCTTTCCAGGTTTTGACGCGGTCATCGCGCTCACCCTCGGTCAGGTTGGTGCCTTCGGGGATCTGCTGGCGCGACGTGGCGGTGTCACGCAGCGTTTCCCAGGTTTGCGCCAGCTCCAGGCGCGCCGCTTCGCATTCGCGATCGTGGCAACCGAGCCCGACGCTGGCCACCAGGGCAAGCACGCATGTCAGTGCACTGGTACGGCGCCTGGCTGCGTGAAGATTCGCCGCGTGAAGATCAAGCTGGCAGAGTCGATGCGCTACTCGTCCCACCATGGGACATCGGATTACTCCGAAGTTGCGCGACTGCCAATCACTTCCTGGGCCAACAGCGTACGAGCCGCTTCCACCCAGCGGCCCTTCACGATGCGGCTCTTGGGAATCTTCAGAGCCTTGGCCATCTGCCGCACGTCCGAGTCGGACCAGGCGGCAATCTGACTCACGCGCGTCACGCCCTGCTTGCGCAATGCAGCTTCAAACCGCGCACCGATACCGGCGATGCGCCGCACGTCTTCGGGTCCGCTCGGCACGGCAACCGCGGCCGCGTCCTCATCCGCTTCGGGCGGGATGCTCCCGCCGTCGACCTCGGGCCCATCGGCGTCTGCGCTCTCCACCTCGCCTGCTGCCGGCGGGGCCGCGGCAGCGACCGGGCTGCTCTTGCTTTCGGCCGGCTTGCTCGCGTCCGTGGAGCGCGCCACATCAGCGGGCTTGGGAATCGAGATGGAATGCTTGCTCGCGGAGCGCACAGCCGACGGCGCCGCTGCAGCACCAGCGCTTGCGGTCGAAGCGGTTGCAGCCGAGGCAATCGTAGCCGAAGCAACCGCAGCCGAACCAATGACAGCCGGCTTGCTCGCAGCATGCGAATTGCCCACTGCCGCGTCGGCACGACCCAAAGCGCGGGCCGTGCCCGCGCTGCGAGGCGTCCCCGCCTGCCCGTCCAGCTTGCGTTCGAGCTCTTCCACCTTCTGCTGGGCAGCTTCCAGTCGCTCTTCGAGCGAAAGAATGCGCGCATCACGGAAGGCAATTTGATCTTCGAGCACGCTGATGCGCGCGTGCGCGCGGCTCAGCTCGAGCGTCTTGTTTGCGAGGATCCACGGATCTCGGTCGGAGCTCGGGGCACGCCCCGAAGCTGGAGCATGCGAGGGAAAGCTCGGAGGAGGCAAGCTGCTACCGAGCAAGGCACGTGCGCGGCTCGAACGCCGCGGCGGCGGCAATGACGTGCGCGACGGTGCCGCGGGAGGCACGCTGCGGCCGAACGCGGGCAGACCCGAAGTCAGCGTGGGACGCGTGGGTTCGGCGCTCAAGATCTCCTCATCGGAGACCAGCATCTCGTCTTCGTCCGTGGCGGCCACCGAAGCAGCGCTGCCCGTCGGCACCGTCTGCGTGATCATCTGCGGGCGCGGCGCATGGGCCTCGAGCGGGCTGCCTTCTAGAGATTGGCTGCCGAGAAGAGATTGGCTGCCGAGATCAGCGTGGCTGCCGAGATCAGTGTCGATCTCGATGTCATGGCTTGCTCTGCGGCTCTGTTCCACCGGAGCCTGGATGACATCGCTCGTCACACTCGTCAGCGTGTTCGCCAATGCACTCGTTACTCCGCTTGCCACAGCGTTCGCCTTTCCTTCTACTTCCACGATGCCGGAATCACGCTCTTTCGAATCGAGCTCCTGGATCTGGGAATCAGACTGGGAACCATTTGCGCCTCCGGTAGCGCCACCGGGACGACCGCTACGCGTTGGATCGTTGTCTGTCGGGCCCGGGTTGTGGGGTCTCCCCGCAGTACCATCCATCGCTTGATTCGGCATGATCCGTAAGCCTCTAGCGTATATCGTATATAGCGCAGGATCGCAGCAGACGCGGCCTGCGGATGAAAAAAATTTCCGGCGCACAGCAGGCGCATCGCGTCACGGTGGCTCCGAGCGTTTCGTCGACGCCCCGAGTTTTTTGACGCCCGGCGCAGTGTGAAGCACCCGTGGCGTTCCTGCTGGAACCAGATCGGTCCGAACCTGCACACCTCGGCGTTTCGGCGTTGCCGTTGGCAGGCTGGCGTTCAGAGCGGCAGCGTGAAGGCAACATGTACCGCCCAGAGGAAGTCCCAGTTCAAGGGTAGCGCCGGGGGCTTCTCGGAGTTCCCGTCTTTGGTTTTGAAGTAGAAGAATGTCGCCCCCCCGCCGCTCAGCTCTCCAGTGAGGATGGGGGTCGGCTTCGTCTTCAATACAGGCCACGCGTAGCCCACGGTGACGTTTCCCTGAAGGTACCCAATCAGCCAGTCATCGGGCAGGAGCTCATTCAGGCTCAGGTCGTTCAGGAGCTGCACCTGCCCCAGGCCGAGCTGTGCGTCCGCATCCACGTACGGCCGAGAGAGGTGGCGCGGTACGGATAGCCCAGTAGCAATGCCCAGGCCGCGAAAGCGTCCGTTGAAGAGCAGCTCGTCCAGGGCGTCGCTGCCCACCTTTACCTGGTACGGTTTCGAGTACTGGGTGAAGCCGACGCCCAGGTACATCGGGGGAAACTTGCCGCTATTGCCTCCGATGACGCCGGAATTTCCACCAGCGGGCGCGTCGGGCGAGTAACGCACCCCCAGCACCAGGGTCTCGAACCCCGACACGAACTCGAGCGGCTGGTCGCTACGGGTCAGGCTGCCGAAATCTGTATCCGCGGGCGTGTCGCGCGACACGATGGCCACCGGACGCGAAGGTCGCGCGCGAGTCACGAAGCTCCGCGTCTCGTAAGAAACGAGCGTTTCCCAGCGGCGACTGAGCGGCACGCCGAGCGCCCCGAGCAGCCAAGCCGCCTTCGGGACCAGCTTCCCCACGTCGCGAGCCACCACGGCGCCCTCGGTGCGAGGGCCCTTCAAGCCGTTCGACTCGTAGTAGCCGCGATGTAAGCGCAGGAAGCCGAAGAGCTTGGCTTTCAGATCCAGCGACCAGGTGTAGTACCCGGCATGATTGATGCTCACGAGCGGGTACTGCTCGGGGTACCAACCGCGGTATCCCGCACCGATCTTGGGGTCGAGCTGCAAGTTCTTGCCGAAGATGCGCTTGGGGAGCTCATCTGCTTCGGTGGGAGGCGCTTCGGGTTCCACGACGTCCACAGACGTGGATTCCGTTGTCGTCGCAGCGTCAGCGGAGGGAGCTGGCTGCGCCGGGCGATCGACGGAGCGCTTGCGAGGTGCGTCCTTCTTCGGCTTGGGCTTGGGCGGCGGCGAATCCTCCGGGCGGCCTTCGAGCCCCTCATTGACGTGTTCCCGAACGGTGTCGCGAATCGTCTGCGCACGTGACCCTGCCGGCGTCAGCCAGCAGAGCGAGCAAACGCCGAGGGCGAATGCACCGAGAAGCCCATTCGGACGTGGCCTGTTCAAACCTGGAACGAGTGCGGGCATCCCATCGGTGCAACGGCCAGGGGAGGCTCGGGGTGCGGGGTGCGCCCGCAAAAACATCAACCCAAGTGGTTGTCGCCTCCTCCGTCGCAGCGCCGGACCGGGTTCGCAAAGAACCGGGCCCGCGATCGCGTGCGACAGGACCGCACCCTGATCAGCGGCGAGCCGCCCTGGGCGGCTAAGGCCGCCCGTGGGGGGACAGCGGCAGGCCGCCAGGAAGTTTTCAAATGGTCGGGGCGGCCGGATTTGAACCGACGACCCCTTGACCCCCAGTCAAGTGCGCTACCAGGCTGCGCTACGCCCCGAACCTGCCCCTTTTCGAATCGCTTCGACCAAGGGGTGGCGCAGACTAGCCAGACTGAGAAAGATTGCAAGCGTGTCGTGCGGACGATGTGCTGGGTCTCGACCCCGCGGCACTCCACGTGCTGTACTCGTGAGCCCTTGCGTATACTGGGTATCGAGACGTCGTCCGCGCGTGGCTCCGTGGCGCTGGTCGAGGGCCGTCGATCGATCGCGGCTGCCAGCCACGATCGTGCGAACGCTCACGATGCGTCCCTGCAGCCGATGATCGAGCAGGCACTGGCGGAGGCGGGGTGGTCTCCCCGACAGCTCGACCGGATCGCAGTCGGGATCGGTCCCGGGTCGTTTACCGGTCTGAGAGTCGGAATCGCTTTCGCCCACGGGCTCAGCGAGGGCCTGCAGGTTTCTTTGGTCGGAGTGAGCTCGCTCCAGGCGATGTCGGCTGCAGTCGCAGAGCAGGAACGCCGGCTGCGCGTGCCGGTGCTCGACGCGCGCCGAGGCGAGTTCTTCTTGGCGGCGTACACCAACGACGGCCGCGAGTTACTGCCAGCTCAGATCGCGGAGGGCGTGGCAGCCGTCGAGCGGCTCGTGGCGGATCTTCCGGCTGCTGTCCTGCTCCTGGGCGCCGCCTGGGATCCACTGGCATCCAAGCTGGATCATCAGCGCGGGGACGACACCGACTTTCCGCACGCGCGTTGGGTGGCCCATATCGCCAGCGATCTGGAGCCCTCCCCCCATCCGGTCCGTCCCTTGTACCTTCGCCCCCCGGTCGCGTCGGTTCCCCAGCTCGGGCCCAATCCGCTCTCGGCCGAGGGCCGAGCGCCGGCTGCGGGCCTCAGCTCGTCAGAGAGCGCCACCATGTTCGGCGCCGACCGCGCCCAGCGGCAAGGGTGAGCTTCCGGATGCAGCCAGGGCCGCGAGCGTGCGCTCGCTCGCTCGGCGCTGCCAGAAGATGACCAGCACGAACAGGACGTTACCGACCAGCAGGCGGCCCCAGAGGTAAAGATCCAGACGATCCAGCATGCCGAAGATGGAGATCAAATAGGTGTGCGGCGCCAGCGAGAGCGCGGTCCAGATGCGCATCGGACCCAGGTTGAACTCGCGGTATTCCGACACCGTCTGCGGCGTCACGCGAAAGCTGGACTGCTCGCGGCTGCCCGCCGGGTCGAGAAAGCGGACGACGCGCGTCTGGCCCACGATCAGGCTCAAATACAGGTCCATGGAGGCGCGATACACCCAGCCTGCGCCTTCTGCCCGCAGCTGAGCGATGCGTTCGTGCACGTCGGCGATGCGCTCGGGCACCCCATTCCAATCGAGCCGCGTGCGCAGCAGGAACGACTCCTTGTAGTAGTCGTAGAGGTGGATCTGCAGCCAGATGCTGCCCACCAGCACGGGCAGCACCACCAGCATCGGGAGGGAGTGCTGCTGCTGCCAGAGGTGCTTCACCGCCGCCACCGCCGTGAGCAGCGCCACGATCAGGTCCGCGCTGCCATCGAGCGCGCGCCCGAGATCCGAGAAGATCTGCTTGGCCCGCGCGAGGATGCCATCGGCACCATCGAGGATGGCACTCGTCCAGAGTAAGATGCCTCCCCACAGCATGGCGCTGGGCGTGCCGTACCACCAGCAACCGGCCGCCACGACGCCGACCGCGATGGAGAGCAGCGTCACCTGATTCGGTGTCAGCGGCGTGCGATACACCAGGGCGACAAACCAGTAGGCGAGCCGCCGATTGAACAGAAGATTGATGGGGTCCTCGACCTCGCGCGACTTGAGGACCGAGGCGAACGGAGGAAGCCGAGGAGTGCTCAACGCCGCATTCCCTATCATTTCGCCGGGGGCTCTGGGGCGCCGGGGTCCGATTGTCGAGTGGTCTTTCGGCCGGAAAGCCCCATCGAGAAGACTCGGCTGGGGCGCCTCCGCGGGAAGATTGGCGGGTCCTGCCCCGGGCGTGCTAGAGCCCCGGCGCCGGCCGTGTTTTTGCCCCGTCATCCTTTGCGCGCGCTCGGGCGCGGAGCCGCTGCGCTCCTCGACGTCCGACGCCCCTTTTTGGCACAGCTCGTCGTGACCCGTCGCTGCAACCTGACTTGCGGCTACTGTAACGAGTTCGACGACTTTTCGAAGCCCGTGCCCCAGGAGGTGCTCAACGCGCGCATCGATCACCTGGCGCAGCTCGGCACGCTGGTCGTGACGCTGACCGGAGGCGAGCCCCTCTTGCACCCCCAGCTCGACGAGCTCGTGGCGCGTGTGGTGTCGCACGGCATGGTCTGCACGCTGATCAGCAACGGTTACGCATTCACGCGCCGCTGGATCGACCGGCTCAACCGCGCCGGCCTCACCCTGGTACAGATCTCGATCGACAATCTCGAGCCCAACGAGGTCTCGGAGAAGTCGCTGTCCAAAATCCAGAAGCGCCTGGTGTCGTTGAAGCAGCACGCGCGCTTCGGAGTGAACGTCAACGCGGTGCTCGGCAGCTGCAGTCCGGACGCGACGCGTACGCTCGTCGATGAAGTCGAGCGGCTGGGCTTCTTCATGACGGTGGGCTTGCTGCACGACGGCAAGGGTCAGCTAGATGCCGGCTTGGCCGGGGCAGAGCTCCCCGCGCTCTATCGGGAGATGCGGCGCCGCAGCAAGAAGAGCGTATTTCACCACGTGGGCGAAGGCTGGGAAGATCGCATGATCGCACAGCGCGACGTGCCGTTCCGTTGCCGCGCCGGCGCGCGCTATCTGTATGTCGACGAGCACGGAACGGTCTCGTACTGCAGCCAGCGCCGCGCGGATCCGGGGCTACCCCTGCTCGAATACACTCGCGCACATCTGAGCGAAGCCTTTGAAACGCCGAAAGGTTGTGAGGCGTCTTGCACGATCGCGTGTGTGCGCCGAGCCTCGGCTCTGGACGAGTGGCGCCAGCAGCGAGGGGCGGCTCGCCCACCGCGCAGCGTGACGCATCTCCCGATCGTGTGAACGCGCGTTGACTCGGTTGCGTCCCCGGGTGTAGCGATGGGACGATGTCGCGAGAGGAGACGCAGTAGCTGATGCCGTTTCGCGTGATGTCGCGTCGCCCGTGGGACGCGTGTGCGTGGTTGGTGGGGTTGTGGGTGGCGGTGTGGGTGGGGGGCAGCGCGTGCTCTGCGCCACAGTCCTCGGGCGCAGTTCAGAGCGAGCAGAGCATGAGCCTCGCGGAGTACGATCTCGCTCGCGACCTGTGGCTCACCCGTGGTCAGCCCCGCGAAGCGCTGGGGCATGTGCTGAAGGCAGTCGAGCTCGATGAAGAGAACGCCGATGCGGCGCATCTCGCAGCACTCATCTATCTCGACTTCTGCCGGCGCGGCACGGACGCTGAGGACTGCCGCCTCGATCAGGCGGAAAAGCAGGTTCGCCACGCGCTGGCGGTGAAAGCGGACTTCCGGGAGGCGCGCAACACGCTCGGAGTGATCCTCATCCATCAGAAGCGCTACGCCGAAGCGGTCAAGGAACTGACCCCGCTCACGACCGATATTCTGTATCGAACCCCTGAAAATGCTTGGGGAAATATCGGTTGGGCCTACCTGGAGCAGGGGGCACTTTCCGAAGCGCGGCAGGCGCTGTCGCGCAGCATCGCGGCGCAGCCCGATTTCTGTGTGGGTTATTATCGGCTGGGGCTCACCGAAGAGCGTTCGGGCCGCGCGAAAGAAGCGATTGAGGCTTATACGCAGGCGCTGAATGCCGCTGATGGAAGATGTACCGGTCTACAAGAGGCCTATGCCGGTCGAGCCCGGCTCCTCTCGAAACTGAATCGCGTCGACGAAGCCCAGCGTGACCTCGCGACCTGTGTTCGGCTGGATCAGCACACGGAAGCCGGTCGAGAATGTTTGAGCCTTCAAGATCGCGCTCCGCCGCCGGTCACAACGCCCCCTAAAACCACCACCCCAGAGAGCACTTCGCCCCCAACCGCTACCCCCTAACCAGTCTGTCTATGGAGCCTGTTGGACAATACCTGCGCCGCCAGCGCGAGGCGCGGCGGATGAGCCTGGAGGAAGTGGCGCGCGCCACTCGGGTTCCTCTCGCCAGCATGGAGCGTCTCGAGGCAGGCCAGTTCGACGAGCTTCCGGGGGAGGTCTTCGTGCGCGGATTCCTGCGCTCCTACGCACGGGCGGTGGATGTGTCCTGCGACGAGGTGCTGGCGCGCTACACGGCGAGCCGCCGCACCGCCTGGGTGACGCCCCTGCCCATCTCCACCCCGGTGCGCCCGGCGCGCGGCGGCCGCTTCGGCGTCGCCATCGCCTTCGTGTTGCTCCTATTCCTGTTCGCCCTGGCGCTCAGCATCGTGCTCAAGCCGCGCAGCCACGACATGCCGCAGGAGCTCTCGCAGCTTCTCCGGGGGCACCCCGGACCCCGAGCTCCTCGGGCGAACCCGGCTGCGGCCTCGGGCGCCGAACCGGGCTGCTTCGGCGCCACTGATGGCCACGCAGCATAGTCGCCGGGCGGCACGCAGTCATACTACACTCGCCCTCGTCCTGCGCCGCACTCCGTACAGCGACGCGGACCTGGTGGTGAGTCTGTTCAGCGAGAAGCTCGGCCAAGTGTCGGCGTTGGCGCGCGCCGCACGCAGGAGTCAGCGCCGTTTCGGCGGAAGCTTGGAGCCCTTGCACACGCTGGAGGTCGACCTGGACGAGGCATCTGGAGCCGACCTGATGCAGCTGCGTGAAGCCCGCGTCGTGGTGCCGCGCCCTGGGATGCTCACGCAGCTCTCGGCGATGGAGGCCGCCGGCTCCTTTCTTGGCTGGATTCGTCATGCGGCTCCGGCGCACACACCCGAGCCGGCGCTCTGGGAGCTCGCGCTGAGCTGCCTCGATCAGCTGGAGACCCGCGCGCTCCAGCGCGAGTCCCCTTCCGCACCCAGCGCGCGCCAGACGCTCGCGGCGCACGGGCTCTGGCTGCTCAATGCCTGCGGATGGAGGCTCGAGCTCGAGCATTGTGTGGAGAGCGGCGTGCGCTGCCCGGACGGCAAGGCCGCGCTGATCGACCCGGCTCGCGGCGGGCTCGTGTCTCGCGCCCGAGGCGGCGCAGGCCTGCGCGTGAGCGGCGCCGCCCGGCAGCGCTTGATCACCACTCAGGCTACCCGCACCTCCGCGCTCGAAGAAGCGGACGTCGAGCTGACCCTTCAACTGGTCGAGGGCTGCTTGCGCGCCCACGCGGGCCTCGCCTCGTGAGCGTGCCCGAGCCTCCTCCCGCCCTGGCTCTTCAGGCTGCGGCGGGCCCCGCCACGGGCGCGGCTCTGGCCGGTGGCGGCGAGCGGCGCAACATCGTGCGCCGGGCGGGCATCGTGGCGACCGGCACGCTCGCCAGTAGAGTGCTCGGGCTGGGGCGCGAACAGGTGCTCGCCGCGATCTTCAATCGTTTCGAGACCGACGCGTTCGCGATCGCGTTTCTCCTGCCCAACCTGCTCCGTCAGTTGCTCGCGGAAGGCGCGGTGCAGACCGGCGTGCTGCCGGTGCTGGCCGCGACGCGAGAGACCGAGGGGGACGCTGCGGCGCGCGATCTGTTCCGGCGCCTGCGCGGGCTCTCGCTCACCATTCTGGCGCTGGTCTCGGTGTTGGGCGTGTTGGCGGCGCCCTGGCTGGTGGAGGTCTCGGCCAGCGGCTTTCATCAGCACGAGGGTCAGTTCGAACGTACGGTGCAGCTCACGCGCTGGCTGTTTCCCTACATCTTCTTCATGGGCAGCGCGGCGCTGGGCCTCGCCGCGCTGAATACCTACCACCGCTACGGGGCCACGGCCTTCGCTCCGGCGCTGCTCAACGTGAGCTTCATCGTCTGCGCCTGGACCTTGCCGAGCGTTTTCATCGCGAACGGCAAGGACCGCATGCTGGCGCTGGCGGTGGGCGTCTTGCTCGGCGGTGCCCTGCAAGTCGTGGCGCAGTGGCCCAGCTTGCGCGCGATCGGGATGCTCGATCTGCCGCGCCTGGATCTGAAGCACCCGCTGGTGCGCGAGGTCTTACGGCGCTTGGGCCCAGCCAGCCTGGGCGTCGGCGTGTACTACGTCGATGTGTTGCTCGGGCGGCAGCTGCTGTCGGGCTTACCGGTCGGCGCTACCAGCTATTTCACCTTCGCGCTGCGCCTGTGTGATTTCCCACAGGGCATCTTCATCATGGCCTTGCAGGCCGCGACCTTACCCAGCCTGTCGCGGCTGGCCGCCCGCGGCGATCAGGCCGAGCTCGGCGCCACCTTCGCGTTCGGTATGCGGCTCTCTCTGTTCGTCGCGATTCCGGCGAGCGTGCTGCTGGTCTCGCTCGCGCAGCCGATCGTCGTCTTGATCTTTCAACGCGGTCAGTTCGACGCGCTGGCCGCGCGCGAGACCGCGTACGCGCTGGCCGCGCAGGGACTCGGAATCTGGATGGTGTCGGGGGTGCGGCAGCTGGTGAGCGCCTACTACGCGCTCGGCGACACGCGGACACCGCCGAGGGTCGCCATTTTCGGGCTGCTGGTGCTGTTTGCCGTGGCGCTCGGCTTGCGCCCGGTATTGGGTCACGTGGGCATTGGCCTGGCCGTGACGGCAGCGAGCTTCGTGCGCATGGGCCTGCTCTGGTGGCTGCTGGATCGCCGCCTGCCCAGCATCGATACGAGAGGCGTGCTGCGCTCCGCTGCGGCGACCGCTTTTTGTGCCGTACCGGCCGCGGCCGCCGGCTGGATGGTGGCGCATGCACTGACCGTACCGGGGGCCAATGCGTGGCATCGGCTGTTGCCTGGCGCAGCGGCAAGTGCCTCGTTTGCGGTCGTTTTCCTGCTTGCGGCCTACTTCACGAGGCACAAGGAGCTCGTTTTTCTGCTACGAGCCGTGCGCCGTCGCACCGGTTGAGCTTCCGCCATGCCCTCGTCCCACCCCACCCCACCCCGCGTTCTGGACGCTCAGTTCGTGGCAGGAGCCGCGCGGATCGAGCAGCTACCTGCTCCACAACATCTCGAGGTGGCCTTCGCGGGGCGCTCGAACGTCGGCAAGAGCAGCCTGATGAATGCGCTCGTCGAGCGCCGGCGCCTGGTGCGGACCAGCAGCACGCCCGGCTGCACGAGGCAGATCTCCTTGTTCGACGTGACCACGCGCCTCGGCTCTCGGTTCACCTTGGTGGACTTGCCGGGGTACGGCTACGCCAAGCGCTCCAAGGCGGAAAAAGCCGAGTGGGCGGAGCTGATCGAGGGCTATTTGCTGCGCCGGCCGGCGCTCTCGCTGGTGGTTGCCCTGGTCGACGCCCGGCGTGGACGCGAGGAGGACGACGAGCAGCTGGTGGAGCTGCTGGCGCAGGTGCCGCCGCGTTCGCGCGCTCCGGTGGGAGTGCTCTGGGTCGCCACCAAGCTCGACAAGATACCGAGCTCCGGCCGCAAGCTCGCGCTGCAGCGCTTGAAGGACCAGACGGGGCACCCGTGGCTCGGGTTCTCGACCGAGCTGCCCGAGACGCACGAGCTACTCTGGCGCCGGATTCTCCAACATCTGGAGCTCGATCAGCCCGTCGAACCGCCGGCGCCAGAGCCCACGGGCTGAGATTCGGGTTACAGCGGTCGGCCCGAGTCGCCTTCGAGCTCGTGCTCGCAGTCGCCGTACATGGTGAACTGCAGGTGTGGGCTGGCCAGCGAGAAGCGCCAGGCGGGGCCCTCGTGCGAACGATAGTACTCGATCGTCGCGCGACCATCGGCGGCCGCGCCGCGCTGAAGCGCCAGCGACCACAGCTGGCGCGGCCCGCAACGCGGGGCGGGCAGAGCTTCGCCCGCCCCCGGGCGACAAAGGCTCTTCGGCTGATCGGGTTCCGCCTCGATGCCTTCGGCTCGGATCTGCACCGACTGCCGGCCGCAGTAGTGCACGGGCCGCACCGT
>JAICTU010000769.1 GCA_025936205.1 Polyangiaceae bacterium | reverse complement strand
TGTAGGCATCGAGCGTGCGCAATGTGGCGACCCCCGTCTGTGGGTTGAGCAGCGCCTGATTGACCTGAGGCGCCGCCAAACAGGTGGTCTCCTGGCCCTTGTTGCAGTCGACCATCTGCACGGGAACTTTCACATCCACTTGGGCTGCGCCAACTCCCGCGCCGATGTACGGGACGAAGCGCGGCCGGTGGTGAACCACTTCTCCAAAGTAGTAGACACCGCGGCCCTCGAAATGCAGCGGGAAAAAGTTTTGCGGGGCACCCCCAAAAGCGAAGCCAAAGCGGACGCCGAGGCTCACGTTCGGTAGCAGGAAGCGGTCGTAGGAGAGCAACGCTCGCATCGTGCCGATGTGCAGCCCTCCATTGACGGTGCCGCCGTTCCCCGGATACGGCGTGCCTGCATACGCGCTGCTGCCCTGGTAGCAGGAAAAGTCGCTCGCACCCTTCCGGCACACGTCGTTAGACTGCGAGAGCAAGGCGAAGTCCGCGCCGAAATGGACACCGAACCAGTCCCATTTGCCCGCGCCGGGTCGATCGACGCACAGGCCCGTCTGGCACATCATGTCTTCGCCGCAATCGGCGTCTTTCGTGCACACCCCCGGCGCCTTGCACAGCCCATCCTGGCATTGCATGCCGAGATCGCAGTCGCTGGTCTCTTTGCAGGTCGTCTCTTTCTTGGGCGCAGCAGCTCCGCCCTGGAGCGCGTCGCAGGCAGGCGTACCGACCATGTCCTCGGGACAGTATGCGCTCGCCACGCAACGCTCGGGCGGCGGCTGCCCGGGCAATGACGGCGGCGGTTGCTGCGACTTCTCCACGACCTTGAAGACCAGCGGGCGATCACGCGAGCCGAGCCGCTCGAGCGGGTTGTCCCGGTCGTCCTTGGCTTCGATGTACATGCCCCACGTGCCGGGGTGGTTGAGCTTGTCGCAGGGGATTTCCCCGCGCCATTCCTCGTCGCCCTTCTTCACGAGATCGATGCGCGTCCAGTTGTCGTCCCCGTACTGGCGATAGCGCAGGATCACACCCGTGACGCCCTGCACGCGCGTGGAACAGGAGATGGGGACGGGGCGGAAGGTCTCGACCTCTGTAAACAGCGGCCAGCAGCCCATCTGGGTGCCCGCTTCGAAGCGCGGCACGACTTTCGAGGGATCGCCGCTCGAGCGCTGCTGGCGGATGCCGTCGAACAGTGCTTGCGCGGTCGGCGAAAAGAAGCGCGGATCGAGCTGAACCTTGTCGTCAAACCCGAGCGCCACCGAGAACGCTTCGCGCGCGCTATCCCAGTCCTTGGCACCGTTGCCGCGGACCAAGCCGATGTACATCCAGGCCTGCGCCAGCAAGCTGGGATTGCAGTCGCTGCCGCACACCGAGATGGCCGCGAGGAGCGCGCCATCCGTCTTGTCGGCATCCTTGGTCTTGGCGTACTCGTCCATCGCTTCCGACATGGCCCGCCGGGCAGCGCCGTCCCCCGAGCCCGCGAGAGCAGCGCGCGCAGCCAGCGACAGCACGAGCGCCACGCACAATGCCGCACGGCATGCGATGGCGCGGGACGACACCGCCCGAAGCCATGCCGCAGGGCCGCACGACAGCTGCAGGCGGCACGCCCCCTGAAGAAGGCGCAACAGGTGGACGAGCGGCCTAAACAGAAGTTGGCTCAATCCACACCGCGAGGCTCGCGCCGCGGTGGAAAGGCTGCGAGCAGTCGACGTTGGGAGCACCGTAAGACTCGGGCGGCGGTCCAGGGTGACCCGCTGCGACCGCTTTGATACCTGGGGTCTGGGCCCCAATCAATCGCATTCGCTCTGGTTTTTCGGGCTCCGAAATGAGCAGTGACAGCACCCGGCGCGCGCTCGGGGCAGGAGCAGGCCGCGTTCAGCGCTCGCCGACAGCCGCCGTCGAAGTGAAACGGATGCTACGGGTTTGCAGCGCGCGAAAGTTGCTGCTCGGCACGAACACGGGATCCACCTCTCCCTGGTTCTGCCGCTCCAGCGACAGCTGCACTTCGCAGTCCTCACCTGCGTGCTCGGGCCGCACGACGAAGTGAGCCGGGTCCAGCACCATTTCGCCCAGATCCGGCGCGGAACCGGAGTCCGGCCAGATGCAGGACCCGTCGATGGACCACGTGATCGGCGGCACTGGATCGGAATCGGAAGTGGCGAGAGGCGGCGCCCAGGTGACTTCGAGCGGTGTCGCGCGATCGCTGCCGCGGCTGTCCGCGTTCTCGATCTGCGCCGTGAAGGGTGCCGGGAGCGCCGCAGTGGCGCTGCCTGAGTCCTCGCCATTTCCGCGCTCCAGCCGCACCACAATCTCGCCGGCCGAATCGCCGTCGATCTGATCTTCGTAAGTGCCCCGAGCGCTCTGGACCAAAACGTACGAGGTCGTCCCCACCTCGGCGATCAGCGAATCGTCCCCTACCAGCTCCACTTTGGTGCCACCCGCGGCGGCCACGGCCAGTTGCACCTGCACGAGCGTGGTACCGTCCCCGGACGCCTGCGCCAGCATTTCGGCGTATAGGCCTTGCGTGCGGACGATGTCGGAGCCGACATCTCGCGTGCTGCAGCCGGCCAGCAGCAGAAAGGCGCCGACCCCGGCTCTCCATCGCCTCGACTGCATCTGGTGCTCCACGGCTCTGCTTCTCCTCGAGCGCACAAGTCGCGCCGCCAGCGTATAACGCGAGGCTGGCCCCCAAACAACTGTGCCCCGTCACCGGAGTCTCTTGCAGAATTCCGCAGCCCCCGCTCGGTGAGGCTGCAGGAATTCTGCTCCAACGCCTCCGCCTGTTCC
>JAICTU010000077.1 GCA_025936205.1 Polyangiaceae bacterium | reverse complement strand
TGGTCTGCAGCGCTCGCAGCAGCGCCTGGGTCTCATTGATACCCTCCAGCAGCTCGTCCAGCTCGCGCACGTCGGCTCGGAGCGTGCGCAGCTCTTCTTCGATCGGCGCCGGCGCGGCGAGCTGCGGGGCGGGCCGCGCAGCGGGAACCTCCGGAGGCGGACCGGGCGGCGCGGCCAGCAGGGCCAGCGCCTGGCGGATGCCCTCCAGGCGCTGCAGCAGCTGACCGATGATGGGTTCGGGAACTCGGATCGCTGCTTCGCGGAAGGGCTGCAGCAGCTCTTCGATGGCGTGGGAGTGATCCGCGATCGCGCTCTGCTTCACCACGCGCGCCGCACCCTTCAGGGTGTGCGCCACGCGCAGGATCTTCTGGCTGGTGTCCGCGGTGTTTTGCCCCTTCTCCAGGTCGAGCACGCCCTTGCCGAACTGCTCCAGCAGCTCGTGGGCTTCGACCCGGAAATACTTGAAGGGGTCCTGCGGCATTTCTTCAGACGACCTGGGGCTGGACGATGCGCAGCAAGCCCTTGGACATGACGGTCAGCTGGGTGACGGTGTTCAGCGTTTGCTCCGCGCTGGCTTCCGTCTCGCGCGTGGCCTGGGCCACGTTGGCGATGGCCAGGTTCACCTGTTCCACGGCGGTGCTCTGCTGCTTGGTGCTGAGCTCGATCTCGCGCGCGGCCTCGGTGGTGGTCTGCACCAGGCCTCCGATCTGCTTGAAGGCCGCGGCCACGTCGCCGAACTGCTTGGAGCCGGCGTCGACCGACTTCGATCCCGTCTCGGTCGCCATCACGGTGGTATTCACCGCGCTGCGCACGTCTTCGATCAGTCCGCGGATCTCCTTGGTCGAGCCGGTCACGCGATCAGCCAGCTTGCGGATCTCGTCCGCCACGACCGCGAAGCGCCGCCCGGCCTCACCCGCCCCGGCCGCCTCGATGGTGGCGTTGATGGCCAGGATGTTGGTCTGCTCGGCCAGCTCGGACACGATCTCCAGCACGGCGCCGATCTGCTGTGATTTGCGCCCCAGCTCCAGCATGTGACCCACGATCGAGTCCACCTGGCGCCGGATCGCGGCGATCGATTCGTGCGCGCGCTCGACAGTGCCGTCGCCGGCGCGCGCACTGCTGGCGGTCTGGTCCGCGATCTGCGCCACGCGCCGGGCGCTTTCGGCGATCTGGCGCGAGGTCGCCAGCAGCTCGCTGATCGTGGTCGTGATCTCGTTCATGGCGGTGGCCTGTTCCTTGGCTCCGCTGGCCTGCTGGTTGGCAGCTGCCTGAAGCTCGGTGGACGAGCTCTGCACCTGATGGACGGCGGTGCTGATCTGTTGCCCCAGCGAGCCGACGATGAGCCAACCGATCAGGCCGACGCTCAGGCCGCCGAGCAGACTACCCCAGAGCATCACGGCCTTGGTCATCTCGGACGCCGCCGCGGCGTCCTGGGCTCGCGTGGTGAGCAAGCGTGCCTCGTCGGCGTCCATCTCGGCGGTGGTCTTCCGGATGGTATCGTTCATCTGCCGGACTTCCGGCCCCGTCACTAGCTTGGTAGCCGCTTCCAGGCTGGTTTTGACGGCGTCGATGGTGCGCTGGGCGTGGCCAATGCGTTCATCGATCACCGGTCGGAGCGCATCCAGGCGACGTTGCTGCGCCGGGTTATCGGCGGTCAGCGAGCGTAAGGCCTCGAAGGAATGGTTGCCTCCGTCGAGCGCCGCCCGATAGAGCTCGAGGAACCAGTCATCCCTCGCGATCACGTAACCTCGCATCGCGCCTTCGGCGCGCGCCAGCTGCGTCGTCAGCTCCGCCAGCGTCGCGCGCACCTCGTGCGTGTGGTCTACCCAGCGATCGTTTTCGATCAGCTGCTCGCTGGTGCGAAATCCGACCGCCGCGATCACCACCAGGATCGCGCCGGCCAGCGCAAACCCCGCGCCCACTCTCTTGCCGAAGGTCCAATTGTCGAACATCCCTCACGCTCCCTGGGTTCCACCCGCTCGCACCGCGATTCGTGCCAGCACTGCCCGAAGATCCACCATCGGTCTCAATGCTTCGTCCACTCGCGCCAGCTCCGGGCCGCGCTCCGCGCCCGCCTCACCCGGGCCGGTGACGATCGCCTCCGGTGGCAGGCGGCGGTAGCCGTCCAGCGCGTCGAAGGCGAGCGCGACGGGCGCGGCAGCGGCCAGCACCAGCCAGCGCGGCGCCTGCTGCGCGGGGCGGCCCAGCAGCGCCGCCAGGTCGTACACGGGCACGATCGCCGCGCGCAGGCTCACCAGGCCGAGCAACTCGGGCACGGCGCTCGGCAGCGGGGCGATCGCGCGGCGTGCGTACAAGCCGGCCAGCTGCGCCAGGCGCAGGGCATGCGGCGCGGCGCCGAGCCGGATCGCCAGCACGTCGATCTGCGCCCGGGCGTCGTGGTCCGGTGCGCGGGCGAAGCTCGAGTCAAAGGCGCGCGCCAGCTCCGCGGCCCTGCCCAGCACGCCGGCGGCCAGCTCCTTCTTCATCGCTGGCTCCTCACGGCTTCGAGCTCCGCCCGGCACAGGGCGATCAACGCTTCGCGCTGAAAGCCCCCGCCAAACAGCAGCAAGCGCGAGGGATCTTCACCCTGCAGCAGCTGGAGAGCCTGCCCGAGCTCGCGGCTCGCGGCCTCGCGCTCCCCCGCGCGGCGCGCGAGCAGCCCGAGATGCAGGCGCGGCATGGCAAAGCTCGGAGCCAGATACACGGCCACCTGATCCTGCTCGATGGCGGCTCGCCGATCGCCCGCGCCTTCGCGGCACAAGGCGAGCACGTAGTGGGCGCCGGCGTTCAGCTCGTCCAGCGCGAGCAGGCACTGGCAAGCTTGCTCCGCGGCGCCCAGCTCGGCGTTGTGCGCGAGCAGCACGGCTTGCAGCAGCAGCACGTCGGGATCGCGCGCCGATTCCGACGGGAACGAGCGCACGAGCTGCAGCGCCTCGCCGAAGCGCTCCCGGCGCAGCAGCTCCAGGGATGGCGCCAGGTCCCAGCTGGGGGGGCTGATGCGTGCCTGCGCCGGCTCGCGAGCGCTGAGCGCCTGGATGCGTTCGGCGGCCTTGCGGATCGCGTCGACCCAGCCGTCCGAGGCATCCACGAGCGGTAAGGGCAAGGGATCGAAGCGGGGGCTGACGGGCGGCGGCGGGGGCGAGACCGGCTCGGGCCGCTCGCGGCCGTGCGCCCCCAGCTGGTAGTAAAACGTGCCGTGCGTGTGGCACAGGTGAAACTCCTGGGACAGGCCGCGCAGCGTCTCGGCGTGGCCGAGAAACAGGTAACCGCCGGGCACCAGCGCACGAGCCATGCGCGCGACGACGGCCCGCGCGACCTCCGGCACGAAGTACATCAGCACGTTGCGGCAAAAGATCAGGTCGTAGCGGCCCGGTCCCCACAGCTCGCCATCGTTCGCCGCCAGGTTGCGCTGTTCGAACTCGACCGCGGGTCGCAGCGTTTCATCGAGCTGAAACTCGCGCCCGGCGGGTCGGAACCAGCGCTGTTGCACGTCGAGCGGGGTCTCGCGCAGCGCCCAGGAGCTGAAGCGCGCCCGGCGCGCCTTTTCCAGGGCCGCCGGGTTCACGTCGACAGCTCGGATCTCGAGCTCGAAGGCCGCGCCTGGCGCGATGGATCGCGCCAGGATGGCCAGGGAATAGGCTTCTTCGCCCGAGGAGCAGCCTGCGGAGAGGACGCGCAAGCGCCGCTCGCCGGAGCGCAGGCGCTCCGGCAGCACCAGCTCGCTGACGGCCCGGAAGTGGTCGCGGTTGCGAAAGAAGTAGGTTTCACCGACGGTCAGGCTGCGCGCCAGCGCGCCCGTCTCTTCGGCAAGAGGCTCCTGCTCGAACAGCTGTAGGTAGCTGTCACAGGAGAGGCCCGTCGCTTCCAGCCGTTGCCGCAGGACCTCCGCGAGCTGCCCGCTCTTCGAGTCGTCGAAGTTCAGGCCGAGCCGCCGCGCCACGGTCGCGCGGAAGGCCTCCACCTCCGGGGCGCCGACGGACGTCATGACGGGCGCGCTCCCGGCGGCAGCTGCGCGAAGATCTCCTCCGGCACGATGCGCGCGCCCTCCAGGACCAGGAGCAGCTCTCGATCGAGGCTGCCCAGGGTCTGGATCGCGCCGTGCCCGGCCTCCTTCAGCAGGGGTGGTAGGCCGCCATCCCCGGCGAGCGTTCGGACTCCGAGCACCTCGCTCACGGCCGCGGCCACCGTGCGCGCGCCCGCACGCAGCACGACCAGGCGCGTCGCGCGCAGCTGTTCCACGCCGAGCAACAGCCCGAGATCCACCACGGGCACGGGCGCTCCGCGCAGGATCGAGAGCCCGCAGACATAGCTGGGGGCACCCGCGAGCGGCTCGATGGGCAGCGGCCGCAAGGTCTCGATCACGTCGCGCAGCGGTAGGGCGCAGAGCATCCGGTGCACGCGGCAGAGCAGAGCCCGGTCCACCACGTCAGTCTCCCCAAGCCTCGCTCGCCGACCCCGACCTCACTGAGACGTTACCCCTCCGCTACTCCGACGAGTAGCACGACGCAGCCACAGGTCGAAGCAAACGGCCGACTCGAGCGCGGTAATCTCAGCGACGCCTGGCGAAAGGCGCTGTGCGCGGAGTCATCGCTTGTATGCAGGGGTGGTTCCGGCGCAGCGCCTTCACCACCCTGACCTCACACTACGCCGTGGCGGGCGAGCCCGCGCCCAGGCGCGCGTACGCTTCGAGCAGCTGGCGCTTGGCGGTCTCGTGCGTCTTGCGCCCGATCTCGCCGTGCTTGAAGGCCTGCTCCAGTCGGATCAGCTCCTCGAGCAGCAGCTCTCCGGCGCGCTCGCGATCCTCCTTGGAGAGCTGCGAGCGCGCGGGGGCGCGCGAACGGAACCGGCCGATCGACGCCGCCAGGCCACCGAGGGCGATCACTCCGGCGATGGAGACAGCGATGTTCTTGCCTGCCGCCGGCGTCGGGATGCCGGTGATGTGCACCTCGATCCGATCGGGCGCCTTCTTCTTTTCGCCCAGGAAGTCTTCCGAGGAGATCAACCGCCGCTGGCCGTCCTGGTTGCGGGTCTCCACCGGATCGGAGAAGCCTTCCACGCGCAGCTGCATGCCGGGGGCGCTGTCGAGCAGCACGCGCATCGATCCGAGATGGACGCCCGAGGGGAAGCTCAGGTTGCGGTTACTCTCACCCGTCGAGTCGAGGTGGAAGCGCATCATCAGGTCGTGCTGGCCGGGGGCGAAGGTGCCTGCCAGACGGATCGCGCCGTCGCCGTCTTTTTCGAAGCGCGCGTCGCCGGTGTCTTCCTTGATCGTGATCGCCTTGGCACCTTCGGGCAACACCAGGCGCGCCTGCTGGTCCGCTTTATCGGGCACCCAGGCCGTGTCGCTGTAGTTCTCGACGCGCATCAGGAAGTCGATGGCGAACAGATTGTCCTGGGGGATGATGGCCACCAGCGAGCGCGACAGGATCAAGATCCCGTTCACATCGGTGCTCGCCTTGTACACGGGCAGCAGCACGCGCAGGCCAGCGTCGCCGGCGCGAAACTGGAACTGGGGGCTCGAGTACTGGGCACCCGCGATGTTGGCGCTGACCGTGTAGATGTGATCCGTCTCGGTGGACAGGTTCTGAAAGCGGACGACGCCACCGATGTTGGTCTTGTCCTTGATCTCGCTGCTGCTGTTGCCCTGCGCGATGCTCTGCTTGCTGATCGAGAGCTTGACCTCCTCGTTGTCGAGCAGGTCGACCTCGTTGGAGCTCAGGCGCACCTCGATCTCGCCGGGCGCGAGATCGGGGGCGGGGACGATGCGCGCCTGTTGCTGGCGGTTGCCGTGCGGGTTGATCATGTGTTGCGCCGAGGCGGGCGCACTCGCAGAGGGCCGCCGCTGCAGGCCCGGGGCTCCGCGCGGCACCGTGATGGGCGCGCCGCCCGCAGCAGGGCTGCCCGCAGCAGGGCCGCCCGCAGCAGGGCCGCCCGCAGCAGGGCCCGCGGGCGCCTGGGCGCCCGAAGAGAGGGCGCCGGAGGCCAGGGCCAGCGAAATCAGGGCGCCGATCCAGGCACCTCTCCGTAGCCCGCGACGGGGCAAACGGTTCGGTGCGCAGCGCAAATGGGGTACGAGCGGCTCAGTCATCGGTCCTCGATCCAGAAATCAGGGGGCAGCGCCGGAAGACGGGCTCTTTGCCACGGCGGGCTCCGAGCCCTCCTCGGCGTCGTCGGCATTGACGGCAGCTTTTTTCGAGCCTGCCCGCTTCGCGCTGGCTGCCTCGTCGTCGATGTCTTCGGCTTCCAGTGCGGCGAGGCGCTCCGTCAGGATCTGCTCGGCGCGCTCGCGCTCCGGACCCAGGTCGGCGTCCACGGCCCGCAGCAAGCGCTTGGCCTCGTTGCGGTAGTGCTCGGCCAGGCTCGTGTAGTCGGCCTCGTTGATCTTGCCGACGGCGCGCTCATACTCGAGGTCTTTCAGGGCGCGCAGCACGGCCCGCTTCTGCTCTTCCTCCGCGCTCGGCGCGCCGAGGCTGAGCGCCTCGTCGAGCGTCAAGGGCGCCTCGCCGGAGAGGCCCTGCAGGCTGGACCAGATCAGCCAGATGCTCCCGGACAGCACACCGCCGGCAACGATGAGCAGTCCGATGCCGAGGCCGAAGTGGTGCCCGAACAAGCTGGCCAGAATGATGACCAGCAGGGGCGCCGCCCAGCGTGCGTGAGCGGCATATTGTTGGACGGAGGGGGGGAGCGGTTGCGCCATCGTGTTCACGACCTCGAGGGCCTTCAGCCTTGCTCGCGTCCGCGACGAGAGCCGGCAAAGGCGACGGCGGCACCAAACAGGAGACCACCGAAAACTGCCACGCCGCTGCCCGACCAATCGCGAGGTTGCAACGGCGCAAACTCGTTCACCCGGGGTGCGGACGCCAGAGCTTGAGCGTGCCCGGGCCCAAACTGCTGCCCGAGCTGGTGGCGGCTTTCGACGGCCCCGGCAGAAGAGCTGGCAAAGATCAGAGCAAACATGACGCCACTCGTGAGGCCCGCAGCGGCGCGTGCATAGCTCCAGGCGCCCACCTCGCGCAAGCTCACATCCGGCCAGAGCGAAATCGCGGCGCCACCGATCAGGACGAAGACACCCGCCCAGATCCAGAACACCAGCGGATTGACGTGGATCCGGAACGTCGCGCGCTTGCTGTCCGGATCGATCGTGCCGACCACCACGTACAGGTCATCGCGCAGACCGTTCAGCTGCGAGACCTCGGTAGTGGGACCCATGTTGGACTGGTTGTAGATGAACTTGGCCGGGTGCACCTGCGGCAGGGCGCGGCCGTTTTGCTCCACATCCATATCGGCGAAGATCATCTGCTTCTCTTCGTCGACGTCGCGGCGTGAGCCCTTGTAGGTCAGCTTGTAGGTGCCCACGACGGCGCTCTCCTGCGGCATCAGGCTGGCCTCTTTCTCGATCTCCCAGGCCTTGCCACAGAAGCCCAGGTACATGAGGCCGATGCCGATGTGCACGATGTACCCGCCGTAACGGCGGCGGCTCTTGCGTACCAGGGTGAACAGCGCCTCGATGAAGCCCTCGGAGCTGTTGCGCCGGCGCGCGCCCACGCCGCGGGCGAACTCCTGGTACACCACCGCGAAGTTGAAGGACACCAGCGCCACCGTGACCAGCGGCGCGATCGCGGCCAGCTGCTGCACGACCTTGCCGACCACGCCGGTGTAGGTCGGCGGATCGAGCACGTAGGCGGGGAAGCCGAGGCGATTGCCCAGCGCGAGGTGCAGGACCATCACGACGCCCATCACGATCGTGGGCAAAGTGAAGGCGCGCTTCAGCGAGACATCGCTGGTCTTGCGCCAGCCGAACAGGGGAGCCATGCCCATCAGCGCCAGGATGGCCAGCCCGATCGGCGCCATCCAGCGGTTGTAGAAGGGCGGGCCCACCGTGGCCTGCTGACCCTGGAAGAACTCGGTGATCAGCGGCCAGGTGGTGGCCATGCCGATGAAGGTACAGGCGCCGAGCAAGGCCCAGTTGTTGACCACGAACGCGGCCTCACGGCTGAGCATCGACTCGATCCGCCCTTCCGAGCGGAGCAGCGGCAAGCGCCAGACGATCAGCCCCGCGCACACCGCGACGATGAAGCCCATGAAGCCGGCGAAGTACCAGCCGATATCGCTCTGGGCGAAGCTGTGCACGCTGCTGATCATGCCCGAGCGCGTCAGGAACGTGCCGAAGATGGTCAAGAAGAACGTGATGCAGATCAAGATCACGTTCCACACCTTGAGCGTGTTGCGCCGCTCCTGAATCATGGTCGAATGCACGTAGGCGGTGGCCGTGAACCAGGGCAGGCAGGCGGCGTTCTCCACCGGATCCCACGCCCAGTAACCGCCCCAGCCCAGCTCCTCGTACGCCCACTTCATGCCCAGCGCGTTGCCGATGGAGAGGAACATCCACGCGAACAGCATCCACTTGCGCACGGCCACGATCCATTCGGAATCCAGGCGGCCGGTGATCAGCGCCGAGACGGCGAAGGCGAACGGGATCGAGCAGCCCACGAAGCCGGTGTAGAGGCTCGGCGGGTGGATGATCATGTAGTAGTTGCGCAGCAGCGGATTGAGGCCATCGCCGTCCACGCGCGCGCCGGCGATGCTGGTCTCGAAGGGATTCGCCGAGTACAGCATCAGCAGGGCGAAGAAGCCCACGATCACCATCAGCGTCGCGATCACGTAGGGCTGCAGCAGGCGATACTTGCCCTCCAGCCAGCGCACGCAGGCCGCGATGTACAGGCTGAGCAAGAACAGCCACCAGAGCAGCGAGCCGTCCTGGCCGCCCCAGAGCGAGGTGAACAGGTACGTGGTCGTCATCGAGCGGTCGCTGTAGCGAGCCACGTAGCGGATACGAAAATCGTGCGTGACGAAGGCGTACGCCAGCAGGATAACGCCCAGCAGCACCAGCGCGGTGGTGCCGTAGGCGCCGAGCCGCGCGGACTGCAGCAAGCGCGGGCGGCCCCGACCTGCGGCGACCGAGACGGCGAACGTATAAGCGGCTGCGACCAGGATCGCATAGAGCACGCCGGTTCCGAACTCAGGCAGCGACTCCCACAGTACTGATCCCAACATGGCCTCTTGGACTCCTCACTCAGACTCGGTGCGCGGGGCAGAGCCCGCAGATGCTTCGGGGTGCGGGGTGCCCCCGCGGTAGATTCGGGCAGACCAGTCCTGATACAGGCGGGGACGCTGCCTCGGGGGCAACTCTTAGAGTTGCCGCCTCATTCCCGCAAGAACTCTACGGCGGGCATTTTGGGCCGGCACGTTCGGCTCCAACGGCACACCTTTCGTCCCACAGAAGAAGTCTGCAGGTGAGACGGCAAAGGGGCGAAATTCGGATGCTTTTCCGTGCCGGGAAGCTACTGGGTCCGCGGGGCTCCGTCCAGTGTACCGGAGCGCGCCGGTTCGGGGCCGGGGGACCGGGCGTAGCTGGCGAAACAAGGCTCGACTAGGCTGCGGCGCGTGGTTGCATCAGGGGAACGACTGGAGCGTGCGATCGAGGCCTTTCGAGCAGAAAATGCCCGCGATCCGCGAAAACTGACCGACGACGCGGGCCAGCCGCGCCCGCGCGAGTGGTTGGACGCGGAGCGTCTGGCCGCGTGGGTCGCGCGGCTCGAGCCGCGGGCTTCGGAGGCGCTGCGGCTCGCCAGCTACTGCCAGCACCTGCGGCGCTGGGAGAAGCCTCGTTCGGAATACGAGCCGGGACGCATCGGCTATCTCAAATGGCGCAAAGCTCTCGCGCGCTTTCATGCCGACGAGGCGGCGAAGCTGCTGCGCCCGCTCGGGTACGGCGACGACGTACTGCTGCCCCTGCGCCAGATCCAGCTGAAACAAGGTCTGATCACCGATCCCGACGTGCAGACCATGGAAGACGCCCTGTGCCTCGCCTTTCTGCAGCACGAGCTCGGCGCCTTCGCGCTCGAGCACCCCGACGACAAGGTGATCGACATCATCGCGAAGACCTGGGGGAAAATGAGCGGACGAGCGCGCCAGATCGCGCTGACCTTGCCGTTGGGTGCGCGAGAGCTGGCGCTGGTCCAAGCTGCGCTGGCGCGCCCGGCGCCCGCCGCGGCGTCGGAGGACTGACGCATCGGCTTTTGGAGGGCTCGGCCTTGGTGCGTGCCCGGCGACGGCAGGACTGCCCACTCCACGACCGGAGAAGCGCCGGCGCGGAGTCTGCTCGTCCTCTTGCCACGAGGGGCCCTGTCGAAAGCGCGAGCGAGGTTCCCGGAGGTCCCGGAGGAACAAGGCGTCCCGCGGAGTCGGAGCTGAACTTCCCGGAGGAACAAGGTGCCCGGCGGGGCGGGATCTGAAGTTCCCAGAGGAACAAGGCGCCCGGCGGGGCGGGATCTGAAGTTCCCGGAGGAACAATGGGGCTCGCGGAGTCGGATCTGAAGTTCCCGGAGGAACAATGGGGCTCGCGGAGTCGGAGCTGAAGTTCCCGGAGGAACAACGGGGGGTTGCGGAGCGGGATTTGAAGTTTCCGGAGGAACAAGGGGGGGTGCGGAGCGGGATTTGAGGTTTCCGGAGGAACAAGGGGGGGTGCGGAGCGGGATTTGAGGTTTCCATTGGAACCTCGAATTGGCGTCGCGAAGGGGCCCTGCCGCGGGAGTCATCCCTTCGGGCGAAGCCGCTGACCGGAGGTGCCACGTGGTCGGGCAGAGCCGTATCGGGCAGAGCCGTATCCGCAGGGCCGTATGAAGCAGCACGGCGCCGCTCGGGGTCCGAGGGGTTCGTCCGTAGCCAGTAGCCAGTAGCGAGCCTGCCGTGCGGCGGGCACATGCTGGGGCCGCTCAGCTCACGATGGTTCCGAGCTTTTCTCCCAAACAGACGCGCCGGATGTTGCCCGGCGACATCTTGAAGACGTGGATCGGCAGGTGGTTTTCGCGGCAGAGCGTGACCGCGGTCGAGTCCATCACGCCCAGGTGCGCGGCGAGGAACTGATCGTAGCTCACGTCTTCGAACATGCGCGCTTCGGCGTTGCGTCGCGGATCGCAGTCGTAGA
Source organism: Polyangiaceae bacterium (assembly GCA_025936205.1). The sequence goes on along the minus strand of JAICTU010000077.1, from coordinate 12,870 downwards.
TGCCGTCGACCTTGGTGGCCTTGAGCAGGGCTTCGGCGCGGATTTCCATGGCGCGGAGCGCGGCCGCGGTGTCCGTGGAGAAGTAGGGGTTGCCGGTGCCCGCCGCGAAGATCACGACGTGTTTGCGGTCGAGGTGGCGCATGGCGCGGCGCCGGATGTAGGGCTCGGCGAGCTGCTTGAGCTCGATCGCCGTCATCACGCGCGTAGCCACACCGCAGCGCTCGAGCGCGTCTTGCAGGGCGAGGCCGTTGATCACCGTGGCGAGCATACCCATCGAGTCGCTCTGCGCTCGATCCATGCCCTCGCTCGCGCCGCGCAGGCCGCGGAAAATGTTGCCGCCGCCGACGACCACGCCGACTTGCACACCGGTCTCGTGTAGCTCGCCGAGCTCCGCGGCCGTGTTCTTGAGCGTCTCGGTGTCGATCCCGAAGCCGCCCTCCTTGCCGCACAATGCTTCACCGCTGAGTTTGATGACGACGCGATGGTAACGCAGCTTCGGCTTGCCCTCTTGCACGAGACACTCCTTACTCCTGCGGGCATGCTGCCGCAACGCGCGGAATCTGTTGTCACGAGGCCACGTGGCCGGGTAGGGTCGCGGTCGTGATGTGGCCACGCATCGCTCTCGCGCTCGGGCTGTGCCTGGGTGTTCCAGAGTTGGTGGGTTGTGAGGGATGCTCCCACTCCAGCGCTCCCGCTGGCGGAGGGGCGGACGCGGGCCAGGCCGGGCTCAGCTCCGCGCAGGCGGCACAGGTGCTGGCCCGGGTCGGAACACGGACCATCACGCTCGGTGACTTCGCCGCGGCGCTGGAGCGCATGGATCCCTTCGAGCGCATCCGCTACCAGACCGACGATCGCCGGCAGGCGCTGCTGGACGAGATGATCAACGTGGAGCTGCTGGCGCGCGAGGCGGAGCGCCGGGGGCTCGATCAGAAGCCGGAGACGCAGGAGCTGATCCGGCAGTACCAGCGCGATGAGCTGCTGCGCCGCGTCCGTGCCCAGGTGCCGGGGCCGGGCCAGCTCTCGCAGGACCAGGTGCAGGCCTATTACCAGGAGCACAAGGCGGAGTTCGTGGATCCGGAGCGGCGGCGGGCCGCGCAGATCGTGCTGAAGGATGCGGCGCTCGCGGCGCGCGTGCTGGCCGAGGCGAGCGGCGCGGATGCCGATCGCTGGCATGCGCTGGTGAAACAGTACAATCCCGACGCCGCGGGCGCGGAGGGTGACAAGACCGCGGCGCGGCCGGCGATCGAGGTGCCGGGAGACCTGGGGCTGTTGAGCGCGCCGGGCAGCGGGAATCCGGCCGGTGGTGCCGGTGGTGCCGGTGGTGCCGGTGGTGCGGCTGGTGAGCTGCCCGACGCCCTGCGGCGCGCGGTGTTCGAGATCGGGCAAGAGGGACAGGTGTATCCGGAGCCGGTCGCGGCGGGCGGCCGCTTCCACGTGCTGCGCCTGGTCTCCAAGCTGGAGGCACGGCAGCGCTCGCTGGAAGAAGTGGATGGGGCGGTTCGAGCTCGGCTGGTTCGTTTGCTGCAGGAACAGGCCGAGAACGACCTGGTGAAGCGCTTGCGACAGAGCATTCCGGTCAGTATCGACGAGCAGGCCCTGGAGCGTGTACCTGAGCCCGGCCCCCCAGGCGCGCCGGCGCGCCCTCAGCCCTGAGCTCCTCATGCACGAACCGAAGATCTCTCCCTCCCGCTCTCTGCGCCTGATCGCTGATTCTGCCGACTGGCGCTGGCAGTTGCAGAACGCGCTGTCGCGGCCGGAGGAGCTGGCGCAGGCGCTGCCCTTGTCGGAGCGCGAGCGTGCCGGACTCCAAGCCCTGGGCGAGCGCGGCTTTCCGATGGCGATCACGCCCTATTACTTCGGGCTGATCGATCCCCACGATGAGCACTGCCCGATCCGCCGCCAGGTGGTGCCGCGGCTCGAAGAGCTGGAGCAGGTGCCCGGCGACCTCGCGGATCCGCTGGGTGAGGAGGCGCACGAGGTCGCGCCGGATCTGATCCAGCGTTATCCCGACCGCGCGCTGTTGTTCGCGACCGATCGCTGCGCGGTGTATTGCCGGTTCTGCACGCGCAGCCGGCTGGTGGGGGCGGGCGGTGGCGCGCGCCCGCTGTCGCGGCTGGAGCCGGCGTTCGAGTACCTGCGCGCGCACCCCGAAATCACGGACGTGATCATCAGCGGCGGAGATCCGCTGGTGATGGCGAGCGATCGGCTGGCGCAGCTGCTGCGTCGGCTGCGCAGCATCCCCAGCGTGGAGACGCTGCGGCTCGCCACGCGGGTGCCGGTGGTCTTGCCCCAGCGCGTGACGGAGGAGCTGGTCGCGGCGCTGCGGCCGTTCCATCCGATCTGGGTGATGACGCACTTCAACCACCCGCGCGAGCTGACCCCCGAAGCCGCGCTGGCCTGCACCCGCCTGGCGGACGCCGGATTTCCGGTGATGAACCACACGGTGCTGCTGCGCGGCATCAACGATGACGCCGACGTGTTGATGAAGCTGTTCCGCGGCCTGGTGCGGCTGCGGGTGCGGCCTTACTACCTGCTGCAGGCCGACCCCGTTCAGGGCACCGGTCACCTGCGCACACCGCTGCACACCGGCATCGAGCTGATGGAGCGCCTGCAAGGCCGCCTGAGCGGCATCGCGTTGCCGAAGCTGATCGTCGACACCCCGGGCGGCCTCGGTAAGGTGCCTGTCGGTCCGGATTACGTGGTCGCGCGAGAGCCGGGCAAGACGCGCCTGCGCACGCACCGCGGCGTCGAAGTCGATTACATCGATCCTCCGGGAGAGCGCGAAGAGTGAGCAAGAGACTAGAGGAGCTGGATGCGGCGGCGCTCGCGGGTGGCGGCCCGGAGCGCGTGGAGAAGCAGCACGCCGCCGGCAAGCTGACGGCGCGCGAGCGGCTGGAGCTGTTGCTCGATCCCGGGACGTTCCTGGAGATCGATCGGCTGGTCACCAGCCAGCTGCCGAGCGGGCCCGGGCGCCGCGCGGTGGGCGACGGCGTGGTGGTGGGCAGCGGCGAGATCGCGGGCCGCCCGGTGTGCGTCTACGCGCAAGATTTCACTGTCCACGGCGGCTCGCTGGGCGCGGCGCACGCCTCCAAGATCGTGAAGGTCATGGATCTCGCGCTCAAGATCGGGGCGCCGGTGATCGGGCTCAGCGACTCGGGCGGTGCGCGCATTCAGGAAGGCGTGCAGTCGCTGGCGGGCTACGCGGACATCTTCTATCGCAACACGCGCTCCAGCGGCGTGGTGCCGCAGATCAGCTGCATCCTGGGCCCGTGCGCAGGCGGCGCCGTGTATTCGCCGGCGATCACCGACTTCGTGTTCATGGTCGAGGACACGAGCTACATGTTCATCACCGGCCCGGACGTGATCCGCGCGGTCACGCACGAAGAGGTGACCAAGGAGCAGCTGGGCGGCGCGGCCACGCACGCGCAGAAGAGCGGCGTGGCGCACTTCACGGCGGCGGACGACGCGAGCTGTCTCGAGCTGGTGCGCAAGCTGCTCGGCTACCTGCCCGCCAACAACCTGGAGAATCCACCTGATCTGCCGCCGAGCGACGCCGTCGATCGGCTGGTGCCGGAGCTGGAGTCGCTGATCCCGGCGGAGAGCAACAAGCCGTACGACATGTCGATGGTCGTGCTGGCGGTGCTGGATCAGGGTTCGTTTCTGGAGACGCAGGCGCGCTTCGCGCGCAACATCGTGACCGGCTTCGGGCGGCTCGGCGGGCGCGTGGTGGGCGTGGTCGCCAATCAGCCGGCGGTGCTCGCCGGGGTGCTCGACATCAATGCCAGCATCAAGGCCGCGCGCTTCGTGCGCTTCTGCGATGCCTTCAACATCCCGCTGCTCAGCTTCGTCGACGTGCCCGGCTTCTTGCCGGGCGTCGATCAGGAGCACCGCGGCATCATCCTGCACGGTGCCAAGCTGCTCTACGCCTTCTGCGAGGCGAGCGTACCGAAGCTGACCGTGATCACGCGCAAGGCCTACGGCGGCGCCTATGACGTGATGAGCAGCAAGCACATCGGCGCGGACGTGAACCTCGCCTTCCCGGACGCGGAGATCGCCGTGATGGGACCGGCGGGTGCCGTGAACATCATGCACCGCCAGGAGATCGCCAACGCCAGCGATCCGGAGGCGCGCCGCGCCGAGCTCACGCAGGAGTACAAGGAGCAGTTCGCCAACCCCATTCGCGCCGCGGAGCTGGGTTTCGTGGACGAGGTGATCCGACCGCGCGAGCTGCGGCGCCGCCTGTGCGAGCACTTGCGGCGTTTGCGTAACAAAAAGGACGAGGGTCCCAAGCGCAAGCACGGGAATATTCCGCTCTAGTCCTGGTTCTCGGCCCGCCCGGCGGGCTATGCTGCCAGCCGGGGGACCATGGAATTGCTGGAAGGCGCCCTTTTCTCGGGCAAGGATCCGCTCACCAGAGCCGAAACGGAGGAAGGCTTTCGCCGAGAGCTGAGGCTCTGGCGCGAGGGTCCGCTGCGCGCCTTTGCGATTTCCATCATGATCGCGTGCGCCATCAGCGCCACGTGGTTCCACATCACGCCGTATGGTTTGACCTGGCAGAAGCTGGAGCTGTGGTCCGCCGCGCTCGCGCAGCTTGGCCTGCTCCTGGTCGGCAAACGGCTTCCGCTCGCGCTGCGCTCTGCAGCCTTCCTGGCGATCTTGTTCCTCGTGTGCCTGGGCAGCATCGTGACGATCGGGATTACTCCCAACGCCATCGTGGGCTTCAGCACGCTCGCCGTCGCCGCCGCGATTCTGTTCGGCGTGCGCACGGCCGTGGCGTCGACGGTGTTGACCATGACGGCGATCTTGGCGGTCTGGTTCCTCCACGCGGGAGGTTGGGTGACGCAGCCCGCCAACTGGACGGAAGTCCTGGATGTCACGAGGCTCGTGAATGGCGTGCGGGTCGCGAGCATCTTCGGCCTGCTCTCGATCACGAGCGCCGTGGGTGTCTCCTTCTTGCTGCAGCGCACCGAGGATCTGGCCTGGCAGCAAGCGCAGGTGGCTCAGGCGTTGCGCAACGAGCAGGCAGAGAGGGCACGTCTGCAGCGCGACCTCGAGCTGCGCGAGGCGGCCCTGCACAAGGCGCGCGAGCTCGAGACGCTGGGGCGTCTCGCCAGCAGCATGGCGCATGATTTCAACAACGCGCTGCTCGTGATCTGGGGCGCGATCGACGAGCTGTCGCAGGACGAGCTGACCGACAGCCAAACGGAGGCGGTCGACGCGCTGCGCATCGCGTCCGAGCAAGCGACCGCGACCACGCGCAGCCTGCGCGCCTTTGGCCCCGGTACGCCGCGCTGCCCGGGCACGCTGGAGGTAGCGGCGTTGATCTCGAGGGCGAGCGCGACGCTCAGCCGGGTTCTGCCGCCCAACATCCGGCTCGAGTCAAAGGTGCACACCGAGGCCAGCATCGCCGCGGACGAGGGTGAGTTGCTTCGGGTACTGACCAACCTGGCCTTGAACGCGCGCGATGCCATGCGCGAAGGTGGGACGCTGACCTTGCGCGCCCGTCCCGCCGAGGCACGCGAACAGCTCAACGGGGCCAGCCTGGTGGCGATCGAGGTCTCGGACACCGGCACCGGCATCCCCAAGGACGTGCAGGAGCGCCTGTTCGAGCCGTACTTCACCACCAAGCAAGCGGGCGGCACCGGGCTCGGGCTCGCGTCCGTACGCGAGATCGTGAAAGCCCATCAGGGGGAGGTGCGCGTGAGCAGCGAGCCCGGTCGAGGCACGTCGATCACGCTGCTTTGGCCCATCTCCGCTTCCGTCGAGGCCAGCGAGCGCGCGAGCGGCGCGACGGCCACCCTGCCCGGGGCTGGGCGAGCGGTGCTGGTGGTCGATGACGAGGCGGCGGTGCGCTCCACCGTCGCCCGGGGGCTCGGGCGCGCCGGCTTCCAGGTGGTCGAGGCCGCGGATGCGGCGACGGCCCTGGAAGCGCTGCGGCGCTCCAAGCTGCAGCTCGATGTGCTGTGTACCGACTGGATGATGCCGGGGACGCCCGCGCGGCAGCTGATCGAGGAATTTCGGCGGGTCCACGGCGGAGCGGTCCTGGTGTGTTCGGGCTACGCACCGGAGGAGACGAGCATCACGCCGGAGATGGTGGACGACTTTCTCGCCAAGCCGTTCAGTGGTGACGAGCTGGTGCAGCGCATTCAGCACCTGCTCTCCGAGCGGAGCCAGGCGAACGCGATCGTGGTCTGATGCGCGGATCGAAGCCTGCTCCGGCGGTGCCGCCGCCCGCGTCGATGTCGATCCAGCTCGGCGCGCGAAACTCCGGCATCTGCGCCAGATCGATCCCCGCGTCTTGCCAGCCCGAGTCCGAGTTCAGAGTGACGTAGCTGCCGGCGGCGTCGGGCGCGAAGCCTTGCTCGGGAGCGAAGTGGTCGCCGCTCTCCACGTACGCGACCAGCGAAACGGCGCCCACCTAGTCGCGCACCCGGACGCGGAACAGACGCCCGCGTCCGATCCACCGAGCGTGCCCTCTTCCGGCGTCGTGTAGTAGCTCTTGTACTCGTTGTAGGTACAGCCCGCAGCGATACAGAAGGCGGCAACGAGGGTCTGGTGTTTCATGACAGAGCGCTCCAGATACGGGCTGTCGTGGCCGCGCTCGCGCGTGTGCACGAGGCACCCCGCTGGGGCACTTTACCACTCGCGAATTTGCCCGTAGCTTTGCTGGTGGAGCCCAAGAGACCTGGCTCGAAGCCGAAGCCGCCGGGACCCCCCGGTGCGGACTCGTTGAGCCGTCTGCGGGCACTGGTGGTGGAGAGCCAGGCGCCGAGCGGCTCCGTGCTCTTCGGGTATCTGAATCGACCGACGGCGCCGCGCATGCCTGCGGTGCGCCCCCCGCCGGGCACGCTCGTGATCGAGCACAGCGTGGCTCAGGAGGAGCACGAGATCCAGCACGCGCTCTCGCTGCACCCGATGCCGAGCTGGAGCGATGGTCAGGGCCCGCCCACGCAACGGCCCGAGTCGATGCCTGCGACCTCACCCAGTCCGATCCCGGAGGCCAGCAGCGAGCTGGGCGGCACGCTGACGCGCATCGACGGGCCCGGCGCCGGCCGCGTGATCTCGCTCGCGAGCGAGCAGCTGACCATCGGCCGTAGCCCGCAGGCGGACCTACATCTCGCCGAGGACGGCGTGAGTCGCAAGCATGCGCGCATCTGCTGGACCGAGGGCAACTACGTGCTCGAGGATCTGGGCTCGCAGAACGGCACCTTCCTGTGGGGCAAGCCGATCACCGCCGCGCAGCTGCGCCAGGGCGATCTGATCCGCGTCGGGCCCGTGGCCACGCTGCGCTTCTGCTGGATGGACGAGCACCAGAAGAACCTGCTGGAGGAGCTGTACGAGAGCAGCGTGCGCGATCCGCTGACGGGTGCCTTCAATCGCCGGCACTTCGCGGAGCGGCTCGAGTCCGAGCTGGCCTACGCCAAGCGGCACGCGGCGGCGCTCTCCCTGCTCTTGCTCGACATCGACTACTTCAAGAAGATCAACGACCAATACGGGCACCTGGAGGGCGACCGCGTGCTGCGCGGCCTGACCCACGCCTGCCATCAGAGCCTGCGCACCGAGGACGTGCTCGCGCGCTACGGCGGCGAGGAGTTCGCGGTGCTGCTGCGCGGGGTACCGCTGGAGGGCGCCGCGCGCGCCGCGGAGCGGCTGCGCCGCGCCATCGCCGACCATGTCTTCGTCGGCACACCGCCGCTCTCGGTCAGCGTGAGCGTGGGCTGCGCCTCGCTCGCCTGCCTGAAGGACACCACGTCCAACGCCTTCATCCACCTCGCCGATCAGCGCCTGTACGAAGCCAAGCAGGCCGGCCGCGGCCGGGTCGTGGCCGAAGGCTTTGTCGTGCAGCGTTGATCAGGGGCTGAGCACGAAATCGGAGTAGTCGCCCGTGCTCTCCGTCTTGGTCTGATCGCCGTCCGTCATCAAGCCCAGCCCCATCAGCGGCGGCACGTCCGCGTGCTCGTCACCGTCGCCGAAGTGGCTGCGGAACTCGTGCGTCAGGTCCACGGACTCGCGCTTCCATACGCCCGTGGGGCCGCCGCTCTGGAGCACCACCGTGTCCTGCGCGACGAAGGTGTTGCGGCGCCGATCGCAGATCGTGCCGGCGGGGCGCGTGGTGCTCCACACGTACTTCAGCGAGTACCATTTCAGAAAGCGCCGCCAGGTCACATACAGGACGGCAGCGGAGTCGCCCTTGTTCTTGGTGCACTCGTCGCCCTGCACCGGCAGCTTGACGGCGCGCCAGCTCCACTCCAGGTGGTGCAGGCGCTCGCGGCTCTTCTCCGGCACCTCGAAGCCGAGCACGGCCTTCTTGTTCGGTGGCTGGTAAGAACCGCGCAGGAAGAGGCGCCCGGCGTCGCGCTGCAGCGAGTAGTAGTTGACCGGGCCCGACTGGCTGTCGACGATGCGCCAGCGCTCCAGATCGGCGCGCACCACGCCGGGAGCAGCAGGTTTCACCCCCGCCTCTCGCCCGGCGGAAGCCTGCGCGGCGGAAGCCTGCGCGGGCGCAGAGGCAGCAGCCTGAGGCGGCGGCGCTGCCTGCACCGACGATCCTACTTGCACACACATCGCGACCAGCGCCAGCACGCCCAGCCGGCGTTTCACCCAAAGTGCGCGCGAGTCCACGAGCGTATTCCCTTTCTGGGTAAGACAGGGCGCGAGGTCAAGATCTCGGGGGCAGATCCCCGGCGTCGGCGCCCGCCGGCTCAGGCGCGGTAACGGCGTCCGACGCGTTCGACGATCTCTTGCTGGAAGGCGTTGAAGGCACTGCCCTCTGGCCAGACTGGGGCGGTGCGCACCAGCGCCAGCGCCTCGTCGCGCCGGCCCTGATCAATGTGCAACACCGCGAGCGCATAGCGCATCGCCCAGTGCACGAGCGGGTGATGGTCGGCAGCGGCGGAGAGCCGCGCGGCGTCTCCCTGCTCGGGACAGTGGGCAAAGGCGCGAGCCAGGGCGCCGGCGGCGCTGCGCAGCACGGTGGCGCGGCTCTTGGCCCAGGGCGATGCCGGCAGCGGCAGCACGCGCAGCGCGCGAGCCTTATCGAGCGCCTGCAGGCGGCGGCCCTCGAACGAGTCGAGCAGCGTCTCCACGAACAGGCGATGCTCGAGCGCGTTTTCCCACGCCAGTCCGCGCTCCGCGCGGTCGAGCACACCGCGCGCGCGCTCGGTCAGACCGTGGGCGGCGAGCGCCGTGGCGCGGATCAGTGGCCCCACCGTGCGGTAATGGGGCAGACCGTCGATGGCGTCGTTCCACAGCTCGAGGATCGCGTTCAGGTTGCCGGAGCTGAGCAGCTGGCGTAGCCGCTGCCGAGCCCGCAGCTGCGGCACGCCGAAGGCGATCGCCAAGCTCACCAGCAGCACGCCCAACCACGGCTCGCGCAGCGCGAAATGAATCGCCACCGAGACGCCGAGCGCCGAGAGCACGAAGCGCGCCTGCGCCCATGCACGTCCGCCCGCGGTCGGCTTGAGATAGTCGTGAGGGGGCAAGATCGGATCCCGCCGGCGAGCGCGAAAAAGGGCACGGCGCTCGACGCGACGAGTACTTAGCAGGTGTCAGAGCCCTGGCGCAGCGCCTTTTGCGATGGGCAGCGCTTCCGGCCCGCTGGCATGAGCTCGCCGAGGCCGGCTGCCGCAGTGCGTATGTCGCGCGGGCACGCGTGCCATCGAAATTGAGCCTTGGTGGTGTACCCAGGCTGAGCTAAGGTCCGCCCCGGGTCCGTCAACAGCGCACCGCGAACCCCGCCAGGCCCGGAAGGGAGCAACGGTAGTGGGAAGCGGGTGTGGCGGGCCTCTATTTTGTGCCCAGACGCCAGGGCTGGAATGAGGGCGTCTTCGCGCTTCGAGGGGTGGCTACAGGCTAGACGATACCCCAGAAGATGAAGACGAGCTTCGTCAGGAAGAAGTCGGCGATCAGGATCGCGATCGAGATCGCTACCACCGTCTTCGTCGTGCTGCGGCCCACGCCCGCCGTACCGCCGCGCGTCATCATGCCGAAGTGACAGCCGAGCAGGGCGATGATGGCGCCGAAGAACGGCGTCTTGAACAGCCCCATCAGGTAGTCCATCAAGACCAGCTGATCGAGCGCGCTCTGGAAGAAGAACGCCGCCGGAATTCCGAACTGCGCGTCGGTGATGATCATGGCGCCGGTGAAGCCTAGGATCAGCGCGAAGGTGCCCACGATCGGTAGCACGAAGGTGGCCGCGATCAGCCGCGGCAAGACCAGCTTCTTCACCGGATCGGCGCCGAGCGCGCGGATCGCCTCCAGCTGCTCGGTCACCGCCATGGCGCCAATCTCGGCGGTCATGCCGGCGCCGATGCGGCCGCCGACGATCACGGCCGTGAGCGTGGGGGCGAGCTCGCGCGCAAAGGTCAGCGCCACCACGCGGCCTGTGTACTCCATGCCGCCGAACTTGCGCAGGCCGAACGCAAACTGCGTCGACATCACCATGCCGATGAACAAGCTGGTGACGACCACGATGCCCAGCGAGGCCACGCCCAGTGACTCGAACTGGCGGATGATCTCGCGCCCCTCGAACGGCTTGCGAAAGAGCGCCTTCACGCAGTTCGCCATCAGCATCGACACCTCGCCTAGCTGGGTGACGAACGCGCTCAGCGCGCCCAGCGCGCGCGTGGTGGGCGGCGGTGGCGGCACTCGCCAGGAGCGCGGCGCGCTCGGCGGCGGCACGGAGGTGGGCGAAGAAGCGACCATTCAGCTCGCGCTCGAGAAGCCGTTGACGAAGCTTCGAAACTGCTCGGGGTCCTGACGCGCGTTGGCGATCTGGAGGAAGTCGTACACGCAGCCGTCTTTCTTCAGCACCACGACGTGAAAGTGCTTCTCCACGCCGTCGAGCCTGGCCACCATTTGCGTCTCCAGCGCCTCACGCCCGTCGAGCGGGATCAGCTGCTGCTCTTCCTGCTGCCGATCGGTGAACTGCAGGAACAGGTGCTGCGTGAGCGACTTCAGCGGCACGTCTTCCGCATCTCGGCCACAGCGCCCGTTGATCGCCACGGTGGTCTCGCGCGCGTCGTCGCGGAAGGCGAGCGCTGTGTCCGTGATCTCGATCTGGCGCCAGCCCGCCGGCACCTGCGCCAGCCGGAACGAGACGTTGCCTTGACGAAACACCTTGCCGTCAAAGTTCGAAGCCGCGCAGCCGGTCGCCAGCGCCAGTAGCAAGGCCCCTGCGGATGTCGCTCGTGTGCTCAACCCCTGAACACTAATCCCAGGAAGGAAGAGGCTCAAGTATCCGGGCGGAGGGTTTCATTGTCGCAAAGCACCCCCGAGAAAACAGGCTCCAGCTTGACTCGGACCCGCGACTCGTCGTCTGGTGCCGACGCCCCGCCAGGACTGGTCTGGATGATCTTTCCCATCCCCATACGTGACGAGAACCCGACGCAGCGGGTCCCGTTCGTCAATTATGGGCTGATCACCCTGAACATCGTCGTCTTCCTCTACACCTGGCCCAGCATCTCGGGCGGCGCCTGGTGGCTGGTGCCCGGTTACGGGCTCGTCCCCACGCGCATCGTGGCCGATCCCGTGGGCGAGGCATTCACGGTCTTCACGAGCATGTTCATGCATGGCGGCTGGGTGCACCTGGCCGGCAACATGCTCTTCTTGCATATCTTTGGTGACAACCTGGAAGACGTGCTGGGCCATGCACGCTATCTCGGCTTCTATCTGCTGTGCGGGGTCGCCGCGGCGCTGCTGCAGGTCGGCGTCGACGTGCACAGCCAGACCGCGGTGGTGGGCGCGTCGGGCGCCATCTTCGGAGTGATGGCGGGCTACCTGCTGTTGTTCCCGAAGGCACCGATCGTCACCCTGAACCTGACCCTGCTGATCTTCTTCATCGGACTTTTTCCGGTGTTTCCTGCCTGGGTGATCGCCGCGGAATACCTGTTCATGACGCTGAGCGAGGCGTTGCTCGGCGCGGACGCGGGCGGCGTGGCCGTGTTCGCGCACCTCGGTGGCTTCATCAGTGGCCTGGCTCTGACGCGCGCGTTCCTGGGACGAAAGCAGCTCTCGCCGCGGCGCTGGCAGGGCTTTCGGCCGCTGACGAGCGGCGTGCCGGTCGCGGCTACCGGCACCGGCACGGGGGCGCGCTGGCGCCGCCGGCGCCGCCGTCCCACCCAGGATGACGCCGATGATAGCGACGACTGAAGCTCAGACGCCGATCAACAGCCACTTGGCGTTTAAACGCCAATGAATAAACGATGCGCGAAGTTGCGCTCGAGGCGAGCCTTCAGCACCTTCTGCGCCGCCGTCTCGATGTCGTATTCGACGCGCTTGAACTCGAAGCGCTTCTTGTTCGAGTCGTACACCGTGTAGCTCGCGCGGTTGTCGTAGTCGCGCGGCTGGCCCACGGAACCGACGCTGACGATGTACTTCTTACCGTCTTCCAGATCGAAGTCGATCGGCGGCAGCTCTTCCACCGAATCGCGCGTGAGCGCGAACACCTTGCACAGGTGCGAGTGGCCGATCAGCGTGATGTGGCCGAGCTCGTTGTACATCGAGAGGCACTCGCGCGCCTGCTCGGGCGCGAAGATGTACTCGAACTCCTCGAGCCGCACCGGCGAGCCGTGACAGAGATGCACGCCGATCTGATCGAGCTTGATCTGATAGGGCAGGCTCTTCAGCCACTCGAGGTTCTCGTCGGCGAGCATCGCCGAGTGGATGTCGAGCGCGTGGCGAGCGGCCTCGTAGTAGTACGAGTAGTCCATGCGCCCCGCGACGGCAGCGTCGTGGTTGCCGAGGATCGTGGCCTTGGCGATCTCGCGCACGATCTCGGAGCACTCGTTGGGCGAGCCTCCGTAGCCCACGGTGTCGCCCAGGCAGTAGTAGTCGTCGATCGACTCGTTGGAGTAGGCTTCGAGCACCGCG
>JAICTU010000517.1 GCA_025936205.1 Polyangiaceae bacterium | reverse complement strand
GATCAGCGTTCCGCAGATCAGCCTCCCGGGAAAAAAGATCGGTACCGTTTCCCGATCTCGCTTCCCCTCTCACCCCAGCCCACGAGTCCCCAAAGCGAGAAGATCACCCCGGGGGATCACGACCGAGCGCGAGAGCCAACAGCGGGCGCGACTGCGGCCCGAGCGACTGAGATGGTACCAGCGCTGGATGGCAGAAGACCTTGAAGCCAACGCCGCACGGTGGGCACAGGCGCGACAGCTTCGCGAGTTCCTGAACGCCTACGAGGCGGGGACGAAACCATCGGGTGCTGCTCTGGAGTGGTTGGCAGCTGCTCGCGGCTACGCCGACGCCATCGACCCGCTCGTCAGTGATAGCGTCGCGAGAGAAATGGAACCAACGGACGAGGTCCTGGAGGATCTGATCGCGCAAGAGAAGGCGATTCAGAGCCGTTCTCGCTCGACTTAGGCCCGACGGTGTCCTCCCTGACGTCGTTTCCGTGAACTATGAGAGGTCCCATGCAAGCTCGACCATGCTTAGAGCCGTGCCTGGGCGGGATCCGTGGTGCGTTGAAGACCTGCGTTGGAGATCACGCCAAGTCGGCCTTGGTCCACTCAAGACCCTCCACGTCCTCCAGCCCCTGCTGGTCGTACTCGTCCCAGACCTGCTCGACAACGGCATAGGGTGGTCCGTTCAAGAGACCCTCTGCCTTCGGATCGACATCGTGGATGGTTTGTTCACCGCCCGGTGAGACGCGAACGAGCTGTCCCTGGGTGGTATTGATCGCGAGAAACGTGCGCGTTCCGACATCCGTCACGCGCCAGGTGTCGCCATGAAGGCAGAATTCTTGGCCGATACGCATGAGCGGACGGCGTCTGGTTTCATTCATGATGCTAGGTTGCCCCTCAAGGTTGACGCTCATAGCGACAAGTATAGACGCCACCACTAGATACAATCGTGTCGCCGTCGCTGAGTAGGCAAGGGGAGCAGGCGCGTTGAGCTAGGGCCGACCCTCGTGGCACGTCGAGGTCAGGCGTCAGTACGTCTCTACTTCATCCGGACGCACCCCAAGCGTCTTGGCTATTCGCTCAAGCGTGTCCGCGTGAGGTCTACTGACCTCGCCTCGTTCGAGGCGAGCGATCTCTTTGGCGCTGATGCCGTCGAAGTCTTCACGACGAAGGCCACGTTGTTTGCGTAGCCTGCGAAGGGCTCCTCCGAAGCTCTGGTCCTCTCGAATCGACTTCTGCTTGGACCTGCGACGGGCACCGATGTCGAACTCGTAGAGAATTGCGTCCGAAGCTGCCTCGAATTCGCCCAGGCGAATGGTTTGCCCGGAGTCAGTCACCTCGAATTGCGTCGGATCCGGTCGTGGGCCACTTGCAGACGAGAACCAAGATAGCGGAACGACAAGCGGCTCAAGATTCCCACGATACAGCACGAGTGCCCGATCAGTCGTATCAAGCGCCCCCCCGATGAAGAGATCTTCACGATTGGGGGCCGCTAGGACTTCCGTCAGTTCGTCGATCGGAAGAAGCTTCATGCCTTCTGCAAGCGCGACGACGAATCGAAAGTTGGCGTGAAGCACTTCACGCCGAACACCTTCGAGGTGGCCCAGAAAGAGCAAGCGCTGATCTCCACGACGACCGCCACGAATTGTGGTGAGGCGGCTCATGCCACTCAAGCGAGGTACGATCCACAATGCCTGCCGCCAGTTCTCCTCGAAGGCGAGCTGGACCTCTTCGGCGGATCGCAGGAGTCGTGGCTTCAGCGCCTCGAACCGACGAGCAGCGGCCTCGTCGTGGTCGACGATTAGTACTGCGTCATTCATCATCAGCGTCGCCTTGAATGGGATTGCTGGGGTACATTTCGTCCCAGCGGGCTCGAAGCGTGGGAAGGCTCTCCAACACGAGGTCGAGCAACTCCGACGGGACTTCGGTGGGGGCCGGCGTCGAGTTCATGAACTCGACTCGGCGCAAGTCTAGGCGCCATGACCTCGTGCCGTGAATGAATGTCACGTGCGGCGGCTCCAGCCGCTCCTGATCGCGGATCTTCACCTTCCATCGTTGGGCCGCCAAATGCGCCGGGAGAGGAAGGGAGAATGCCATGTCGCGTTTGAAGCTTGAGCGCCCATATCCAAAATATGTCCTATTCTACAGTCAGGTCAAGAAGGGACATAATGCTGGTCCGTTTGGGGCGGCCGACTGGCCATTTTAGCAGTCCGAAAGTACGTGCAGGCCCGAGTGCACGACAGGCAAGCTCTTGGGATCGCGCCGCTTCACCGCCTGTCACGCCGACGGGGTGGTCCCAAAATCCATAGGACCACCCTCTCGGGACCACCCAGTCATCACAGCCAAGCACGGGAAAACACGTTCGGGAACGCCGTTTGGCTGTTTTGATGCTGGTCGGTGTGTCTCGGCTTTCACTGTCCGTTACGACCAGTCACGGGTCGTAACGATTGGTATTTGCTGTTCTTTTCAATCTTGCCAAGGTTGACGTCGAGAGTTCGAATCTCTTCTCCCGCTCTAAAAGAAGCCCATCTCTGACCGAGGTGGGCTTTCTAGTTTCTGGGGTCATTCTGAGGGGTTGGCGCCGCTGCTGACGGCGAGCGGCGCGCACCGGACGGCGAGTTGGGGCTGGCCTTGGCAGGTGCCACCGCCTCGATCACACGCGGGATCCCCAGGGTGCCGCTTGGGCAAGGCGAGCACCCAGCAGAGCGCGGATAACTACGACCTCGCGGCCATCGATGAGGTGACGCAGAAGCCCTGTGGGCACCCGGCTATGAGAAGCTTGCGCAACCGCTGCCGCTGGCTCCGGGAGAGCGCGTTCGTGTCATCGTCGTACGACAGCCGGATCCGAAACGGTGGGATCTGGCAAGACTCGGGCAGTCCGACATGTCGGAGGATTTGAAACTGGCTGAGGCCGGTCTGGCGGCGTGGGACGATGCGATCGATTCAGAGGACGAGGCTTCGGGTTGAAGCGGGGCGAACTCTGGTGGGCGAACCTGGGCGAGCACCGCCCGCTTGAACAGACCGGCAGGCGTCCAGTCATTGTATGACAGAGCGACGCATTGAATAGCGTTCTGCAATCAGTTCTGGGCGTGGCGCTCACGACCAATCTCGAGCGGGCACATCTGGCGGGTACTGCGATGATCGAAGCCTCGGAGCTTGGGCCTCCTCAGGACTCGGTCGCTCTTGCCTTTCAAATGAGGGCCCTGCCGAAGCGCGCCCTCGGCGCGAGGATGCGAGCGCTGACTGATGTCGAGATAGCAGAGCTCGAGATGGCGACGGACGAGGCACTCGGACGGCTCGACCCCGAGACAGCCTGAGAGCGGCATAACTAGGCCATTGAAGCTGACGGGCTTCTGACCTTGAGGGTCATGCATCGCTGCCTTGAGCGCTTCGCGCCAAGGCAGCGGTGGTTCCGAGCAGACGAGTCATACAGAGACCGCTGCGCCCGCAGCTTAACGCCAGTCGTTATGCCGTCGGGGCCAGCGCCTCGAGTCATTGCGGGGGCGTAACGGTGACGTTGGCGTGGGTGAAGGTGATGCTGCCGTTGCCCCCACCCGCCTCCACCAGGATCTTCGCTTCCTTCGCGAAGCCGAGGTTCACGCCCATCCTCTGCCACTGCCGGAAGTGCTCGGAAATGGAGACGTGGCCACACTGGCGGGGATTCTGCCGAACGCTGACGACCTGCGTGAAGTTGGCGTTGGTCCCCGTGATGTTGGGCTGGTTCTGTTTGTTGCCCGTGTAGAGGTTGTACTGGGCGCCGTCGACCGTGAAGTTACCTCGCAGCTGGTCGCCGAACGGCTGCACCGGACCGTTACCGAAGGAATCCTCGACGATGTAGTATTCGATGAGCGGATTGGTGGTCCAGCCGTAGATCCCGATGAACGAGAAGCCGCCCGCGTTCCCCTGACGGGTGAACCTCAGGTCGGCTCCAATCTCGCCGAGCTGTGCAAACGTCTGCGTCTCGTCGAACCAGAACCCGATGCGCGCCAGGAAGTCCCCCGGGTTGTTCCACTGGGCATTGAACGCTCCACTGAGGTTATCGTAGGTGGTCATGCAGCCGCTGCCCCCCGTGTACCAAAGGAACCAACTCTGCCCGGCAACGTCGCCTTGGTCTTCCGCTTGACAGCCCTGGAGCCCACCCTGGAGCGCCGGTGCAGGGGCCCCGCAGTTCAAGGGCGGGCGCACGATCGGCGCCGGTTCTTCCTCGGGGACGGGTTCAGGCTCGGCTGGTTGGGTAGGCTCCGCGGGTGGCGCTTCAGCACCGGGTTGTTCCATTCCACTGGGCTGCTCCGCGCCAGCCCCCATCTGCATGGGTGCTTCGCTGCCACTCGATGACTCACCCGTCCCTTCGGGACTCGCAATGCTGATGTTGTCCGGGTTCTGGCCTTCGTTCGCGCCCTGGGCAGCTGCTGGAGCTGCTGAGGGGTTCGAGGAGGCAGCCGGATCAGCCGCCGGCATCCCGGGGTCTGCGCTGTCCATCAGCGGCGGAGTCTGCTGGGGCAGGGTGCCGGAAAATGGAGGTGGCAGGGCACCACCCTCGTTGGTTCCGTTTGAGCATCCCAAAATCGCGATCGTCGCAGCGCTCGTAACCAGTCTTCTCAGGGCCATCCTGCTTCTCCTAGCGTGAAAACGGCTGATGACTGCCCGGTGCCGTGCGCCCGCCGTCCGCTCACGGGAGCGCCGGACTCGGGGCATCAGCGCCAGCGGTGCGTCCGCGGCAGCCGAAGTGGAAACGATTACACAAAACGCGCTGTATCGCTATTCCCAGAACATCGGCTCTGTTCCTGCGCTTGCCGAGTACGCGAGGGCCGGGCCATCTGCGCCGCCCCGGTTCAGCGTGGACGCGCCGCGTTGTGCGATTGCGTCGCGCGCATTATCGTAACGGGTCGGGGCGTTGGGCGGGGCCCGAGTCGATGCGGGCCCCTGGAGAGTCCGCGCCGACGCAGGGTGCTGCCAGAAGGTCGCGTTGCCGCTGGCTGACGCAATCCGAGAGAACCGACGACGAAATCACGCAGCTCCACACGGATCGTACTGTGAGTACGGGAGCTGACTGCGCCCGTGAGACGCGTGATGAGACAAGCACGCCCGAGTGTTGATGTGGCAGAGCGACATGCGCCGGTCCTCGCCTTGACTCCCCGGATGCCGTGTGGCCTGGTGCTCCGAAGTGCGAGGTGTCCGAATGAGGAGCGCGGTTCTCGCCTGGTCGATACGACGCGCGACGTGTCTGAGCCTGGCGTTCATAGCCGGTGGCTGCTCGATCGACGATCGTAGAGTGTCGGGCATTGCACCGCCGCAAGCGGGAGCTTTGAATCCATCGGCGAGGGCCGGCGGGAATGGAGACGATGCCGGAGCTCTTTCAAACGTGGGCGTCTCGGGCAGCGAGCAAGGCGGGCTTCCTTCCGAGTTGACACCGTGTACGGGCGAGGACTGCCAGGGGGCCGGCAATCTGGGCGCGTCCAACGCCTGCGAGGCTCGAGACGCAGGCGCTTGCTCGTCGCCGCTGCCGCTCTGCGATGGCGGGTGTGCCGCCGGGTGTCCTGGCTGTTTGATCGACGGGGAGTGTGTTGCTCCCAGCGCCATGAATCCTGCCAACACGTGTCTCATCTGTGATCCGAGTCGGGACTCCGGTGGCTGGTCGCCCAACGACGGGGTGGCGTGCACAGACGATTTGTTCTGCACCACGAACGAAGTCTGTCGGGCAGGCGCGTGCGTCGGGACGGAACTCGAGTGCGATGATGGCGTCGCCTGCAATGGCGTCTCCGTCTGTGACGAAGCTCTGGATGCGTGTACGCCCGCCGTCAATCAGTGCGGCGGGAACGCCACATGCAACGTGGCCACAGGCACGTGTGTGACCACCTGTACGGGCTGCGTGATCGACGGAGTCTGTGTCGCTGCGGGAGCCGAGGCCGCTGGCAATCCGTGCCGAGTCTGCAACCCGCAGCTGTCTGCCACCGCATTCACGGCTGCGACGGGCAAGCGCGCACGCGCGAGCACTTGCTGCACGAGCGCGCACAGGCTGTCCACCGCGACGGCGGCCGGCTCGACGCGCACGATCGATCCGGACAGCGGACGCACCTCGACGTTCGCGAGTAGTGGCGCGAGCCAGGCAGCGTCGTCCGCCGTCGCGGCAATCGTCGGCATTCCCGATCGTTCCGCGACCGATTGCAGCGCCAGCGCGTCGGGG
>JAICTU010000739.1 GCA_025936205.1 Polyangiaceae bacterium | reverse complement strand
GCGCGGGCAACGGCTCGCGCCGCCAGTGGCGCGACGCGAGTGACGAAGAGCAGCGCGGGCTGGGCGAGATTCTCGGTAACACCGACAGCCAGCGAGCGTCCGGGCCGGGACGACGGCGCGAAGACATACACGCGGCGCTCTCCTGGGCGCTGGCACGTGCCGCGTCTCGTGCGCGCGATGGGCGCATCATCATCGCCATCGAGGACCTGGAACGCGTCGACAGCGCGAGCTTTTCGGCCATCACCCACGTGCTCGGGCACCATCAGGTGTCGCAGCCGGTCTTGCTGCTCGCCACGCACTCGCCCGCGTTCGAGCCCAACTGGGGCGCGAACTCGCCAGAACGCACGCTCGCTGGGCTGCCGGCCTCAGTGTTGCACCGCATCCTCGGCCATCGACCGTCGTTCGAGCGCCACGCCAGCGACGCCATGGCCCAGCGCGGGGCGCTGCCCTTGTACGTCGATCAGGTCGTGAGGTTTCTGGCCGAGGGCGGCAGTGATCCGCCGCTGCGCCTGGCGGATCTGATCGCGCACCGCCTCGGCACGCTGCAGCCGGCAGCGCGGCAGCTCTTGCAGGCGCTGGCCGTGCTCGGGGATCGTGCCGACGAAGAGTCGCTGCGCGCCGTGCTCGGCGCCGACGTAGACGTCGAGCGCACCTTGGACCTGATCGGCAAGGGCGATATGATCGAGCAGGTCGAGGAGCAGGTGGTGCTGCGCCATCCCTTGTTCCGCGAGGTGATCTTGCTCGCCACGCCCGCAGGCGTGCGCGTCGAGCTGCACCGCCGCACGATCCGCTGGTTCGACAAGCAGGGGGCGCCCATCGAAGCGCGCGCGCTGCATGCCTACCATTCCCAGGAGTCGTTCGAGGCACTGCTCTTGCTCGAGCAGATCGCCGAGCGCGCGCTCGGGCGTGCAGACCAGCCGGCGGCCATCAACGCCCTGCGTCGGGGGCTCGAGCTGTCACGCCGCGAGCTGTATCGCGGCGAGCTCGATGACCCGATGCGCGCGATGGCCATTTTTGGCCGCAAGCTGGGCGATGCGCTCTCGCAGTCTGGTAACTACGCCGACGCGGAGGGGGTGCTTCGCGAAGCCCTGGACATGACCGGGCCGACGGGCACGGATCGCGCGCAAATCTTGGCCTCTCTCGCGGGCGTGGCGCGGGGCCGGCAGCGCAAGGACGAAGCGGTGGGCTTCCTCGACGAAGCCATCGCGCTGGCGCGCCGCTCCTCCGCGCACGGCTTGGTCAAGGACCTCACCGAGACGCGCAGCCGCTGGTTCTGAGGGGCGCTGGTCTTGAGGGCCGCTGGCCAGCGGGCGTGATAGGGCACAAATACCCCAGCCCTGTCATGGGTTTGAATCGTGACACAGCTCGCAATTAGGCCTCGATCCCATGCAATCCAAGCATTAATCTGCCGGTCGATGGGTCGCCCGAACGGCGGCAACGGGTCTGAAGGGCCTTACAGTGGATAACGATCTCGCGGAATCGATCTCTGCGCTCAAGCAAGCGTTCGAACAGACCGGGCAACGGCCCACCATCGGTCAAGCTGGAGCCGATGCGCTCACGGTCCTTCAGGAGAAGCTGCGGCTCCCGCGTCGCTATCGGAACTTCTTGGGCGCTTGCGATCCGATCGACGTCGAGATTGTCACGCCCACCGAACGGCTGTGCCTGATCTCAGCGAGCGACCTGGAGCAGGAGCAACGCGGCTTCGCGCTCACGGACGCAGGCGAGCGTCGCATGAGTCCGACGGAAGAGGGCTGGCGCCCCGAGTGGATCATCATCGGCCGCAGCGGCCTGCTCGGCGATCCCTACTTTCTCGATGTCTCCAAGGTGGACACCGAAGGAGACTGTCCGGTGTACACGGCCATGAGCGGCACCGAGCAGTGGCAGCCCAAGCTGTGCGCCTCGACCTTCGCGATGTTCATTCGGATCTTGGCGATCACGCTCGATGTCGCGCAGGGCTTCGACATGGACGACTACGACGTCGACAACGAGAGCTTGTTTCGCGAATCCGTGGGCCCGCGCATCCGCGAGTACGATCCCGCGGCAGTCAAAGCCGGACACTGGACGTGATTTACGGGGGTCTGGTGCAGACCCCCGCCCCGCCCGAGTGAATCGGTCGGGGCCCCACCCCCGCCTCCGCTTCGCGCTGGCGCGCTGGGGCCCCAGCCTCAGGATTGATCCCAAGTCTGCGACAATGTTCCGTTCTCGACGGCAATGCGCAGTCGCCAGCCCGTCACGAGGGCGCGCAGTTCTTGATAGCCCCGAGCGAGAGTAATCCACCCGGGCGAACCGTTGTGTTTGAGGTGCCCACCCAGAGCAGCGATGGCGAGCATTGCTTCCTCGATGGTGGGCTGCGGCGACAAGGGACGACGGCCGGCAGCACGCAGCACATCGATTTCATCGCTGAGCAGCAGCTCGGATGCCGGCGTCTGGGGTCGCTCTCTTGCCTCGCTTCGCAAGAGCAGCAGCTGCCAGGCGATGGGCAGCAGAAGCGCTAGCGCGTTGCTCAAGGAATGAATGTCGCCGAGTTGTCGCTCTTCAACGGAGCAACCTGTTTTCAAGGCCTTGAAGTACTCCTCGATTACCCAGCGGGCTCGATACCAGTCCACCACACGCAAGAGTTGCTCGCTCGTGTCGATGGGTTCACTCGTATATAGCACCCATTCGATTGGCGATTCGTCTGCTGGCGGCTCTGGTTCCCAGACATAGACCACATTCAGCCCCAACCGCTCGGAGGTCGCTCCAGCGGCGGTCGTGGGGCGCTGAATCTCAGCACGGCAGCCCCCAAACTTCAGTTTTGCCAACCGTTCGACACGCGGAGGGTGAATCTTCTTCTGCTTGGCACCCGCCGGCTTGGAGCGTTTGGACAGTGGGACTGCGCGCTCCGCTTCTGCTCGCACCTCGAGAATGGCATCTCTGACTCGCCCCTGCTCGGAGAGTTGCCGATTGTATTGCATCCTCACCACGAAGCGCCCGCCCATGCGACTCAGCCCGTCGAAGACTTCGTAGTCATCGGCCTCACGATCCATGACGTGGACGATCGACTCGGGAGGCAATCCCAGCGAGGCGACCTGCCGGATCTGCTCGAGCCATCGGCTCTGAAATTGCCCGTCGCGCTTTCCGACCGCGACGTGCTCGCTGGCGGCCAGCACTCCTTGGGGGCGTCGAGAACCGTCGGCACGAACGGCCAGT
>JAICTU010000535.1 GCA_025936205.1 Polyangiaceae bacterium | reverse complement strand
TTCTCGTAATCTGCGAACCGAGCATTGGGCTCCTCCTTGGTCTAGACACCCGCGGAAGTAGCCCAGTGCTCACCTATTGAAAATCCATGATGGATCGGCGCCTTACGAAAGCCTGCCCGGCTAAGATCCTACCTATGAGCTGCCTCTAGCACGCCACCCGAAGCAGGCGTCCCGTATTGGTCGGATTTTCCGGTCTGATTGGGGCCTCTTCACCCCAGCCTGCTGGGCGCTTGCATGGCGAGGCACCGGTGGACGCGCTAGGCTGAGCGCGATGCGCAGCCCCCGTGCAACCATCGCCGGAATCGCGTTGTTGAGCGCGCTCGGCTGCGGCGGGGTGCACACGCCCGACGGCGAATCGTCAGTCGAGCAACCGCCTGCCAGCGCGGGCGCCGGCGCTGGGACGACAACGGCCGGCACCCTGCCAGGGAAGACCGCTGAAAGCGACGCCGGGTCGCGCGAGAACATGGCGCCGTCGAGCGGTGGGAGCGGCGGCTCGCAGGGGGGAAACACTCTGGAGCCGCCGGTGGAGTTCTGCGACGCGCCCGCCAAGCTGCTGGTGCCGCACTGTGGCGGAGGCTCCTGTCACAGCAACAAGGACGTGGACATGGGCGACTTCGCCATGAACGCCACGCAAGCCTACAAGTACGTCGACAAGCTCTCGTCGCGCAACGCCGACTGCGGGCGCATCATCGACTCACGGGACTACAGCAAGAGTTTCATCCTGATCAAGCTGCGCGGGGAGCTACTGAGCAACGTCAGCGAGGCGGTCGCGGAGAGCGATCCGGTTCATTGTGGCGGGCGCATGCCCATCGGATCGTTCGTGATCGAGGACGACCTGATCGATTGCATGGCGAGCTGGCTGCAGCAGTTCCAGGCCCCGCGCTGAGCGCCACGGCTCCGAAAACGCCTGGCGTCGCCGGAGGCGCACCGACATTTGCCTGCTCCGGCCCGCGTTGACATAGACTCGCCAGGGTGAAGCGAGAGGCAGCAGCGCAGCGCGCCTGGGACGTAGTGGTGGTGGGCGCCGGGCATAACGGGCTCGTGGCCGGGCTCGTCGCGGCCCGCGCGGGCCTGTCCGTGCTGGCGCTCGAATCCCGCGCGGAGGTCGGCGGCGCAGCCCGCACCGAGCGCCCGTTCGCCAAAGCCCCCGATCTACCGACCTCGACCGGCGCCTATCTGCTGGGGCTGATCCAGCCGGAGCTACTGGAGCGGCTCGGTCTGGAGTTGCCCTTGATCCGGCGCGACCCCCACTACTTCCTGCCGACCACGGGTTCGCGCTACCTGCTCTTCGGCTCCGATCCCGAGGAGCTTCGCTCGCAATTCCTGCGCTTCTTCTCCGAGCGAGACTACCAGGCCCAGCTCGAGCTCGACCGTGAGCTCGCGGCCCTGCGCGAGGACATCGCGCCGACCTGGTTGCAGGAGCCGCTCTCGATCGAGGACACCGCCGCGCGCCACGTGCGCCCGGAGTTACAGCGCGTGTTCGTGGAGCTGTGCCGAGGCTCCGTGGGCGCATACCTCGATCGCTTCGGCTTCGAGAGCCCGCTGCTGCGCGCGATGTACGCCGTCACCGACGGCTACTCTGGGCTGTTCGGCAGCTGGAACACGCCGGGGACCGGCATGAATTTTCTGATCCACAACATGTGCCGGCTCAAGGGCAGCGGTGGCACCTGGATGCTCTGCCGAGGAGGCATGGGCACGGTCACGCAGACGCTGGCGCAGGCCTTCGTGCACGCCGGCGGCCAGCTGTTGCGCTCGTGCCCGGTAGCGCAGATCGAGACCGGCGGTGGCACCGCCAGCGCGGTTGTGCTGGAGAGCGGCGAGCTGATCCGGGCGCGCGCCATCGTCGCCAACTGCGATCCATTCCGGCTGCGCACGCTGGTCGGCGCGGAGGCATTCCCGGCCGATTTCAACCGCTGGCTCGACACTCGCCGCAAGCCTGGCTCCACCTTCAAGCTGAACCTGGCGCTCTCGGGGCTGCCCCGCTTCACTTGCCTGCCGGAAAATAGAGGTCAGTTCGGGCCCACCATCCATCTGTTGCCCGACGAGCGCACGGTGCTCGAGGATCTGGAGGCCGCCTTCGCGGACGCGCGCGCCGGACGCTTGCCGGAGTTTCCGAGCATCGAGTGGTACGTGCATTCCACGCTCGACCCAACCCTGAGCGACGCGCACGGACGGCTCAGCTCTGCGCTGTTCGTGCAGTGGGTACCCGAGAAGCTGGCGAACTCCGACTGGGAGTCGGAGGTCGACGGTTATGCCGACCACCTGCTCTCGATCTGCGACCGCTTCGCGCCGGGTACCTCGCGCCTGGTGGTAGACCGCATGGCCCTCCATCCCGGGCGCATCGAACGCCACTTCGGGATCACTTCCGGCCACATCCACCACATCGACAACTCCTTCGGCTTCAACGACCGCTTCCCCCATCGCACGCCGATCGCCGGGCTCTATTCGTGCAGCGCCGGCACGCACCCGGCTGGCTCCGTGATCGGTAGCGCCGGCTACATCGCGGCTCAGCGGCTGCTCGGCGACCTCGGCGTCGCTTCCCCCTCCGCCCGTCCTTCGTCGCAATGATCTGGCTGCGTCTGTTCGTGCTGCTCGGCGCCTGGCTGAGCTTTTCCATGGAGCCCCTGCTCGGTCGCTTGCTGCTGCCGCAGTACGGCGGTGCCGTCTATGTCTGGGGCACCACGCTCATGTTCTTTCAGGGCGTGCTGCTGGCGGGGTACGCCTACGCCCACTGGCTTGGACCGCGGCTCGGCAAGTGGCACCTGCTGGCACTCCTGTTGCCGCTCGTGGCCTTACCATTCCGAGCCCCCCCTCTGGGAGCCGAGAACATCGCCGGGCTGATCTGGGCGCTCGGGCGGACGTGCGGGCTCGCGTTCCTGCTTCTATCGAGCACCAGCGTGCTCGCGCAGCGCTGGCTGGCGCAGTCGTCTCTGCCCGAGCGCGAGCATCCGTACTCGCTGTACTCTGCGTCGAACCTGGGCTCACTCGGAGCGCTCCTGGTCTACGCGCTGCTGGCGGAGCCTCTGCTCGGGGTGCGCGCTCAGAGCTGGATCTGGGCCGGGCTGTACGGCATGTATCTGTTCGTCGCGTGGCGCGCGTACCGGCTGTGTGCACCCGCCGCGGCCCCCGCCGGCGGCTGGGGCGAGCAGCCCGCGGCGCGTTCGTTCGGCTTCTGGGCTCTGCTCGCGGCAGGACCGTCCGCGCTGTCGCTCGCCGTGACGAACCTGACCATCGTGGAGATCGGCAATGCGCCGCTGCTCTGGGTTCTGCCGTTATCGCTGTACCTGCTCAGCTTCATTCTGGCGTTCGGGCGCAGCGGCACGCCGGGCTGGGTGGTGCGGCTGCTGCCTCACTTCTGCGCGGCAGCGATCGGAGTGTACACGCTGTCGCACGGCGTGGCGGAGAACTGGCGGCTCGGTATCTTGTACATGGCGCTCGCCTTCGTGATCTCCTGGTCCGCGCACGGCGCGCTGTACGAGAGCCGCCCGCCCGTGGCACAACTCGGCTGGTTCTATCTGGCGCTCGCGCTCGGCGGCTGGCTCGGGGGCACCTTCGTGGCGCTGATCGCCCCGTGGTTGTTCGCGCAGCTGCACGAGTTCACGCTGGCCGTCGCGGTCACGCTGTGCAGCGTCGCCGTGGTGCGCAAGTCGTGGCGCATGCCGCGCGGCGATGCCTATGCCCTCGCCGGCTTCGTGCTGGTGCTGGGCATGGCGGCGATCAGCGGGCTGGCGATGACCACCGCCGGCTACCGCGTGGTCGAGCAGCGGCGCAGTCCCTACGGCGTCTACCGGGTCGTCGACAGCGAGCTGAACGGTAAGCCCCGGGCGCGCGCGCTGACCAACGGCCAGACGCGCCACGGCGAGCAGTTGTTTCGCGCCGACGGCAGCTTCGATCCGACGCCCATCACCTACTACGACGCGACCTCGCCCCTCGGCCGCGTGCTGGCGGCACTGCCGCGGCCGCGCCGCCTGGGGGTGATCGGGCTCGGCATCGGCACCGTGGCGGGCATGCTGGAGGCCGGGGACTCGGTCGTGTTCTACGAGATCGATCCACTCGTGGAACAGCTGGCGCGCGCGGACTTCGGCTATCTGTCGCAGTCCAGCGCCCGCGTCGAGGTGCGCATCGGCGACGCGCGGCGGCAGCTGGCGCGCGAGGCCGAGCTGGGCGCCGAGCGCTACCAGTTGCTCGTGGTGGATGCCTTCACGGGCGATGGCATCCCGGTGCACTTGCTCACCACCGAGGCCCTGTCGCTCTATCTGGAGCGCGTGCAGGCAGGCGGCACGGTGCTGCTCCACACCTCCAATCGCTTCGTGCCGCTGGTGGGCGTGATCGAAGCCGGCGCCCAGCGCATCGGCACGAGCTCCGCCACCACCCAAACACGGCGCGGCGCCTTGCCGTTTGGCGCCACGCCCAGCCAGTACGCCGCCATCGGCAACGTCACGTGGCTGGGCTGGTCCAACATCGACGGCCGCGGCACGGCCTGGAGCGATGACCACTCCAGCCTATTGCCGCTCTTCGCGCAGCGCCTCCTTCACTGAACGAGGCTCACTGAAGCCGGCGGTGCTTCAGCGACGGCAGGCTGCGGCGCACCTGCTCCAGGTAGTCTCGATCCAGCGTTGCCAGCGCAAAGCCAGTCCGGTCGGGGCACTGCGCAATCACTGCACCCCAGGGATCGATCACCATCGAGTGGCCGTAGCAGCGCCGTCCGCGCGGATGTGTCCCAAACTGGCCGGCGGCCACCACCCACGACTGCGACTCGATCGCACGTGCGCGCAGCAACGGCTCCCAGTGATCCTTGCCCGTGTGCAGCGTGAAGGCGGCCGGCACCAGCAGCACTTCCGCGCCGCCCTCGACCAGGCCGCGATACAGCTCGGGAAAGCGCAGGTCGTAGCAGATGGAAAGGCCTACAGCGAAACCGCCCACGCGCACCCCCGCCAGGGCCTCGCCAGGCATGGTGCCGGCGCTCTCGCACAGTTCCGTGCCGTCGGCGAGCGAGACATCGAACAAGTGCAGCTTGTGATAGTGCGCGGCGAGCCGCCCGTCTGGCGCGAACACCACGGCCGTGTTGTAGGGCCGCTTCGGATCTCGGCTGCGCGTCGGCATGCCCCCACCCACGATCGTCACGCCCAGCTCGCGTGCCCAGCGCGACAGCGACTGCTGGATCGGCCCCGAGCCGGCCTCCGAAGAGGTCAACGGCTCCGCGACGCGCGCCCGCGTCTCATCCGGGCCGAAGTAGGCAAAGTTCTCCGGCAGCACCAGCAGTCGCGCGCCGGCGGCGGCGGCTCTCTCCACCCACACCCGGCACTCGGCCAGGTTCGCTTCCACGTCATCCTGGCTACTCAGCTGAATGGCGGCTACCGTAAGGGTCGAGGTCGACATTCCCGGCTGAGTGCACCGAAAACGCCGCCGCTACCAGGGAAAACTCTCGATGCCCGATCAGGTCACAGACGCGATGCAGCAATTCGCCGGCCTCGGCCCGCTGGATCAACGTTCCAGCGCGGGCCTCGTGTTGCTGTACGCGGACGCCTACGCGAGCTTGCCGTCCGCGTGGCCGCTGCCGGACTCTGGCACGCTGGTGATCGGCAGCAGTAACAGCGCGGGCCTGCAGCTGCCGGTGCACGCGGTGTCGCGCCAGCACGCGGAACTGACGCGCGAGCGGGGTGGCTGGGTGCTGCGCGATCGCCAGAGCACCAACGGCTGTTTCGTCGACGGCCATCGCATCCAGGAGGCGCGGCTGGAGCACGGGCAAGAGCTGCGTTTCGGCGACGCGATCGTGAAGTTCGTGCAAAGTGAGGCCGAAAACTACGCGAACTATCGCATCGACGGTACGCTCAGCCCCGGCGCGCAGCGCCTCGGCGGCGAGGTCGCGGGCCTGATCGGCGGCTACCAGATCGACCAGGTGTCACGCCAGGTGCAGCTGGTGTCGCGCGAG
>JAICTU010000821.1 GCA_025936205.1 Polyangiaceae bacterium | reverse complement strand
GCATGGTAAAGTGCGAGGCGAGCTCCTCGTCGAGCTCACGCAGCATGCTGGCGCGGCTGCGCGGCAGCCGGAAGAGGCGACGAACGCTCGGCGGCAGTTTGGGCGGGAGCGGTGTCATCGTCTCAGGCCGTCCCGAGAATTCCCGAAACGGCCGCGACGTAGCGCTTCCACGTTGCGGCCTCGGCGCGAAGCCGCTGGCGCCCGCGCCCCGTCAGCGAGTAGTACTTCGCCCGGCGATTGTTGTCCGACACGCCCCACTCGGCGGTGATCGCGCCGTCGTCGTCCAGGCGGTGCAATGCCTTGTAGAGCGCCGAGTCGACGACCTCCAGCTCGTTGGCGGCGCGCTGCTCGATCCACTTGCTCAGGCCGAAGCCGTGCATCGGCGTGGTGGAGAGCGCCTTGAGCACGAGCAGGTCGAGCGTACCGTGGAGCAGGTCGCTGGTGTCGCGGGGCACGGCTCTCCTAGCACGAGGTTAGGGGAGAAGGTGCGATCGGCGTCTCACGCTGTCAATGGCGGGTCACGGCGAGCCAGGCGTGTCGCAGACTTAGATTTCCCGCCATGACGGCTCCTGTCTCAGCATCCGATCTCCTCGGTATCGTCGACTTCCTTCGCGCCGCAGAAGCGCTGAAGGTCACGACGCGCAGTGCGCACACTTCCACCGGCGAGAAGGAGAGCGTCGCCGAGCACACCTGGCGGCTCTGCCTGATGGCGATGGTGCTCGCGCAGAGCATGCCCGAGGTGGACTTTGCACGTCTGGTCCGCATCTGCATCGTGCACGACCTCGGCGAGGCGATCGGCGGCGACGTGCCGGCGCCTGAGCAGGCACGCCGTGCAGCGCTCGGGAAAGGGGACAAGGCGGCGGAGGAGCGCCGGGATCTGGTGCAGCTCGTGCGGCCGCTGCCATCGTCGTTGGGCGACGAGATCATCGCGCTGTGGGACGAGTACGAGGCGGGAGAGACGGCGGAGGCCCACCTCGCCAAGGCGCTCGACAAGCTGGAGACGATTCTTCAGCACACCCAGGGCAGGAACCCGCCCGACTTCGACTACCGCTTCAACCTCGGCTACGGGCGCGAACATACGGCGACGCCGCCGTTGATTGCCGAGCTGCGAGCGATTCTCGATCGCGAAACGGAACGGCGCGCCCAGGGAGACTGAGCGCGCCGCTTGCCGATGTCATTGCGTGTCTGAACTACCGCTCGACGCCTGACCCGCGCGCGGTCACACGCCGCTCGGCTTCGCCGTCGCGGGTGCGTGGCTGGAGGAGTCGGGCGTCACGGGAGCGTCCACCCGGCTGGGCGTGGCCTTGGCAGGCGCCTTCTTTGCCGCGGGCTTCTTGAGGAGGCCGCGCTGGACCAGGTCACGGAGATCCGGTGCGCTGTCGGCCGCCGGCGCTGGTTGTGGCGCCGGCTGTGTGGCTGGCCGCGAGCTGCCGGACTGTCCAGGCGCGTTGCTCTGACCGTTGCTCTGACCGTTGCTCTGACCGTTGCTCTGACCGTTGCTCTGACCGTTGCTCTGACCGTTGCTCTGGCCGTTGCTCTGGCCGTTGCTCTGGCCATTCGCAGATGAGTTGCCCTGCGAGTTGCCCTGCGGCTGACCATGAGCATCGCCATGCGCCTGATCCTGCGGGTGCCCCTGCTGCTGCACTCCGCTCTGCCCCTGGTTCACCGGAGGCTGGCCGGCATTGGAGTTGGCGCCGCTGTTCGCGTTGCCATTGTTGCCATTGTTGCCATTCTGCCAGCCGTAATGGTTGCCGTTGTTGCCCTTGTTTCCGCTGTTGCCGTGGTTGTTGTCACTGCCAGCGGAGTTTCCTGGGTTGCCGTTGTTGCCGCCGGCATTCCCGTTGGTGGCACCGTTGG
>JAICTU010000543.1 GCA_025936205.1 Polyangiaceae bacterium | reverse complement strand
TATATCGGGCGCGTTCAGGTGCCGCGTCTCGAAGACGTCGGGACGGCGATGCTGGCCGAGCGCCGTAAGTTCCCTGACAAGTCCGTATTCCTGAAGGGGGACTCGCGAGCCCCCTACGGCGCCGTGCGGCAGGTGCTGGCACAGCTGCACGACGCCAAGATCGACGATGTGGTGCTGGGCACCGAAGAAGCACTGAAGGAGTAGAGAGGTCTTCCCATGGCAATGGACGTCGGCGGCAAGAAATCCGGCCCCAAGTCAGACATCAACGTGACTCCGTTGATCGACGTGGTGCTGGTGCTGCTCATCATCTTCATGGTGCTCACGCCCTCCATGCTCAAGAACATCCCGATGATGGTGCCGGACAAGGCCGAGGACGATACGCCCTCCATGCCCCCGGATTCGGCGCTCATGGTGGAGTACACGGCCAACCGTGAGCTCACCGTGAACAGCGAAGCGGTGGCGGTGGAAGCCCTCGCCGCGAAGCTGCAGGAGCGTCTCAAGGCTCGCCGTCAGAAGGTTGTATTCTTCAAGGCGGAAGACAAGGCGCCCTATGGCGAGGTGGTGCGCCTGCTCGATATCGCACGCGGGTCGGGTGCCGAGACCCTGGCCATCGTGACCGAGTAGCGCTCCCAGAAGAGCCAGCGTACCGACGCGGGCGGATTGTGATGATCTTCGGGCTGACACCCGAGGAGGCCAAATGGCCGATCACCCGCTCGCGTCGAGGCGTTTTGTGGCTGCTCGCCCCGGCGGGGGGCTTCGGCGGCACGCGCGCCGACCGTACAGAGACGTACACATTTGCTGAGCGATCTCGCGGGACCAGGGTAGAAGCCGTCTCCGCGAACCCCCTATCGATGGCGTCGACGAGTGCCGCTGCCGTGCTGAAGCCTCCGGAAAGCAAGAGCCAGCTCTTGCGGCTCTCGCTGGCGGCGCTGGGCGTCGTGTATGGCGACATCGGCACCAGTCCGCTGTACGCGCTGCGGGAGTGCTTCGGTCTTCACGGGGTCGCCGTCGAGCCGCGCAATGTGCTCGGCGTGCTGTCGCTGATCTTCTGGTCGCTGACGCTGATCGTCACGATCAAATACCTGCGCTACGTGCTGGAGGCCGACAACCACGGTGAAGGCGGCATCCTGGCCCTGATGGCGCTTGCCATGTCGCGGGAGACGCGCCCGCTGGCCCGGCGAGCGATGATGCTGTTTGGAGTGATCGGGGCTTCTTTGCTCTATGGCGACGGTGCGATCACTCCGGCAGTGTCCGTGCTCGGTGCGATCGAAGGCCTGGCCGTGGCAGCTCCCAACCTGGAGCACGTGGTGGTGCCCAGCACGGTGCTGGTGCTGGTGGCCCTGTTCGCCGTGCAGAGTCGAGGCACGTCCACCGTCGGGTTGATCTTCGGACCGATCACGTTGGTCTGGTTCTTCGCGCTCGCGGTGCTCGGCATCAGCCATATCGTCGCCGCTCCGCAGATCCTGCGCGCGCTCAACCCCTGGCTCGGGCTGTCTTTTCTGTTGCAGGGGCACGGAGCAGGCGTCGGCGTGCTGGGAGCCGTCTTCCTGGCGGTGACCGGTGCGGAGGCGCTGTACGCTGATCTCGGGCACTTCGGACGGCGGCCGATCCGGATGGGCTGGAAGTACGTGGTCTTCCCTGCCCTGCTGCTGAACTACTTCGGGCAAGGGGCCCTGCTGCTCCAGGCGCCGGAGGCCGCACAGAATCCCTTCTTCCGCATGGCTCCGACCTGGGCCCTTTATCCGCTGGTGGTGCTGTCTACCGCAGCCGCCGTGATCGCCTCCCAGGCGTTGATCTCGGGCGTGTACTCGCTCACGCGGCAGGCTTCGATGCTCGGGCTCCTACCGCGCGTCAACGTGCTGCATACCAGCGCCCAGCAGGAGGGACAGATCTACGTCCCTTTCATCAACTGGATGCTCATGCTGGTCACGATCGGTCTGGTGCTGAGCTTCGGCTCCTCCAGCAGACTGGCCTCTGCTTACGGCATCGCGGTGATCCTCTCGATGGTGATCACCACTCTGCTGGCGTACAATGTCGCACGCTCCTGGGGCTGGAGCGCGCTGCGCGGCTGGGCCGTCACCTGCGGATTCTTGCTGATCGAAGGCGCATTCCTGTCTGCCAATCTAGAGAAGGTGAGCCATGGGGGCTGGTTCCCGCTGTTGCTGGGCGCGGGGCTCTCGCTGGTGATGACCACCTGGCATAACGGTCGGCAGCTGCTCGCTGAGCGGTTCCGCCGCGAGCTGCTCCCGTTGGGCGAATTTTTCGCGATCATCGCAAAAAAGGCGCCCACACGCGTCCCCGGGGCGGCGGTCTTCATGACGGGACAGGTCGATGGCACGCCCCCGGCCCTGCTCCATAACTTCAACCACAACCACGTCCTGCACGAGAACGTCGTGTTCCTGACCATCGTCACGGACGACGCGGCCCGCGTGCAGGACAGCGAACGGGTCCGGGTCGAAGAGGTGGCCCCGGGGTTCTGGCGCGTGGTGGGGCGCTATGGGTTCATGGAGCAGCCCGACGCCCCCGAGCTGGTGCGGCGATCCGGTCTCATCACTCGCCTGGATGAGGTCACCTTTTTCCTGGGCCGCGAGCACCTGATCGTGGCGGACCGCAGCAGTCTGCACAGCTGGCGAGCCGTCCTGTTTTCCTTTCTCGCTCGCAGCTCACAGCCTGCCACACGCTTCTTCAACATCCCCCCGGATCGCGTGATGGAGATTGGCACGCAGATCGCGCTCTAGCGGATCTCGGCAGATTGTCGGACGGCCGGGGCGCTTTTGTGCCAAGAACATCGTGATGGGTTGGCTCTGGCTGGGTTTCACGGCCCTGATCGTCGCTTTGTTGATGTTGGACCTGGGTGTCTTCCATCGCCAAGCGCGCCAGGTCACCTGGCGCGAGGCGGGGGTGTGGACGCTGGTCTGGATCGCCGTCGGGCTCGCGTTCACCGGCGTCGTGTACATGATCTACGAGGGGCACTGGTTCGGTGCGCGCCTCTCGCGAGCCCACGGCATCGGCGGTGGCGACGCCGCGCTCCTGTATCTCACCGGCTACGTGCTGGAGGAGTCCCTCAGCGTCGACAACATCTTCGTGATCGCGCTGGTGTTCCGCGCCTTCCGCGTCGATCCCCGCTACCGGCATCGCGTGCTCTTCTGGGGCATCGTGGGCGCCGTGCTGCTGCGCGCCGGGATGATCCTCGGCGGCTCGTGGTTGGTGCACCACTTCAGCTGGGTGTTCTACATCTTTGGCGCCTACCTGACCTACACGGGCATCAGCTTGTTCGGCAACAAGGAAGACGAGGATCCGGAGCAGAGCCGCTTCATTCGCCTCGCGCGTCGGCTGTTGCCGGTCGCTCCCGGCGACCACGGCTCGGCGCTGACGGTGCGCGACAATGGCCGCCGCATGCTCACGCGGCTGGGGTTGGTGCTGATCGCGGTCGAGGGCACGGACGTGATCTTCGCGCTGGACTCGATCCCCGCGATCCTGGCCATCACCACGGACAGCTTCATCGTCTTCACTTCGAACATCTTCGCCATCCTCGGCCTGCGCTCGCTGTACTTCGTGCTGGAGAGCATGATGGGCCGCTTCCGGCACTTGAAGGTTGCCCTGGCCTTCGTGCTGCTGTTCATCGGCGTGAAGATGCTGCTGCACGACGTGTACGTGCTGCCCAACCTGGTGTCCCTGGCGGTGATCCTCGGCGCCGTCACGATCGGCGTGCTCGCTTCTCTGCTTGGCGACAAGCATTCGGCAGACTCCGAGCAGCACCGCCCGGATCCCGCAGAACCGAGCTGAAAGATTCCGCGGGCGCGCGCCAGAGCTGCGGCCGAGCGGACGGACACCGCGCGTTCGCAGGGGCAGCGTTCCTCGCTGGTTCGTGTGGCGCCCTGCCAGTCTGGCACACCGGCCGCGCTAGCCTTGCGCCAGCGCCGCGCATGGAGGAAGCTTGCGTACACATGCGCCGTTCGCTGACCCGTAGGCAGTTCACCAAACTCTTGGCGGGTGCAGCCACGGCCCTGCCGCTGCTGGAAGCGCTCCCCGCGCGCGCGCAGCAGGCTGCCGCGGGCCCCAAGCGCCTGGTGCTGCTGTTCAACCCGAACGGCACGATCGAAGACTCCTTCTGGCCCGTAGGCGCCACCGAGACGGAGTTCACGCTCGGTCCGATCTTGGCCCCGCTCGCGGACTTCAAGGACCGCATGTTGCTGCTGCACGGCATCGACATTTCGGTGGCGGAGGAGGCCAAGGTGGGCCCTGGTGGCCCGCACCAGAAAGGCCTCGGCGGTCTGTTCACTGGTCGCGAACTGCAGACCGGCACGATGGCGGACGGCGATGGTTCGCTCGCGGGCTGGGCCAACGGGCTCAGCGTCGATCAGCAGGTCGTGCAGAGCTTGAACCCGCCCACCCTCCTGCCCAGCCTGGAGCTGGGCGTGCGCGCGACCGCTTCCGACGTGATGGGCCGTATCAGCTACAGCGGTCCGGGCGCGCCCGTGCCTCCCATGAACGATCCGGGTGAGGTGTTTCAGCGCCTCAACTCGGGCTTCGTCAAAGATCTCGATGGGCCCGATCAAGCCGCGGCACGCGATCAGCGCCGCATGGTGATGGCGGCCGTTCAAGCGCAGTACGGCGCGCTGAAGAACCGCGTCAGCGTGAAAGATCGCGAGAAGCTCGAGCTGCACGCCGACTTCCTGAACGGCATCGTACGCCGCCTCGACTACAGCGTGCGCCCGGGGCCCTTCTGCAATCAGCCGGCGCAGCCGCGCAAGGTCGGCGTGGACGACGCCAACGACATGCCGGACATCGCCACCCTGCAGATGGATCTGCTGGCCGTGGCGCTGGCCTGCGACCTCACGCGCGTTGCGAGCGTACAGTTCTCGACCGCCATCAACGCCATCCCTTTCCCCTGGTTGGGCAGCAGCGCAGAAGGCCACAACCTCTCGCACCGCGGCCCCAGCGACACCGCCGCCCACGACCAGCTCGTCGCGCGCGCGACCTGGTACGCCGAGAAGGTGGCGTATCTGGTGAAGCAGCTGGCGACGATCACCGAAGGCGATCGCACCGTGCTCGACAACACCGTGCTGGTCTGGGGGAACGAGCTCGCTGTGGGCAACACGCACTCGCACAAGAACGTGCCCTTCGTCACCATCGGCAGCGCGGGCGGTTACTTCAAGACCGGGCGCTACCTGGAGTTCGGCGGTGTCCCCAACAATCGCCTGCTGATCTCATTGCTCAACGCAATGGACGTCCCAGCGAGCACATTCGGTCACCCCGACTTCGGCCAGGCCGGGCCGCTGCCTGGGTTGACCGCGTAGATGCGCTTCGCGAGTACAGAGGATTTGGGCCGGGCCTCCGCCGCACATCGCTGAGCGGCAGCTCGGGGCGCCGCGCGCCACGCTAGTGCGTCACGAGCACGAGCCAGGCGACGCCCAGCAGCGTCGTCGATAGCGCCACCGGCAGGCCCACGCGCAGGTACTCCCAGAAACCAATCCCGCCCACGTCGCGGCCCGCCTCCGCAACGATCACGTTCGCCACCGAACCGATCAAGGTCAGGTTGCCCGCGAAGGTCGAGGCCATGGCCAGCAACTCCCAACCCAGGCGTGGATCGGGCAGCGTCGCCATTTGATCCCGCACGACCAGGATGAAGGGCACGTTCGAGACCAGGTTCGAACCGATCAGGAAGATGCCCGCCAGGCGCAGCCAGCCGAGCCAGCTCGTCCCGCCTTCGGACGACGCCGCGCTCGCGAGCAGCGGAAAGCGAACGAACAGTGCCGCCGGCGCGCCGCTCGCGCTGAAGCCTTGCACGACCGCAAACAGCG
>JAICTU010000040.1 GCA_025936205.1 Polyangiaceae bacterium | reverse complement strand
GTTCAAGTTCGTCGGCCCGGAGCGCCACCTGCTGGTGAAGCAGGCCCGGCCCCACGCCTTCGGGCATCGCGAGATCATCGCCGATTGCCGCGAGTTTTGAGCTCGGGCCGGCTCAGGACTCACTGTCGTTCAGGACCTTGTGCACCTCTTCGCTCGAACGAAGGTGCCGCACGTCCTTGCCCCGAATCAGATAAATCACGTGCTCGGCGATGTTGGTGGCGTGGTCGCCGATCCGCTCCAGCGACTTGATCACGAAGATCGTGCTGATCACGTTGCCGACCGTGCGCGCGTCCTCCATCAGGAAGGTCGCGAGCCGGCGCAACGCCGCGCGGAAGTTGCTGTCGAGCTGAATGTCCTGGCGCGTGACGGCCAGCGCCTCGGCTTCGTCGAGGCGGGTCAGCGCCCGCAAGCTGCCTTCGACGAGGCTGACCGCGAGCTCACCTATGGGACCCACGTCGCGCAGGAGCTCCGCACTCGGCTTCAAGCCGCTGCTGCGCTCGTGCGTCTCCAGCGCCGCCCGCGCGACATGCTCGGCCTCGTCGCCCATGCGCTCCAGGTCCCGCACCGACTTGCCGAGCGACAGGATCGCGCGCAGGTCGGGCCCGACTGGCTGGCGCTTGACCATCAGGTCGACGATGCGGTCATCCGCCTCGACCTCCATGGCGTCCACCCAGTCTTCTCGCCGCTGCACCATCTTGGCGAGCGCGATCTTGTCCGTGAGCAGCCCCTCGACGGCGTCGCGGATCTGCTGGCAAACCAGGTTGCCCATCTCGAGCACCAGCCCGCGCAGAGCCTCGAGCTCGGTATCAAACTGGCGAACGGTGTGCGCGTTGCGACCTTGCGGGGTATTGCTCATGCTGCCCACACTCTCTCGTGTCCTGAAAACACTGGAGCTCAACCGAAGCGACCAGTGATGTAGTCTACCGTCAACTGGTGTTCCGGATTCCGGAAAAGCTGACTGGTAGAGCCGACCTCGACGAGCCTGCCCAGGTGGAAGTAAGCGGTGCGTTGGCTGACGCGCGCCGCCTGCTGCATGCTGTGCGTCACGATCGCGATCGTGTAGTTCCTGCGCAGATCGTCGATCAATTGCTCGACCTTCGCGGTCGCGATCGGGTCCAGCGCCGAACACGGCTCGTCCATCAGGATGACCTCGGGCTGAACCGCAATGGCGCGCGCGATGCACAAGCGTTGCTGCTGGCCGCCCGAGAGGCTGGTGCCCGGAGCCTTCAGCCGGTCCTTGACCTCGTCAAACAGGCCGGCGCGGGTGAGGCTGCGCTCCACGAGCTCGTCGGTCTCGGCCTTGCCCCGGACCAGACCGTGGATGCGAGGCCCGTAAGCGACGTTGTCATAGATCGACTTGGGAAACGGGTTGGGTTTCTGAAAGACCATGCCCACACGCGCGCGCAGCTGAACCACGTCCAGCTCGGGCGAGTGCACGTCCTGGCCTTCGATGCGGATCTCACCGCTGACCGTGCAGCCGTCGATCGTGTCGTTCATGCGGTTCAAGCAGCGCAAGAACGTTGACTTGCCGCAACCGGACGGGCCAATCAACGCGAGCACTTCATGCCGCCCGATATCCAGATCGATGTCGAACAGAGCGCGCTTGGCGCCGTAGTGCACGGACACGCTGCGGCTGGTGATGACTGCATTGCGGACCAGCGGCTCGCCCAGAGTCCGTTCCGGCCCGGTCGGCGTTGCGCGCGGAACCGGCTGGCTCTGCCGGGAGAGCGATGATTCGCGCTGCGGCGCGGGGCCGGCTTCGACGGGAGCGTCCGGGGCTGGTTTGGCAGGATCCAACGTCATGCTTTGCATCGACTCCGTCCTCCGGCGCTACCAGCGCCGCTCGAAGCGCTGGCGCAGAATCACTGCCAGCGAATTCATCAACATCAAGAAAACCAACAGCACGATGATGGCCGCCGAGGTCCGCTCGGCAAAGGCGCGCTCCGGGCTGTCCGCCCACAGATAGATCTGCACGGGCAAGAGCGTGGCGGGCTCGGTGAAGCCCCTGGGAACCTCGACCAGAAACGCCACCATCCCGATCATCAGGAGCGGCGCGGTCTCACCCAACGCGCGGGCCATCCCCACGATCGCTCCGGTCAACATACCGGGCAAGGCCAGCGGCACGACGTGATGCAGCACGGTCTGGCGGCGTGAAGCGCCCATACCGAGCGCGGCCTGGCGGATCGAATTGGGGACGCTGCGCAGGGCGGCGCGGCTCGCGATGATGATCACCGGCAACGTCATCAGCGTCAGGACCAGGCTCGCGACCAGCGGCGAGGAGCGGGGCAGGTCGAAGAAGTTGATGAACAGCGCCAGACCGAGCAGCCCGAACACGATCGAGGGCACCGCGGCCAGGTTGTTGATGGCGACTTCGATCAGATCGAGCCAGCGGCTCTTGGGCGCGAACTCCTCGAGGTACAGAGCGGCCGCCACGCCCAGCGGGAAGGACATGAGCAGCGTCAGGAGCAGCGTGTAGACCGAGCCCATCAGCGCGCCGCCCAGGCCCGCGAGCTCGGGCTCGCGCGAGTCGCCCGCGGTGAAGAACGTCGAGTTGAAGTGCTTCTGAATGCGCGCGTGGGACTCGAGCCGGTCGATCCAGGCGATCTCGCGGTCCTTGATCCGGCGCTCCGCCTCGGGTGTGGCGCGATCGAA
Source organism: Polyangiaceae bacterium (assembly GCA_025936205.1). The sequence goes on along the minus strand of JAICTU010000040.1, from coordinate 26,342 downwards.
GGTGCCCTTCACGAACATGTCGACTTCGTCGTCGGCCGTCAGCCAGATCGAGCGCTTGCTGCCGATCAAACCGGGCTCGGAGAGGGCCAGCTCACGCAGCTCATACGGGGCACCAGTGCTCACGAGCGCCGCGAGCTCACGCCGCTCCTTGCGCTCGGTGACCTCGGGAAACTCGCGCGAGAGTGCTTCGCGGATCACTGCGGAGTAGTCCGCTTCGCCGAGCTCTCTCGGGCTCGGTGAGCTGGAGCTCAGCCCCAGGGTCGCCGGCGAAAAGTCGAGCTCGAGCTTCACCTCGGTCTGCACGAAGGCCGTGTAGCCCCTGGAAATGATGCTGAAGAACAGCGCCGCCACGAACACGAGGCCCACGCTGATGGCGGCGGCTCCGCTACCCCGGAACAGGCGTTCGTACAGCTGCCGCCGACGCACGCGCACCGTGGCCGCTGCGCAGCGATGCGGCGACGTGAGCTTGGCCTCTACCGGCGGCGCCGGAGGAGCAGGGAGGACGGGTCCGATGCTCATATTCACTCACTCGTACTGTTCGCGGAAACGCCGCACGACCTGCAGCGCGATGACGTTGAGCAACAGGGTAGCGAGGAAGAGCACCAGGCCGAGGGCAAAGGCAGCCAGCGTCTTGGGGCTGTCAAACTCCTGGTCGCCGACCAGCAAGCTGACGATCTGCACCGTGACGGTGGTCACGGCCTTGAAGGGATTTGCGGTCAGATTCGCGCTCAACCCGGCAGCCATCACCACGATCATCGTCTCGCCGATCGCGCGCGAGACCGCGAGCAACAGCGCGCCGACGATGCCGGGGAGGGCGGCAGGCAGCACCACCTTGCGGATCGTCTCCGAGCGGGTGGCGCCCACCGCGTATGAGCCATCGCGCAGGGCCTGCGGCACCGCGGCGATCACGTCGTCCGAGAGTGAGGAAACAAAAGGAATGAGCATGATGCCCATGACGGCCCCCGCCGCGAGTGCGCTCTCCGACGAGACGCTCAGATCGAGCGAAACGCCGAGCTCCCGCACCAGTGGCCCCACGCTCAAGGCGGCGAAGAACCCGTACACGACGGTAGGGATGCCCGCCAGGATTTCCAGTACGGGCTTGGCAAACGCGCGCTGTCGCGGGCTGGCGTATTCCGCCAGAAAGATCGCCGAGAGCAGACCGAGCGGCGCACCGACGGCCAGAGCGATCACCGAGATCAGCAGCGTGCCCGCAAACAGCGGGAGGGCGCCGAAGGTTCCCGAGGCGCCCACTTGATCGGCTCGCAAGGCCGTCTGGGGGCTCCAGGCGAGGCCAAACAAGAAATCGCTGACCGGGACGGTGTGAAAGAAGCGCACGGCCTCGAACAGCACCGAAGCGATGATGCCGACCGTCGTCAGGATCGCGATCGAGGAGCTGACCGCGAGCAGCGCCTGGAACAGGGATTCGACTCGCGTGCGCGCGCGCAGGGCCGGATGAATCGAGCGCCGGGCGAGGCCCGCGCCCACGCCACCGGCCGCGAGCGCGACGCCCGCGACCGGAACCGTGGCCCCGCCCGACATCCAGCTGCCCACCACCAGCACGCCGAAGGCAGGAATGCCGGCACACAGGGCGACGAGCGCTCCGTGGTGCTCGGGCAGCGAATGCATCTGGCGCCGGCCGAGCCCCGCTATCACCAACGCACGCTGCCGGCCGAGCACGTAGCCCATGCCGAGCAAGCAGATCAAACAGAGCGCGGAGAGCAGGAGCGCCAATGTTCACATCTTCATGGGTTCGAGGGTGGTCACGGCCTGCTTGACCGTGGTGCGTTCGGCGTCCGACATCGGGATCATGCCCTTGCCGGCGAGATAGCCCTCCGCTCCCCACGCCTTGGGGCTGGTGAACTCAGCCAGGTACTCCGCAAGCCCGGGCACGACTCCGATGTGCTGCTTCTTCACATACATGAAGAGCGGGCGCGCGAGCGGATAGCTGCCGGCCGAGATGGTCTCGAAGGTGGGGGCGCTGCCGCCGATCGACGAGGCCTGGATGGTCTCCGCATTCTGGTCCAGGAAGCTGAAGCCGAAGATGCCGAACGCAGTGGTGTTGGCCTGCAGCTTTTGAACGAGCAGGTTGTCGTTCTCGCCAGCCTCGATGAACGCGCCGTCCTCGCGCATCGCCTGGCAGATCTCTTGAAACTTCTTCTTGTCGCTTGCCTCGAGGGCCTTCACCCACTCGAAGGTCTTGCAGCCGGCGTCCATCGCCAGCTCGACGAACGCGTCGCGCGTGCCGGAGGTCGGAGGCGGTCCGAGCACCTCGATCTTCACGGCGGGCAGCGCCTTGTCGATGTCGCTCCACTTCGTGTTGGGATTCGGAATGAGCTTGCCGGGCTCGGTGCCGGCCACTTGCTTGGCCAGGGCCAGCCAGAGCTGCCGTAGTGTGACCTGCAGCTGCTTGCTCTTCTTCGAGTTGGCGAGGACGATGCCGTCGTAGCCGATCTTGACCTCGACGATGTCCGTGACGCCGTTCTTGTTACAATCGGCGACTTCGCTCGGCTTGATGCGGCGTGAGGCGTTCGCGACGTCCGGATACTTCGGACCGACACCTTCACAGAACAGCTTCAGGCCGCCGCCGGAGCCGGTCGATTCGACTTTGGGCGCCTTGAAATGACTGGTCTTGCCGAACTGCTCCGCGACGACCGTGGAGAATGGATACACCGTCGAAGAACCGACGATAGTGAGGTAGTCCCGCGCCGGCGCCGGCGTGGCTGCCGCTGCGGCCGTTCCCGTCGGCGTTTCCGTCCCGGAAGCGGGCGCTTCCGTCTGCTTGCAGCCGAACGCGAGGGCCGCGATGAGGATGTGTTTGTGCATTTGCCGCGGACCCTACAGAGGCAAAGTGACAACAAGCGCACATCGCACCCAACCCGGCGGGTGGCCGGTCGCAAGGCCGCCCTATTGTCGCCACTTTGAAGCACTTGTCCCCGCGGCGAATGACTCCGAGCCCTTCCCATTCGACGTAACGGAGACGAAGCTCCTGGGGCGAGCTCGGGAAAGGCAGTGAAGCGTTGGTCGGCCTAAAAGCGTTGGTGACGGGGGCAACGGGTCTCGTGGGGCGGGAGCTGGCGAGCCGGCTTGTGGCCCCACACCTGCTGACCCGTTCCCCGGATGATGATCGACCCTCTTCAGGCGCGAAAACGTGGGGATGGCAGCCCGAGCGCGAGCGCATCCCGGCGGCGGCCTTCGACGAGGTGGAGGCCGTTTTTCATCTCGCTGGCGAGCCCGTCGCGGAAGGGCGCTGGACCCCGGCAAAGAAGCAGCGCATTCGCGACAGTCGCGTGATCGGCACGCGGCAGCTGGTCGCGAGCATGGGCGGCATCTTGCCGCGGCCGCGCGTGCTCGTCTGCGCCTCGGCCACCGGTTACTACGGTGATCGCGGTGACGAGTTGCTGGATGAGACGTCACCGCCTGGCAGTGGCTTCCTCTCCGAGGTTTGCCGCGACTGGGAAGCGGAGGCGCTGGAAGCAGAAAAATTCGGGGTCCGCGTCGTGCTGGCGCGGCTCGGGGTGGTGCTGGCCGCCCGCGGCGGCGCGCTCGAACGCATGCGCACGCCGTTTCGCCTCGGCTTGGGTGGCAAGCTCGGTAGCGGTTTGCAATGGATGAGCTGGGTTCACCTGGATGATGTGGTGGGATTGCTGTTGCACGCGGCCGCACACAAGTCACTGCGAGGGCCCATCAACGTCGTCAGCCCCACTCCGGTCACCAACCAGGACTTCACGCGGCAGCTGGCGCGCGCTCTGTCCCGTCCCGCCTTGCTGCCCGTGCCTCGGCTGGCGTTGAGCTTGGCGTTCGGTGAAATTTCCGACGTGCTGCTGGAATCGCAGCGGGTGCTCCCGCGAGTGGCGCAGCGGTCCGGTTATACGTTTGCCTTTCCCGATCTAGCGCCGGCGCTGCTGGCGTGCACTGGCCCGGCGCGAGCGGCGGGGTGACGGAGATGAGCTCTCCGCAACCGCGCGTCAGAGTGTTCCGCACGCGGCATTGTCCCTATTGTCTGATGGCGGCTGGGCTGCTCACCTCGGTGGGGATCGAGTTCGAGGAGATCGACGTGTCCGGGGACTGGGAGCAACGGCGCTGGCTCGCCCAGGTCAGCGGGCAGCGCACCGTGCCGCAGATCTTCGTGGGTGAGAGTGCGATCGGCGGCTACAGCGAATTGCGAGCCGTGCTCAGCGGCGGCCCGTCGGCGCTGTACGCGCTGGCGTCCGCGCCCTCAGAAGAAGGCCGAGCAGGAGCGTAACCAGAAGATCGAGAGCAGCAGGCCCAGCCCGAGCCCCAGCCAGGGGCCGAGCCGATCTTTCGCCGTGACCCGCGTGCCCGGGACATGCGCCAGCGTGCGCGCCCGGAACTCTTCGCGTGCGGCCACGATGCGCCGCGGGTCCTTCGCGTCCGGGGCAGCATTGTCATAGGCGCAGTTGGGGCAAGTCCCGCCGCCCGTAAACGAAGCGAAGCACACCAGACACTTCATGGCAGCACAGGGCCCTTCATGCCGGCTTGCCGCATTCTCCGCAGAACTTCGCGTTCGGCAGCAGGGCGCTCTGGCAGCTCTGGCAACGGCGTTCCGTCGCGAGATGGGCGCCGCATTGCTGGCAGAACTTGCCGCCGCCGCTCGGCGCCGAACAGACCGGGCAGGTGACGGCAGACAGACCGACAGCCGGGTTCTGAGCCACGGCAGCGACGCGTTGCTCCGCCGCCCGCTGGGCCTTCCGGACAGCGGCGGCCTCGTGCGCATCGGGAGCGCAGCCTTCACACAGACCCGCGGCAGTGTTGAAGCAGTGCGTGCACACCCAGTTCCCGCAGCGCGAGCACTTGCTGAAATGGACCTTGGCCTCGTTGATTGCCTGCTCGTACGCGGCGTCACGCTCCTTGCCGCGCAGACCTCGATCGATGCCCTCCACGGCGCCTCGCGCGTAGCCGCCAAAGACGCGGAACATGCTGAAGACCTGCAAACCTGTCTTGAGCAGGTTGGCGGCGGAGGCCACATACTGGCTCTCCACCCCATCGGCGCAGCGATCGCAATGGAAGCGAAACTTGTACCCGCCGTCGTCGCTCAGGTCCTGAACATTGCGAACAAACTCCGTCAGCGCCATCGGCGATTTCCTTTCGCCGGGCTGTCCGAACGGGTCGGCTCCCATTTCAAACTATCGGAGCTCAAACGAGGGGCGTGATGCGCTCGTCGTCGCTCGGGATCAACGAGACCACCAACACTGCCACCGCAGTGAGGATGTTGCTCCAGAACGTGATCGGGCTGGCAGGATACACCAGCAACGTCGTGAACAGCAGCCAGACGGCAAGCACGCTCGTGAGCTGGCGGAACACGCTGACTCCCGCCGCCATGGTGGCGGCGATGGCCACGAACAGCCCCACCATGCAGGTGTTGAGCCGGGTACTCGCCGTGTGCGGCCACGCAAAGGCCGACACGAACAGCCAGAGCCCGAGCGCCATGTTGGTGTAGCGAGCCCTGGGACCGTGTTTGGCGGAGCCGAGCCCGGTGGTGCTCGTCGCCGTTGCCGGATGTGCGCTTGCCGCTCCAGGTGCCGCAGAACGAAAGAAATCGAGCATCGGCTTCTCCAGGTCGAAAACGCCAACGTAAGTCTTCTGAGCCTCGTTGCATAGCGTGGCTCGCCGAAAGGCGCGGCACGCTACACGCGAGCCCGCTATACCTGGGGAGTTTCGCGCACCCGCTGGTTCCACCAGCAACCGAACCTCCAGAACGCAAAGCTCACACCCACCCGGTTACAAAGAGATTCGACATTTGCATGCGCTGTAACTGTCCCGCCATGGCTGTCTCGGCGGGCTTGGCGCTGAAGCGCTCCGCCGCGTCCAGCACCTTCGGGATCAGCTCGATGTCGCCGACGGTATTCAGGAACACTTGCTGGCGCCCCAGCACCCAGTGGACGGCCAGATCGATCTCCGACTGCTCGCGCAGCGGCTCGTACCAGGTCGGTCCGCTCTGAGTGCGATCCCCCCAGGGAGCACGGACGATGGCCTTGATCGTCTGCACGGCGACCTGCCGGCGTGCGCAGACCTCCAGCAAGGCCTCCACGTCCGCCCAGTACTCGGCGTTTTGCGAGAGGATGTAGCTGAACGGGCAGAGCACGGAGTCGAAGTCGAAGCGCTCGAGCGCGCGGCGATGTTGCGCGGGGGCGTGTAGCCCATGCCCGGTGACCCCGATGAAGCGCACCAGCCCCTCTTCGCGCGCGGCGATCGCCGCCTCCAGCGCGCCGCCGGGCCCGAGCGCGGTCTGCCATGCTTCGGGCTCGACCAGGTTGTGCAGCTGAATCAGGTCGACCTGATCCACGTGCAGCTTGTCGAGCGAGCGGCGGATCTGGTCCAGCGCGGGACCCGCTGTGCGCTCACCCGTCTTGGTGGCGAGGAAGAAGGACTTGCCATGGCGCGCAATCCACGACCCGATCCGGAGCTCCGAATCGCCGTAGCTGGCGGCCGTGTCGATGTGGTTGACGCCGCGACGGAGCGCCAGATCGATGGTGGCGTCGGCCTCTTCCTGCGTCACTTTGCCGAAGGCGGCCGCCCCGAGCAGAGTGCGAGCGCTCGCGTGCCCGGTGCGTCCAAACGGTTGCCTCTCGATCATCGCTCTCCACTCCTCCTGCGGGTCCTGCCCCGGGATACTAGTGCTGCGTCCCAGATGTAACAATCGTCTAGCGGTTTCGCGCCGGCATCGACTTCATCTCCGCCCAGCGCGGGCCGCGATTGTTACCAATGAGACGCGACACTAGCCGGAAGCGGCGCGGGCGAGCGGGCGAGTTTCTCCGATCGCGAGCGGCCTGAAACGCGTAGAACCGGCCCCGGGGTGCGCCTGCTCGCCCGCTTGCTGGAGCGCGCGATCGAGCCGCGCCACGGGCGAGTCTTCGGTGGAGCTCAGCAGGAAGCGGGCCACCGGATCGGTGTAGGTCGCGTCAGCGTGGGTCTGCAGGACCTGCGGGCAGCCCAGCTCCAGCGCCGCGCGCGCCGCTTCGCTCGGATTCATGATCTGGCGCGGTTCCCAGCGCAGAGCCGTGCCGTCGCAAGGCAAGAGCGCGGTGCTGGGCCGATAGCGACGGCGGATCTCCGCCCAGTGGTCGTGCGGGCCCGTATCTCCGCAGAACAGCACGCTCGCATCGGCCCCCGCGAGCAGCAGCGAGTGCTCCGGCACGTCGTGCACGGCGGGGACGAAGCTGACCGCCAAACTTCCCACCTGCAGCGTGTGCCAGGGGTTCGAGACCGAGACCGCGGCGAAGCCGAGCTCGCGCAGACCCGGCACCAGGCTCTCGTCGGGGGTCCACACCTGCGCCCGCCGGTCGAGCTGGCGCAGGGCGGTGGGATCGAAGTGGTCGGGATGGCGGTGGCTGATGAAGATCCCGTCGAGCGGACCGACGGCGTCCGCCCGCAGGGCGCTCGCGTGTGTCAGGGAACCGAATGCAGGGTTGAAGAACCAGGGATCCGTCAGCCAGCGCTGCCCGCCGATTTCGATCAAGTGGCAGCAGTGACCGATGTGTAGCAGGCGCGCGCTGCCCGGCAGCGCTTCGCTCGCCGATGGCGCCGCCAGCGACATCTCCCGGTGATCCCAGGTGCCGGCGAGCGATGCCAGCTCCGTACCGGCGGCGCTGACGCCGAGGGCCCAGCCGAGCCAGCGCCGCCGCGTCAATCCCCCCGCCGGCGTGGAAGTCACGGCTGCTGCAACAGGGGGTGTTGCAGCGAAGGTCGATTTGTCCAGGGATTTGCCCGCGGGTTTTGCCGGCGTCCGGTTCATTGGCCTCGATTCCGCGGAATCCAGGCACTAGGTTGTGCCGCCCACATCCGTTCAGCAACCCATTTCCATGGAGCCCGCCTCGGCGGGCTCTTTCGATATTCAGGACAACATGCGCATCCTCCTGGTCATGCCCACGCCGTTCGAAAACGGTAGGCTGGGCCTCGAAAACGTCGTTTGGCTTTCGGAGCCCGTGGCTCTGACGACCGTGGCTGCAGCGGTCGGCTCCGAGCACGAGGTGCGGTTGCTCGACATGCGGCTCGAGCCCGAGGATGCCCTGGCGCGCGAGCTGCGTTCCTTTCAGCCCCACGTGGTGGGCACGACCAGCATGACCACGGACGTCTATCAGGCGCTCGCCGCGCTGCGCATGGCTCGGCAGATCGTGCCCTCGGCGCTGACCGTGGTGGGCGGGCACGCGCCCACGCTGGCTCCGCAGGAGTTCGACCAGCCGTGGGTCGACGTCGTGGTGCAGGGGGAGGGCGAGCTCACCTTCCAGGAGCTGGTGAGTGCCTGGGATGAGCAGCGCGCGAGCGGGAACCGGCGCTTTCCTGGCATCGCGGGGCTGCGCTATCGCGACCAGCAGGGGCAGCCGATGGCCGCCAACAGCAAGCGCTCCCAGACCAAGAACCTGGACGACCTGCCGGCGCCCGATCGCAGTCTGTTGCGCAAGTACAAGGGCCGCTACTTCTTCACGGTCGCGCGCAACATGGCGTCGATCTTCACCAGCCGCGGTTGCTCGTACGACTGCAACTTCTGCGCGATCTGGGAGTTTTACGAACGGCGCACCCGCTACCTGTCGGCGAAGAAGATCGTCGACCAGATGGAAGCCTGCGAAGAGCGCTTCATCTTCGTGCTGGACGACAACTTCCTCACCAGCAAGAAGCGCATCCTGGCTCTGTGCGACGAGCTGGAGCGGCGCAAGCTCGGCAAGTTCTGGATGACGCAGGGGCGCACGGACTTCGTGGCGGAGAACCCGGAGATCATGCGGCGCCTGGCCAAGAACGGCCTGGTGGGATTGCTCAGCGGCTTCGAGTCCAACGACGACGACAACCTGGCCGCTCTGCGCAAGAAGAGCACCTGGGACGCCAACAAGCGCGCCAACGAGATCCTGCGCGAGTTGGGCATCTTTTCCACCGGCATCTTCATGGTGCGAGCGGACTGGGAGAAGCACCAGTTCCAGGAGCTGTACGACTACATCAACACCCTGGAGATCGGCATCCCGCTGGTCACCATCCTGACTCCGCTGCCCGGCACTCAGCTGCACCGGGCCTACGCCAACCAGCTGATGACGACCGATCTGCGCTTGTTCGATCTGCTGCACGCCGTGTTGCCGACGCGCCTGCCGCGCGCCGAGTTCTACGCCGAGTTTGCCCGCTCGATCATCGCCACCAAGGACTCCGCGCGCCGCGCCATCTGGAACACGCTGAAGAATCGTCCCGATTTTGCGCGCGCGGCCGCGAGCCACTTCGCCTGGTTCTTCGCTCGCACCTGGCGCTACCAGTGGATCCATCGCGACCCGCAGTCGTTCCTGCGCGACGAGGAAGGGCTGCTCAATGGACCGGGCGCGCGCGCCGGGCTCAGCTACCGGGACGTGCACTATCCCGATGGCAGCGAGCACACACAGCCCGAGGCCGCAGAGGCCGGCGCGGCCGCGCCTTCCGGGGCGGGGCAGCTGGTGCGCTTGCGCATCCCGCGGCGCATCTGGGCCGATGAGCTACCCGCTGCGCCCGAGCCGGAGCGTACTGCGCTGGGGGCCGAGTGATGACGAGCGCACAGAAGTTTCTCGCGGACTTGCGCGAGGAGATCGAGACGCATCCCGCCGTCAACCACCTGTTCCTGAACCGGCTGGCGACCAGCCCGTTCTCGCGCCAGGACTACCGCGTGTTCGCCGAGAATCACTACCCGCTGGTATGTGTCTTCACGCACTACCTGGAGCGGCTGCTGGTGCGCGCGCCGGACAGCGAGGCCAAGCTGTGGCTCGCCAAGGTGCTGGTCGATGAATACGGCGAGGGCTCCGAAGGCAAGGACCACTCGACCATGTATGCCCGCTACCTGCAGGCAGCGGGGGGGGACCCGGAGCGCGTGCGCACGCAGCGGGTGCCGCCGCCCGCGCATGCCTTCATCGCCACGCATCGCCAGATCGTCGGCGAGCGGCCCTTTCTCGAGGGGCTGGGCGCCGTCGGTCCGGGCCACGAGTGGGCGATCCCCAAGATGTTCGACGCCGTGATCCCGGGGTTGCGCCGAGCCGGCTTCGAGGAGCACGAGATCGCCTACTTCACCCTGCACGTCGATCAGGACGGGGACCACGGCGCTTGGCTGGAAGAGGCGCTCGCCAACTACGCCACCACGGCCGAGGCCCAGGCGCAGATCCGTCGCGGCGCCCTGGCCAGCCTGCAGGCGCGCTACGACTTCTGGGAGGGCGTGCAACGCCAGGTCGTGCTGTACCGGCAGCCGCGCTCGGTGCGCCAGGATGGTGCAACTCCGCGCGCGTTGGGGCGCGAGATCTTGCTCACCGCCTGGGATGCCATGCCCGGCTCCCGCGCGGTCGAGCAGCGCTGGGTGCGCTGGCGTTCACGCCTGCGCCCGACGCTGGTCGAAGTTTTGGCGCAGACGCACCAATAGCGGCCAAGGGGTCCAGGAGAGATGAGCTCGGAATCGGGCGCAGTCGCGCGACTCTAGAATGTGCCCAATGCCGATCGGGCCGGCCTCAGACCCTCTGGGAATTCGGCAGGCCGCTCACGCGGCGAGCGCCGAGCTCCTGATACTGGGGTAGGAAGCCCTTCCAGCGCTGCTTGCGCTGCTCTTCCGGCGGCAGCTCGAACGGCTTGGGCCGGATCGCGAGCAGCGCTGCTTCGTCCACCTCGTCGATCAGCTCGGCGCCCAGGTAGCGCTCTGCATAACGGCGGTACACGCCGGAGCGCACGAAATGATCGAGCAGGTCCGGGTCGAGGTGGTTGTCGCGCTTCATCGCCCCCATGATCTGCATGGCCTCGCTCAGCTTCTTGCCTGGCTTGTAGGGCCGGTCGGTGGCGGTCAACGCCTCGAACACGTCGGCGATGGCGAGCACGCGCGCCGGGACGGACATGTCCCCGGCGAACAGCCCGCGCGGGTAGCCGTTGCCGTCCATGCGCTCGTGGTGGCCGCCCGCGTATTCGGGCACGCGCCGCAGCTGGCGCGGGAAGGGCAACGCCTCCAGCATGCGGACGGTCTGCACCATGTGCCCATTGATCAGCAAGCGCTCGGCGCTGGTCAGCGTGCCGCGCGAGATGCTCAGGTTGTCGATCTCGTCCTGGGACAGCAGCGGTACGGCTTGCCCGCCCTGGACGAAGCTGCGCTGCCCGATCTCGTGGATGCGCCGGCGCTGATCGTCCGAGAGGAATTCGCCACCGATGTTGGAGCGCGCCAGGAGCGCCAGGTCCGCGTCGAGCGCGGCGATCCGCTGCTCGTATTCCTGCTCCAGGGAAGCGCGCTCGGCGGGGCGTTCGCGGAGCGCCTCCAGCAGTGTGATCTTGGCGTCGCGCTTCAGCACCTCGAAGCGCGTGCGCACGCCTTCCATGCGGTCATGAACACACTCCAGCTTGGTCGCCTTGTCCATCACGTGGGTCGGCGTCGCCACCTTGCCGCAGTCGTGCAACCAGGCTGCGATGCGCAACTCGTACCACTCCTCGTCGCTCAGCTGGAACCCGGCGAACGGCCCTTCGCCGGTCTCGCACAGCGAGCGCGTCAGCATCTCCGCCAGCACCGGTACACGCTCGCAGTGCGCTCCGGTGTAGGGAGACTCCGCGTCGATTGCGCCCGCGAGCATCACGATGAACGACTCGAGCAGGTGCTTCTGGTCCTCCAGCAGGTTCTGGTTGTCGATGGCGATGCCGGCATGCGAGGCCAACGCCTCCACGATGTGCTGCTCCTCGGCGCGGAAGCGCTGCACGCGTCCCGTCTCGCGGCTGCGCGCGTTGATCAACTGCAGCACGCCGATCACCAGGCCCTCGCTGTTCTGCAGGGGGATGGTCAGGAACGACGTGGAGCGATAGCCGTGGCGACGATCGAAGGCCATCATGCCCGAGAAGTCGAAGCCGACGGCTGCGTACGCATCCTCGATGTTGATGGACTTCTGGGTGCAGGCGGCGAAGCTCGCCACGTTGGCGTGGTTGGGCTTGCCGGTGAGTGGATCGCGGATCGGGATCGGTGGCAGCTCGATGGCTTGTCCGGTCGTCCCTCCCAAGGCGAGCTGCAGCGAATCGTTGCGCAGGATCGCGAAGCGCAGCTGGTCCTGCTCGTTTCTCAGATACAGCGTGCCGCCGTCGGCGTTGCACAGCGTCTGCGCCTCGATCAGGATCGTTTCGATCAGGCGTTCGCGGTTTTTCTCCGAAGAGAGCGCCAGGCTGATGCGGTGCAGCAACTCCAGCCGCGCCAGGCGCTCGCGGATCTCCTCCTCGGACGGGTCAGGCTCGGTCGGGCTCGTGCTCAGCGAGGAGAGTTTCGACACCTGCTTACTCTGGCAGAAAAGTCGGGACTCGGCCGGCCGGATCCTCCTCTCTCCACTGGCTTCGCTCGGCAGGCGCGAGCGTGGGATGCTTTCGCACCCCCACCCGTGGTAGTCCGTCGATCCGAATTGGGCTACGGAGTTCCTCGCCGATGAGTCCCACCGACAAGACCGCCCTCGTGCTCCTCGCGCCCGGCGCGGAGGAGATGGAAGTCAGCATCATCGTGGATGTGCTGCGGCGGGGTGGGGTGAAGGTCACGCTCGCGGGCGTGGCCGGCAGCAGCGCCGTCGCTTGCAGCCGCGGGCTGCGCATCGTGCCGGACGTGGCGTTGGGAGACGTGGCGGGGAGTTTCGACGCGGTGGTGCTACCGGGTGGGGCGCAGGGCGCAGAAAACCTCGGCAACTCGCCGCTCGTGGGGCGGCACCTGAAGACACAGTGGCAGCGCGGGCGCATCGTGGCGGCGGTGTGTGCGGCGCCTGCCGCGCTGCTGCGGCACGAGATCGGCCTGGGCCAGACGGTGACCAGCCATCCGAGCGTGGCCCATACCGTGCGCAGCGCCTACACCTTCTCCGAAGAACGGGTGGTCGAATCCGGGGTTCTGATCACGAGTCAGGGGCCGGGCACGTGCTTCGAATTCGCGCTGAGGTTGCTGCGGCGCTTGCGCGGAGCGGAGGTGGAGCGCGAGGTGGCGGGCCCATTGATACTGCCTGCCGGCTGAGCCTTTGGCACGCGCATGGCGTGGTGCTCAGCCGTCGCGCCCGCGCCCCCGGGACACCCGCGAAACGTGCGGGCTATCCCGATCGAAGAAGCGCCACGGACGCGCTGCCCACTCGCCCGCGTAGTCCACGCCGATGCGCGGTGAGCGCCCCACGCGGGGCCGCGCGCTGGTTCCTGACTCGCACAGGAACAAGGGCGGCCGGGTCAGATCGGCACCATACGCGGCGCGATCGATGCCGAAGGCCACGCAGAGCTTACCGGGGCCGTTCGTCAGGTCGCGATGAGAGGCGGCCAGACCGCGACGTTGCGCCATCAGCTCCACCCCCGCGAGGGGCTCCACCGCACGGATCAACACGGCGTGTGGGGAGCCGCTGGCGGTCGTGACCAGGTTGAAATGCCAGTGCAGTCCGTAGACCAGAAACACGTAGGCATACCCAGGCGGGCCGAACATCACCTCGGTCCGCGCGGTGCGCCGGCCCCCAAAGGAATGGGCCGCGCGGTCTTCAGGCCCCCGGTAGGCTTCCGCCTCCACGATGCGCCCCACGGTCGTCCCGAGTGCAGTAGCATGCACCAGATGCTTTCCGATGCAGTCTCGGGCTACGCTGAGCACGGGTCGCTCGTAGAACGCGCGGGGCAACGGCCGATCGGGAAGCACGGATGATGGAGTTTGCCAGACTGAAGCGGGAGTTGCGCTCGATCTGCTCGAGGAAGGCCTCGAGCAACAGCCCGCGCTCCTTCCGGCTCGAGGCTGGGCGGTGATGGATTCCGGGCCCAAGACGCCTGCGGCGGAGGCCCGGACCCCGGATGCCGTGCCGGCGATGCCGCCGGAAGAGGAGGCGGGGCCGGAAATGGGGCGTGGGCGTGTTCGCGGGATCCTGCTGGGCTTGCTCGGCGGCGCACTGCTGCTGGTGGGATTCGTCTGGTTCGCCCGGCACTGGCTGTGGTTGGAGATCCGCTCGCAGGCCGAGGCGCGCGGCATTCAGCTCGACGGTTGTGAGCTGGAGCTTGGCTGGCAGCGGGTCACGCTGCGCCAGTGTCAATTCGCCTCCAGCCGCGAAGGCACGGGCCAGGGGATGCACTGGCCTTTTGGCAGCGCTCGCGTGAGCGGGCGGATCGACGAGGTGGAGGTCGGGCTGTCGAGCCTGCGGCCCGAGCGGGTGCGCGTGCGTGGTGCCGAGGTGAGCGTGCGCGGCGACGTGCCGTGGCAGGAGCTATTCCGATCCATCCCGGCGAGCGACACCGCCGCGCTGGAGCTGCCGATCGACGTGCAGAATACGCGCCTGACCTGGATCACGGGCGACGCGCCGCAGCCCTGGCTGGTGCTCTCGGCGCTGGAGTATCACTCGGGCACCGAGCAGCTGGCGGCAGAGCTCTCCGCGGTTGGCCTGCTGGGGCACCTGTCGTTGCAGCAAGGCAATCTGCTGATCACGCTGGGCGAGTCCGAGCGACCCAAGGTGCGGCTCAACCTGCGCGCCGGCACGGGTCAACAACGCGCGGAGCTGGGTATCGATTTGACGAGCCTGCCGCTCACGGAGCTGGAAGGACCCTGGCTGGTCTTGTCGGATGCGTTGCGTCCGGTCAAGGTGGACGGCCGCATCTCGGTGGCACTGCCGCTAGGCTCGAGCGCGGAGCTGCCGGCCGGTGACGTGCATCTCACGCTCTCCGGGCTGCAGTTTCCGATTCCGCGCGAGGTGGAGGGGCTGGTGTACGGCTCGCCACCCAAGATCTCGGGCAAATTTTCGCTCACTCGTTCGTTGGATCGCGCCACGTTTCGCGATCTCTCATTTCAGACCGGTTCGCTCGTGATGCAGGGCAGCTCGAAGCTGGAGCTGGCCGGGGAGGGGGTCACGGTCGAGGCCAACCTGAATGGGCCTTTGAGCTGTGTCGCGATCGCCGAGTCCGCGGCGCGGGCGCACGCGAACAGCGTGCTCGCGCAGTGGGCGAAGACGGTGGCGAAGCGCGCGTTGAAGGGCTCCGTGCAGGTCGTCGCGGCGCTGCAGGCCCACACTTCGGACCTTCCCCACGCGCGCGTGCTCACTTCGATCGGCGTGGGCTGCGGATTGCAGCCCCTGGCCATCGATCCCGACCTGCCGCGCGACCTGCTGCAGCACTTGCCCGAAGACGTGCGTCGCCGTTTGCCGCGCCTGGATTCGTTGCCGAAGGGGCCGCAGCTTCCGCTGCCGCCCGGGATGCCTGACAAGTTGCAATTTCCCTCATTGCCGGGGCTGGCGCCCGCCCCAAGCAGAGGGCGAGAACCCAGCGCGAGCGGTTGAAGCACGCGCGTTAGGGCGTGCGAAACGTCGTTCCCACGGCATCCTCCGAGGCCGTGAATACTGATAACCACGGACTATCAGAGTCATCCAATTTTGCGATTGGACCTGATTACGTGCTCCGGCATACTCTGTGCGAGGTCGCTCCACCGGGGGTGATCGAGAAGGGACAGAAGCTCACATGTCAAAACTCAAGGGCACCAAGACGCAGCAGAATTTGAAGGATGCGTTTGCCGGTGAGAGCCAGGCGAACCGCCGCTACCTGTACTTCGCCAAGGTCGCGGACGTGGAAGGCTACCCGCAGATCGCCGGCAACTTCCGCGAGACGGCGGAAGGCGAGACGGGACACGCCCACGGCCACCTCGACTATCTCAAGGCGGTCGGTGATCCCGCGACGGATCTGCCGATCGGCGACACCGTGAAGAACCTCAAGGCGGCGGTCGTCGGCGAGACGCACGAGTACACCGATATGTACCCGGGCATGGCCAAGACGGCTCGGCAGGAGGGCTTCGCGGAGATCGCGGACTGGTTCGAGACGCTGGCCAAGGCCGAGAAGTCTCACGCCGGCCGCTTCCAGGCGTTGCTGGACGACATCTCCTGATTCGTTCGGCGAGCTCTCCGAAAGCATCGTTCGTTACTGGAGAGGCGCGGGTCTCGGAGCGTGGCATCTTCTGCGGGGCACCCCGCACGCCGAGCCATGCTCCGAGGCTGGCACTCCTGGGTTTGCTGCCCATCAGGGCGTCCCGACAATAGGGGTTTACCGTGACGAGTCCTTCCGCGGGGACACCCCGCAGCACCGGCATCTCTTACAAGCCCACCGAAGGGCTCAGCTACGATCCAGCAGAACCCAAATACTGGGATCCCGCGGGCCTCCAGCAGGAGGTGCATCGTGTGTTCGAGGTCTGCAACGGCTGTCGCATGTGCTTCAAGTACTGCGATTCGTTCCCGAAGCTGTTCGACTTCATCGACTCGCGCCATGACGGCTCCGTGGCAGGCGTGACCGCCGCCGAGACGGAGAGCATCATGGACTCGTGCTTCCAGTGCAAGCTGTGCGAGGTGCAGTGCCCGTACACGCCGCGCGACGGCCACGAGTTCCAGCTGGATTTTCCGAAGCTCGTGCATCGCTACAAGGCGCAGCGTACGCGCCGCGACGGCGTGCCGTTGCGCGAGCGCGTGCTCGGTGATCCGGACGGCGCCGGAGCGCTCGCCCGCGCCAGCCTGGGCCTGGCCAATGTGATGAACCGCGTGGGGGCCCACCGCTGGCTGATGGAGAAGGCTCTCGGCATCGATCGCCGGAAGCTGCTGCCCGACTTCGCTGCAGAAACGTTCGAGCAGTGGGCACGCCGCGAGAATTTGATCCAGCCCAAGGCGGGCGGCGAAGCGGTGGTGTTTCAGACCTGCTACGTGCAGAACAACGAGCCACAGATCGGCAAAGACACTGTGCTCGTGCTGCAGAAAAACGGCGTGGACGTGCGCTGCGCGAGCCACCTGGTGTGCTGTGGGATGCCGGCCTGGGAAAGCGGGGACCTGAGCGAGTTGCAGCGGCGGGCGGAGATCAATCTGGATCGCCTGGAGCCGTTCGTGGACAAGGGCGCCAAGGTGCTGGCCATCAACCCGACTTGCTCGATGATGCTGCGCCGCGAGTACCCGGAATTGGTCGCGGAGAAGGACCGCCCCCGCGCGAAGAAGCTGGCGGCGGCCGTGCAAGATCCGAGCGAGTTCCTGTGGAGCATCCGCAAGCAAGAGCGCTTCAACCAGAACTTCGGCGAAGTTCCGGCCAAGGTGGCCTACCACGCGCCCTGTCACCTGCGCGCACAGGGCGTGGGCTTCAAGGGCAAGGACCTGATCGCCAAGGCCGGGGCGGACGTGTCCAGCGTGCTCGAGTGTTGCGGACACGACGGAACGTACGCCATGAAGGTCGAGGGCTTCGAGGCCTCGCAGCGCGTCGGTAAGCGCGCCTT
Organism: Polyangiaceae bacterium; assembly: GCA_025936205.1. The sequence continues at coordinate 9,160 of JAICTU010000040.1, read as the reverse complement.
CGAAGGCATGCAGTCGGACGAAGAGGCGACGACGTGGGTGACGGATTGCCCCCTTGCGGCCCTGCAATTCGAGCAGCACGCAGGGAAGAAGCCGCTGCACCCGATGTCGTTGCTGGCCCGCTCCTACCGCGCGGCGCCTGCTCCGGCCGCTCCGGCGGAAGCCAAGAGCACGGAAGTTGCCAAGTAACGAAGCGAGCGAACGACATGCGCAAGGTACAACGTTCCGACGTCCTCGATTTCCAGACCTATAACGATCGCCGCGAGGCGGTTCGCCAGCGCGTACTGGAGGAAAAGGCCAAGCGCCGGATCCACCTCGGCGAGCACCTGACCTTCCTGTTCGAGTCGACCGACACGATCCTGTACCAGGTGCAGGAGATGATGCGGCTCGAGCAAATCGTGCGGGACAAGGACATCCAGCACGAGATCGACACCTACAACCAGCTGCTCGGAGGCCCGGGAGAGCTGGGCTGCACGCTGCTGATCGAAATTGACGACGCCGCGGATCGCAACCTGAAGCTACGGTCCTGGTTGCCCTTGCCCCAGCACCTGTACTTGAAGCTGGAGGACGGCAGCCGGTCGCCTGCGATCTGGGATCCGGCGCAGGTCGGCGACACGCGGCTGTCGTCGGTGCAGTATCTGAAGTTTCACGCCGGCTCGAAGCGCCCTGTGGCGATCGGCAGCACGCTGCCCGAGCTTTCGATCGAGGTGGAGCTCACGAGCGAGCAGCAGCGCACCCTCGCGGCGGATCTGGAGTCGTAGCGAAGCGATGCGGCCGTCGGTGCGTCAGCTGGAGTGTCTGGTTGCGACGGCCAAGCATCTGAACTTCCGCGCCGCGGCGCGCGAGTGTCACATCTCTCAGCCGGCCCTGAGCGCGCAGATCGCGCGGCTCGAGGAGCTGCTGGGCGTGATACTGTTCGAACGCGACCGGCGCCATGTGTTGCTCACCGCCGTCGGGGAAGAGGTGGTGGCGCGTGCCCGGCAGTTGCTCACCGAGCTCGATGACCTGGGTGCCGCGGCGCAAGCACATGCGCAGCCGCTCGGCGGCCAGCTGCGCCTGGGCGTGATTCCAACCATCGCACCCTACGTGATGCCGCGTGCGCTGAGCTTGATCCGCGGCGTGTGCCCGGAGCTGGAGGTGCTGCTGCGCGAAGAGCAGACCGCGCGCTCGCTGGAGCTGTTGCATGCGGGCAAGCTGGACGCGCTGTTGCTCGCGCTCGAAGCCGAGCTGGGTGAGGTGGAGACGCTGCCGCTGTTTCGTGACGCCTTCGTGTTCGCAGCGGCTGCCGGGCATCCGCTGGCGCACCGTCGGTCGATCAAGCCTGAAGAACTGACCGGGCAGCGCGTGCTGCTGCTCGAGGACGGGCACTGTTTGAAAGACCAGGCCTGGGCCATTTGCCAGGCCCAGGGCGTAAAGGACTTCGTGGACTTCCGCGCCACGAGCCTGGGGACCTTGGCTCAGATGGTGTCGAACGGGGCCGGTATCACGCTGTTGCCGTTGTTGTCGTTGCCGAGCGTGGGGGGCCTGCCGGGCATGGTAGTTCGTCCGTTCGCGAAGCCGGTGCCGTATCGCACGGTGGGGCTTGCCTGGCGTCCGACGTCACCGCGCCGCGAGCTGTTCGAGACGTTGGCGTCGGCGTTGCGGCAGCTGGCCCCGTCGAGCCTGCCCGGAGCACGAAAAGCGGCGGGCTGAGCGCGAAACCCCTGGTTCACAAGCTTCGCGAGATGGGCCTATACTCGGGCGCAACAACCGCGAGCCGGAGGAGAAGGATGTCCCGAGAGGTTTCTGGGCTGCTAGCCCTGCTGGAAGCGGCAACCGTTGCGCTGCTACTCGGCGCGTGTGGCTCATCCCCGCCGCCTGCGGCGGAGGCACCAGCGGCGCCCGCCGCTTCATCCGCGCCGATGCCGGCAGACGCGCCGACGTGCGTGGATGCCAAGGATCAACGCGTGCAGTGCCTGTCGGACTCGGACTGTTGCCCGCGCTTCGTGTGCGGCAAAGATCCGGACCTCAGCCAGTCCGTGAATTACTGCATCTTCGGGGGCTGAGTCTCCTCCGGGATATTGCGGAGAAAGTCCGCAACTTCGCAGAAGCGCTCACGCAGGAAGCCGCGCACGCCTGGCGGCATTTCACACTCGTCCATGGCCGCGAACATGCAGCGCAGCCAGGCATCGCGCAGCGCGCCGTCGACGGGTACGCGGCCGTGGCGCATCCGCAGGCGAGGGTGGCCGTTGGCCCGCACGTAGTCATCAGGGCCTCCGAGCCAACCGAGCAGAAACAAGCCGAAGCGGTCGCGATTGCGCCGGCTGATTTTGCCCTGCGCGTCGATCTCGTGCACGGCCGCGAGCGCCGGCTCGGTCTGCTCCATGAGGTCGTAGAAGCGCTCGACCAGCTTCAGCACGGCTTCGCGACCGCCGAGGTCCTGGTACGGGGTGTTCATCGTCCGCCGGAGGCTGTCACGATCTGGAACACATTGCCTTCCGGATCCAGGCCGTCACAGCTGCTCATCCCGCCTCCACCCGGTGCCTTCGGCTCGAACATCGTGCCGCCCCGCGTGCTCAGATGGCGGCGCAGCGCCGCCACGTCCTCCACGGCAAAAACCAGCTTGAAGGGCGTCTCTTCTCGGGCGCGCGGGGGACTGGTGATGCTGATGTCGCGTGCGATGCGCGGCGGAATGGCGTGCAGGGCCAGTACAGAGCCACCCGCATCCAGCTCCGCCCAGCCTGGGTCGGAAGGATCGGAGAGCAGCGGGAGCCCGAGCGCATCCTGGTAAAATTCGAGCATTCGCTTCAGGTCTTTGGTGAAGAGAATGATTCGGTGCAACTTCGGGGCCGCCACGGGATGCAGTCTAGCACTGCGCGGCCCGAGCCCGGCGTTCGGTCACGGCAAGCTCTCGGAGAACGCTCGGGCGGCCGGGGATAGCGAACGCCCGCGCTTGCTGATCAAGGCGAGATCGCGCTGGATTTCCAGCCCCCTCACGGCCACGGGGACAACGGCCCGGCCGCGCCGGGACGGCTCCGAGAGGACGCTCAACTCGCTCACGAAGGCCAGGCTGCCTGTGGTCTCGACCATTTGCAGGATGGCCGCGACGCTGCGCAGCTCCATCACCACGTTCACCTCTACCTGAGCCTCGCGCAGCGCCGCATCGATCAGCCAGCGCACGGCGCTGCCCGCCTCGAAGCCGACCAGATTCTGTCCGTTCAGCGCCCGAGCGTCGATGCGCTCGCGGCGCGCCAGCGGGTGGTCTTTGGCCGCAACCAGCACGATCCGGTCGCGGGTCAGCGGCCTCTCCTCGACGTCGCGAGTGCGGGTGGGCAACGTCACGATGCCCAGCTCCAGCTCCTCGCTGCCGACCGCCGCCTCGATCTCGCGACTGCCCGCCTCTTTCACTTGAAACACGACGCCGGGATGCTGCTTTCGGAACGCGGCGATGGCACCGGGAAGCAGGAAGCCCACCGCCGTCGCGCCGCCGCCGATCCGCACCACCCCGGCATCCAGCCGCAGATGTTCATGGATCCTCGACTTGAGCCGCTCGTAGCGCTGCACCAGCAGCTTGCCCTCTTCGACCGCGATCTGCCCGATGGCGGTCAGCGCCACGCCGCGGCCCACCCGTTCGAACAGCGGGGCGCCCAGCTCCTCACCCAGCTGGTCCATGCGGCGAGAGAGCGCCGACTGCGAGAGGCCGAGGGCGGTGGCCGCCTCGGTGACGGCTCCATGCTCGGCGACGGCCAGCAGGGAGCGAAACAGGGTCAGATCCATTCATGCGTACTATGCATGAATCTGATGCAAATTACTCGTTGGACGCATGCTTTTTCGTCCGCTAGCTTGTCTGTAAGGCTCAGAGCCCTCAGGAAGTCCTCAGGAAGGTTGCCACCATGCTCGAAAACTATCGGACCCACGCGGCGGAACGCGCCGCGCAGGGCATCGTCCCGCTCCCGCTCACCGCGCGCCAGGTGCGCGAGCTGTGTGAGCTCTTGCTCTCGCCTCCGGCTGGAGAAGAATCGTTTCTGGTCGAGCTGTTGACCCAGCGCGTGCCGCCGGGCGTGGATGGCGCGGCCAAGGTGAAGGCCGAATTCCTGACCCAGGTCGCGGAAGGTAAGACCAAGTGTCCGCTGATCACTCCGGAGCGCGCGGTCGAGATCCTCGGCACCATGTTTGGCGGCTACAACGTGCAGCCCCTCGTGCGGCTGCTGGAAGACGCGCGGCTGGGCGCCGGCGCTGCCGAGCAGCTGAAGGGCACGCTGCTCGTGGCGGGAGCGTTTGACCAGGTGGCTGCGCTCGCCGAGAAGGGCAATGCGAACGCCCGGCGAGTCCTACAGAGCTGGGCCGACGGCGAGTGGTTCCAGAAGCGCGCGCCGCTGCCGGAGAAGGTGACGCTCACCGTGTTCAAGGTCACGGGCGAAACCAACACCGACGATCTCTCCCCGGCGCAGGACGCCTGGTCGCGCCCCGACATCCCGCTGCACGCTCTGGCCATGTTGAAGAACCCGCGCGACGGCATCCACGACGCGCGCGCTCAGATCGCCGAATTGAAGAAGAAGGGGCATCCCCTGGCCTACGTCGGCGACGTGGTCGGCACGGGCTCCTCGCGCAAGAGCGCGACCAACAGCGTGCTCTGGTACATCGGCGATGACATCCCGTTCGTGCCCAACAAGCGCAGCGGCGGGTTCGTGCTGGGCGGCAAGGTCGCGCCGATCTTCTTCAACACCATGGAAGACTCGGGCGCGCTGCCCATCGAGTGCGACGTCACGCAGATGAAGATGGGCGACGTGATCGTCGTCTACCCGTACGCGGGCAAGGTGGAGAATGAGGCGGGCCAAAAGATCGCCGGCTTCGAGCTGCGCGACGTGCTGCTGGACGAGGTGCGAGCCGGCGGGCGCATTCCGCTGATCATCGGCCGCTCGCTGACCGACAAGGCGCGGCAGGCGCTGGGCCTCGCTCCTTCGCAGCTGTTCAAGCGCGCGCCGGCCCCGAAGGACACCGGCAAGGGCTTCACGCTCGCGCAGAAGGTCGTGGGTAAGGCCTGCGGCCTGCCCGGCGTGCGTCCGGGCCAGTACTGTGAGCCCAAGATGGGCAGCGTCGGCTCTCAGGACACGACGGGCCCGATGACGCGCGACGAGCTGAAGGAGCTGGCCTGTCTGCAGTTCTCGGCGGATCTGGTGATGCAGTCGTTCTGCCACACCGCGGCGTACCCGAAGCCCATCGACATCGAGACCCAGCAGACCTTGCCCGAGTTCTTCGAGGAGCGCGGCGGCATCGCGCTGCGCGCGGGCGACGGCATCATCCACTCCTGGCTCAATCGCATGCTGCTTCCGGATCAGGTCGGCACGGGGGGCGACTCGCACACGCGCTTCCCGCTCGGCATCTCGTTCCCGGCAGGTTCGGGTCTGGTGGCGTTTGCCGCTGCGCTGGGCGTGATGCCGCTGGACATGCCCGAGTCGGTGCTGGTGCGCTTCAAGGGCCAGCTGCAGCCCGGCGTCACGCTGCGCGATCTCGTCAACGCCATCCCCTGGGTGGCGCTGAAGAGCGGCGACCTGACGCTGGACAAGAAGGGCAAGAAGAACGTCTACAGCGGGCGCATCATCGAGATCGAGGGGCTGCCGGACCTGAAGGTCGAGCAGGCGTTCGAGCTCAGCGACGCGACGGCGGAGCGCTCCGCGGCGGGCTGCACCATCCGGCTCGGTCCCGAGCCGATCAAGGAATACCTGAAGAGCAACGTGGTCATGCTGCGCTGGATGCTGGCCAACGGCTACGGCGATCCGGCTGCCATCGAGCGTCGCGCGCAGCAGATGGAAGCCTGGCTGGCGAACCCGGTGCTGCTCGCGCCCGACAAGGACGCCGAGTACTACAAGGTCTTCGAGATCGACCTGAACGAGATCAAGGAGCCGCTGGTCGCGTGTCCGAACGACCCGGACGACATCAAGCCCCTGAGCGCCGTCGCCGGCACGAAGGTGGACGAGGTGTTCCTCGGTTCTTGCATGACCAACATCGGCCACTTCCGCGCGGCTTCCAAGCTGCTGGAGGAGCACGGTGAACCGATCCCGACCCGGATGTGGGTGGCTCCGCCCACGAAGATGGATCAGACCCAGCTGATGCAGGAGGGCCATTACAATTCGTTCGCGCTCGCGGGCGCACGCACCGAGGTGCCCGGTTGCTCCCTGTGCATGGGCAACCAGGCGCGCGTGCGGCCCAACTCGACCGTGTTCTCGACCTCCACCCGCAATTTCCCCAACCGCCTGGGCCAGGGCGCCAACGTGTTCCTCGGCTCCGCGGAGCTGGCGGCGGTGTGCGGCATCCTCGGTCGCTTGCCGACGCTCGAGGAGTACCGCGAGCACACCAAGGGCATCAACCCGATGGATCGCGACATCTACCGCTACCTGAACTTCAACGAGCTCGACAGCTACACGGCCGCCGCAGAGAAAGCGCCCAAGCCCAATCAGCTACGCGTCCTGCAGTAACGGAGCGGCTCTTCGAGAGCAAAAAAAGGGAAGGGCTCGACACCATGCCGAGCCCTTCGCCTTCAGGAGTACCCGCTGACGTTCAGGTCGTCCGAGCTGCGGCGAGCGCGCCCACGTTGGCCTCGTCGCGCACGCGCTCGGCGAGCGCCTCCTCGTACAGCTTGCGCTCGTTCTCCTTGTGAGCAGCGCTGAAGCGCACCGCGACCGCGCACAGGGACGTGACGGTCACGATACCGCCCAGCAGCGCGAACGTCTGCTCCATGCTGCCCACGCCCTTGAGCAGGAAGCCTGCCAGCACGGCGCCGACGTTGCCGCCCGCGCCGACGATCCCCGCCACGCCGCCCAGCGATTTGCGATCGATGAAGGGCACGAGCGCGTAGGTAGCCCCGCATGCCATGTGCGTGAATAGGCCAAATACGATCATCGACGTGACGCCGAGCGCGATGCTACCGGCGCGCGAGAACCAGAGCAGGCCCAGGCCTTCGCCCAGCATCAGCAAGAACAGCAGCAAGGTGCGCGCGTCGAGCCCGCGCAGTCGCGCCAGGCGGTCCGAGAGCAGCCCGCCCAGGGCGCGCGCGAACAACGCCAGCAGGCCGAAGCTGCCCGCCGCCATGCCCGCAGACTGCAGGCTCAGCTGGAAGCGCTCCACATAGTAGCTGGCCGCGACGTTGTGCACGAACAGCTCGACCCCAAAACAGCAACCGTACGTGAGGAACAGCATCCACACGCGGTAGTTGCGCGTCGCTGCCACGAACACCTGCCAACCTGCGCGCTTGGCGCCTTCCACGTCCACTCCGCGGTCGCGCAACTCGCGATAGTTGCCGAGCGGGCAGTCCTGGGAAAACTTGTGGTACAGCACGGCGACGACGAGCATCAGCACGCCCGGCAGGATCATCGCCACCCGCCAGCCGAGCTTGTCGCTCAGCCCCAGCCCGACCAACAGCGCGAGCACCCAGGGCATGGCAGACTGGGTGACGCCGCCGCCCGAGTTGCCCCAGCCCGCGCTCGTGGCGTTGGCGGCGCCGACCACGTTGGGCGCGAACATGACGGACGTGTGGTACTGTGTGATGACGAAGCTCGCGCCGATCGCTCCGATCAGCAAGCGCGCGATCAGAAACGTCGCATAGCTGTGGGCGAAGGCGATGCCGATCACCGGCAACGCTCCGAACACCAGGAGCGTGGTGTAGGTGTGCCGAGGCCCGTACTTGTCGCAGAGCGGGCCGATGATCAGGCGCACCAGGATGGTGATGCCCACCGCGGCGATGTTGATGTTGGCGATCTGATCCTTGCTCAGCCCGAGGTCCCCCTTGATCACGGGCATCAGCGGTGCGACCGCAAACCACGCGAAGAAGCACACGAAGAAGGCAAGCCAGCTCAGGTGGAATGCCCTCATCTGCGGCGTGGACAGACTGAATAGCTGAATTCTCGTTGCCTTTCCGGCGGTTGTCATATGCCCGAACTTGCTCGGGAGCAGGTTTCCAGCGAATTTCGCCGAAGCTGCGGCCATCGGTCGGGAGGGTGACCGTTCCCGGCACGAGGCGCCTCGCCTGGCCGGGGCCACCTGGGGCTGTCCCGCAAAGTGAATATGTCTTATAAGATACACTATCCGTCATCTTGACGGACAGCTGCCTCGGGGCTATCAAATGGGTATCCGGGGATTCCCCGCGCCCGAAGGAGGGCGTCATGCGCATCGCGGTGATTGGCGGCAGGTACAAAAACGAGGGGCAACTCGCCCGCATCGCCCGCAACGCCGGCTATCAGCTGGAGTTCGAAGAGGGCCACATGTGGGGTCGTGGCATGGATGGCATCCGGTCCAGCATTGCGCGCTCGCAGCTGGTTGTGATCGTGACCGACGTGAATAGCCACGGTGCGGTGCATCTCGCCAAGAAGGTGGCACGCCAGCTCGATCGGCCCATGCTGATCATCCAGAATTTCGGAGCCGCCCGCCTCACTCGCCTGCTGGATGCGCTGGAGCAGCGCAGGCACCGGGCAGGCGAGCAGCTGCAGCTGGCCAGCGGCTTCGCTCTCTAACGAGAGTTCTCGGGCCTCCGGGGCCTTGTTTCTTCCCCGTCTCATCAGCATGATGCCGGGGTGAATCCCAAGCTCTCGAGCAAGAAAGCCCGGCGCAGCCCGTCGCCTTCCTCCAAGGGAGCTCCCGCCGACGCGGGGGCACGCGCCGCCGCGGTGGCGGAGCGGAGCGCGCACGAAGAGGAAGAGGTCGACGAATCCAATGCCCCGGCAGCAGAGCGCAAGGCAGGTCGTCCGCGCGTAGCGCCCAACTCGGGTGACGTATTCGGCGCAGCCGAGCTGGCGCGTCAGGTCGCCGAGGCGCTGCGACATCACCGGCGTACGCAGCAGCTGTCCCTGGACGATCTGGCGCAGCGTAGCGGTGTCAGCCGCGCGGCGCTGTCACAGATCGAGGGCGCACGCACCAACCCGACGCTCTCGGTGCTGTGGAAGATCGCGGTCGGGCTGGGGATGCCCTTTCAGGAGCTGCTGGGCACGCAATCGAGCAGCGGCCCGCGCGTCTTGCGCGCTGGAGATACTCCAGCGTTGCGCACCGCCAGCGGCCAGATGGAGAGTCGTTTGCTGTCGCCCGGGGGCTCTTTCGTGGCCTTCACGCGCCGTACTGTGCAGCTCATGGCCACCTCCGAGTCGTCACACCGCCGGCCTCGCGGCAGCGTGACCTGGCTCCCGAGCGGGTCCG
>JAICTU010000587.1 GCA_025936205.1 Polyangiaceae bacterium | reverse complement strand
GGGCACATTCTAGTGGGCTCGGAGCCGCGCGGAGGCGAGCCCACCAGGACTTCCCGATGTACGGTCCGCCGAGCCCGCAGCTGCCCGCGTGGCGACGCTGGCAGGGTGATGCAAGACTAGGTTTGGGGGGATCCCTTCCGTGTGCAGGGGTGCCCTCCGGGCGGGGGGCTGTCGCGACTCGATGCACCCGCCCCGGCTCTGCCCGGGGTCGGCTCTACGCCTGCAATTCGCGTGGAGCTCTGAGACCTCATCCAGGCCATCACCGGGTCTTGCATCACCCTGCTAGCGCTCGCGCTGTTGTTTGCGCTCGCGAGCGGTGCGCACCAACCCGGCGAGCTCGGTGCGAGTCACCCCCAATCGGCTCGCGGTGGCCTGCGCCAGCGCGCTCGGTGCAACGCCGGGTTCGAAGCGGTAGGTGGGGCGGTTCGCGGCGTCCAGGCCGACGCGCAGGAACTGTAGCCCTGGCATCGGCGGGGTGCTTTGCAGGCGCGAGGCGAACTCCAGGAAGTGGGTGGTCACGAACGCCTGGGCGGAGAGCTCGCTCAAGAGCTCGAGCACCATGCCGAACAGCTCCTCGGCCTCGGCCGGGTTGGTGCCCGAGCAGAGCTCGTCGACGAGCACCAGCGAGCCCACCTCCAGCTTCTCGAACATGCGCCGGATGCGCAGCAGCTCGGTGCCGAGGCGGCCTTCGCGCTGATCGACCTCGGGCGTGAGCGAGAGCGAGGCGAACAAGCCGTCGTGCCAGGGCAGCCGCGCAGCGCGCGCCGGCACGAACAAGCCCGCTTGCCCGAGCACCTGCGTGATACCCAGCGCTTGCAGCAGGCGCGTCTTGCCGCCGGAGTTGGGGCCGGTGATGATCACGAGCCCGTCGCTATCGAGATCGCAGGGGCGTGGCGGGTTCTCTTCCAGCAGCAGGAAGGGGTTGAACAGGTCGCTCAAACGGCGCGGGCCCGCGCCGAAGCTGGGCAAGCACACCTCGAGGCCTCGCTCGCGCGCGAAGCGGGCGAGGGCGCTGCCCAGGCGGTAGAACTCGAGGTCGCCGAGCAGCTGGAGCAGCGCCGGCAAGAGGTGCATGACGCCGTCGAAGGTGTCATGCACGAGCCGTCCGAAGACCTCTTCGCGCCGGATGCGCGCGCCGCGCAAGAGCAAGCCCAGGCGCGTCAGCGCGCGCTGCCACCAGGGCACGTGAAAGGGATTGTCGCGGTTGTCTTCGATCCCCACCAGCGCCAGCCCGCGCACGTCGCCTTCGCGCCCCAGCTGCACGTTCAGCTGCACCACCGCCGAACGGCCGTCGTATTCGAGCAAGGCCTTCACGCGAGCGTAGCCGGGCGCGGCTTGCTCGCCGCGCGCCCAGTCGGCGATGCGGCGCAGCCCGGAGCTGCAGCTCTCGAACTGTGCGGCCGCGTCGACGATGCCGCGGATGGCGTCCAGGATGTCCAGGCCGCGCCGGATGGGATCGAGGCGCAGGCCGACGCCGCCCGCCTCCAGCAGCTCGAACAGCGCCTCGATGCGCGCCACGAACGCCCGCAGGCGTTCGGCGATCGCGGGCTCGCGATCCAGCTCGGCGCTGATCGCCTGCCGGAATGCCAGCACCGTGGCTGCCTGCGGTCCGCAGGGTGGTGCGCCCAGGATGCCGAGCAGGTAGCGGCGCACGCCGGCGCTGGCCGACGAGCGCGGCGCTCCACGTCCGCGCCACAGGCAGCGCTCGATCAGCGGCGACAGAAACAGGTCTTCGGCGAAGCACTCGGCGCTCCACAGCGAGGCGCCGGGCTTGGCCTCGGCGAGCGCCTGGGCCAGCTCCGCCTGGGTGCCGCCGGAGCTGAAGGCGAAGGTCAGGCTCTGGCGCAAGCGCGCAGCTTCGACGCGCAGGCGCGGCTCGCCGCCGAGCAAGTCCACGAAGGGGGCCGTGCTCACGCCGAGGCACCCGGGAACTGGGCCCAGAAGGCCGCGACGTCCTCCAGCGCGGTCACGCGGCGCGCCGGCGGCAAGCTCGCGAGCAAGCGCCGCCCGTAGCCGCGGCGGTGCACGCGCCCGTCCAGCAGCGCCACCACGCCGTAGTCGGAGCGGCTGCGGATCAGGCGCCCGAAGCCCTGCTTCAGGGTGAGCTGGGCCAGCGGCAGGTGCAGTCGTTGGAAGGGGGACTCGCCCGCGAGCTCGAGCGCCTGCGAGCGGGCCATCAGGATCGGGTCGCTCGGCGTGGGGAAGGGCGCCTTCTCCAGCACCACCAGGCGCAGCGCCGCTCCCGGGATGTCGACGCCCTGCCAGAAGCTGGAGGTCGCCACCAGCACGGCATCCCCCGCGTCGCGGAAGCGCTCCAGCAGCTTGGCCTTCGGCGCTTCGCCCTGCACGCACAAGCGGCGCGAGCCCACGCGCCCCGCCAGCGCCTGCGCCAGCGCGTGCAAAGAGCGCAGCGAGGTGGTGAGCACGAAGGCTCCGCCCTGGCACTGTTCGATCAGCTGGCGCGTGCGCTCCGCGCTCGCGGCGGCAAAGCCAGGCTCATCGGGCAGCGGCAGATCGTCGGGCAAGTACAGCAGCGCCTGGGATTCGAACTCGAAGGGCGAGCGCACCACGAGCTCATCGATGCGGTACAGGTCCTGGCCCAGGCCGAGCCGGCGCCGCTGAAACGCGAAGGGTCCGCTGGGCACCGGGCTCGGTGGCGGCAGGGCGGCGTCCGGGTCGCGCCAGCTCTCGAGCTCGGGCCAGGCCTCTGGATCCGCTGACATCCGCACGCTCGGCTCGGGAGCGGGGGGGGTAGGCTTCGAGCTCGATGTAAGGGTGGCGGAGGTGAGCACCACGCTCGGTGTCACGTCGAACAGTCGGGTCTGCAGCAGCTCGGAGAGATCCACGGGCGAGGCACTCAGCTTGCGCGAGCGTGCCGCCGACTCGAACCAGACGATCCGGCCCGGGATGCCGCGCGCGATGCTGGCCAGGTCTTCGCGCAAGGCGTTGGCTCGTCGCACCAGCGCGGACAGCGCTTCGCTCGGGCTGCCCTCCGCGCGTTCCGCCTGGCACAGCACGTCGATGCGCCCGCCCAGCACGTCCAGCCCGGTGTCGAGCGCGAACCAGCGCTCCTCTACTTCGCCCGCCCAGGCCTCCGGCGGTACGGGCGCGCGCCCCTCCTGGGTCGAGAGCCCGCGCGCGAGCGCGTCGAACAGCTCTTCTCCCAGCCTGCCGATGCGCTGCAGGGCATCCACGGCGGACGCGCCGATCTCCCGCTCGAGCAGGCGCGCCGCGTCTCCGAGCAGGCGCGCGATCCGTGCGCTCGACACGCTCAGCCCGAAGTGCTCGGTGGCGACTTGCTCCAGCTGATGCGCCTCGTCGAAGATCACGGCGTCGTAGTCGGGCAGCACGCTGCTCGGGTGCGGGCCGCGCAGCGCCAGATCCGCAAAGAACAGGTGATGATTGACGACGATCAGGCGCGCGCTCGCGGCCTGGCGCTTCATCGCCGTCACGTAACAGCGATCGTAGTACGCGCAGCCGCTGCCGATGCGGCGCTCGCTGGAGGCGGTGATGCGCGGCCAGATCGGGTCGTCTTCGGGCAGGCTGCCGAGCTCCTCGATGGCGCCCGTTGGGCTCTCCTGGAGCCAGCTATCGACGAGCGGCAACGAGCGAACCCACTCTGGCTTCAGCGATTCCGCGCTGGTTCTGAACTCTTCATGGCGCCGGCGGCACACGTAGTTGGGCAGGCCCTTCATCAGCGCGACGTCCAGGCCGAGCCCGAGCACGCCCAGCGCGAGCGGCAGATCTTTGTGGAAGATCTGGTCCTGCAACGCGCGCGTCGCGGTGCTGATCACCACCCGCTTGCGGCCCGCTTCGAGCAGCGCCGGCACCAGGTAGGCGAGGGTCTTGCCGGTGCCCGTGCCGGCCTCGATCAGCAGCACGCCTTCGCTGCTCAGGCAGCGCTCCACCGCAGAGGCCATTTCCAGCTGGCTCGGGCGTGACTCGTAGCCGGCCATCGCCCGCGCGAAAGGCCCGGCGGGGCCGAGGAGATCTGCCGCGCCCATCGAGGCGCCGATCTTCGACCGAGCCGGGTTCAGCGGCAACCCCGCTGTGAAAAGACTGCCATCCGTGCAGCGGTGGCGGTCAGTGGCTCGGCCGGACGGCTGGGTTGTGCTGGCGGGGCCCCGGGCGACGCCGCGACGTTTGGTCTGTTTTCGGTGCCATGCTATCAGCCGCGCTCGTCAACGGGCCCGGCCCGACCGAACCCCAAGGGAGTCGATCCCAAGTCATGCTCAGCAGCTTCCGCAAGGGCGGCGTCATCCAGTTTCTGATGGGCGGCGTCATCGTCGCGATCATCATCGCGTTCATGCTCGACTACCGCCGTAGCGGTATGAAGCGCAGCTTCCAATCGGAGTGCGCGGTCGAGGTCGGCAGTGCGTGTGTGCCGCCGCGCGACTTCACCACCGCGTTCTCGCTGCTGGTGCGCCCGGATACGAGCCCCAAGGAGCTCAAGCGCCTGGGCGTGCGGCAGCTGCTGCTGGACGGACTCGTGGAGCGCCAGCTGCTGGTCGATGAGGCGCGGCAGCTCGGCGTCTCGATCAGCGAAGAGAAGGTGGACGAGGAGCTGTCGCTCGGGCGCTTCCACTTCTCCATGCCGGCGGCGCGCGACGGCCAGCTGCCGATGATGACGCTGGTGCAGGTGCGCAATCCGGACACGGAAGAGTTCAACTACGACCTGTACCAGCGCACCGTGCGCAACCGCGCGCGCATGAGCACCAAGGACTTCAAGGCGAACCAGACGGAAGAGCTGATCGCCGCCCGCATGCGCGACCTGATCAAGCTGGGCGTTCAGGTCTCGGAGGCGGAGGCCTGGAGCGAATTCGAGCGCGAGCGCAGCCGCGCGCAGGCGCGCGTGGCGCAGCTGCATTCGCGCTGGTTTGCGCGCTTCGGCTCGTCGCTCTCGGACGAGCAGGTGAGCAAATTCGCCGCCAATCAGTCGGCGGCGGTGGACGCTGCCGTGGCTCAGGAGCAGAGCAAGTACACGGAGGGCTGCCCGCTGGTGAGCGAGATCTACTTCGAGTATCCGCCGGCAGCCGATCCGAAGGACGAGCAGGAGACGAAGACGCGCGCCGAAAAGGTCGCTGCCCAGGCCGCCAAGGCTTCGAACGAGGAGTTCTCGTTGC
>JAICTU010000260.1 GCA_025936205.1 Polyangiaceae bacterium | reverse complement strand
CAGATCGTGCGCGGCATCCTCGACTACGCGCGCCGCAAGCCGCCCCGGCGCATGTGGCTTCCCGCGGCGGACCTGGTGCGGCAGGTCTATGACCTGCTGCGCGGCCTGGCGGAGCAGCAGCGAGTGAGCCTGCTCGTGGAGCAGCAGGATTCGGAGGCCAAGCTGTTCGCGGACCCCGGGCAGCTGCAGCAGGCATTGATCAACCTGGTGCTGAATGCCATCCAGGCCAGTCGCTCTGGCAGCCAGGTTTCTCTGGGAGTGAGCACCGAGGGACGCTGCGACGAGAGCGGTGCGCAGGGTGAATACGTGGTGCTTTCCGTCAGGGATCAAGGCCCCGGTATCAGCCCGGATTCTCGAGAGCAGATCTTCGAGCCGTTTTTCACCACCAAGACCAACGGTGAAGGGACCGGGCTCGGCCTGAGCGTGGCGCGCGACATCGTGCGCGAACACGGCGGCTTCGTCGAGGTGGCTTCGGCGCCCGACGAAGGCTCGACCTTCCGACTCTATTTGCCCCACCGAGCACAGGATGACCGCGAGAGTTCTAGTCGTTGACGATGACCCGGCCACCTGCCGCATGATCGAGCTGGGGCTACGCTCCGAGGGCTACGAGGTGAGCTCCAGCCGCAATGCGCGCGAGGCGCTGGAGGCGGCGCGCAGCTTCGAGCCCCACGTGGTGCTCACCGACCTCAACATGGGCGGCACCTCCGGACTGGAGCTGTGCACGGCGATCAGCGAGCAATGGCCGGACATTCCGGTGGTGGTCATCACCGCCTTTGGCAGCATGGAGACCGCGATCCTGGCCATGCGCGCCGGCGCCTACGACTTCATCACCAAACCCTTCGACATCGAGGCGCTGGCCCTGGCCATCGCGCGGGCGGTGCAGCATCACCAGCTGAAGAGCGAGGTCAAGCGCTTGCGGGCTGCGGTCGGGCAAGCCGGCTGGGGCGACGACCTGATCGGCACCAGCGTGCCCATGCTGGAGCTGCGCGCGCTCCTGGAGCGCGTCGCCCACACCGACACGACGGTGCTCGTCACCGGCGAGACGGGGACCGGCAAGGAAGTGGTCGCGCGGGTGTTGCACCAGCACGGCAAGCGCCGCAACGGGCCCTTCGTGGCCGTCAACTGCTCGGCGCTGCCGGAGGCCCTGCTGGAGAGCACGCTCTTCGGCCACGTGCGCGGCGCCTTCACCGACGCGCGCCAGGCGCGGCAGGGCCTGTTCCTGGAGGCCCACGGCGGCACCTTGTTCCTGGACGAGATCGGGGAGATGCCCGCGGGGCTCCAGCCCAAGCTGCTGCGCGCGCTGGAAGCGCGCTGCGTCCGTGCCGTGGGCGCGGACAGCGAGACCCCGTTCGACACCCGCATCATCGCTGCGACCAACCGCGACCTGGACGACGCCGTGCAGGAGGGCCGCTTCCGCGAAGACCTCTACTACCGCCTGAACGTGCTGCACGTCGCCTTGCCGCCGCTGCGCTCGCGCGGCGGCGACGTGATCGCGCTGGCACAGCACTTTCTGGTGCAGTTCGCCCGCCAATCCGAGCGCCCCGTGCTCGGCATCTCCGAGGCCGCCGCGCGCCGGCTGGCGGCCTATCCCTGGCCGGGCAACGTGCGCGAGCTGCGCAACTCGATCGAGCGCGCCGTGGCGCTCACCCGCTTCGATCACATCGCCGCCGATGACCTGCCGGATCGGATCAAGAACTTCGAGCCCCGCCACGTGCTGGTCGCGGGAGACGACCTGGAGGAGATGGCGCCGCTGGAAGAAGTCGAGCGACGCTACATCCTGCGCGTGCTGCAAGCAGCCGGGGGGAACAAGAGCCTGGCCGCTCAACGCCTGGGCGTGAGCCGGAGAACACTGTATCGAAAGCTCGGCGAGTATGGGGTCGAGTGACTCGGGGGTGCGAGGTCGCCCGCAAAAAAAGAACAGCGACCGCGCTGGCTCCTTTTGTCACACGCGGCTCAAAAGTAGCCGGGCTCCGCGCCGCAACGAGCACCGGTGCTCGATGGCATGCAGCCATATTGCCGGCCATTCCTTGCCTGCGCGCCTTTCGCGTCGAGAGGCATGTCGCTTGCTAGTTGAAGGACGTGCTCGCCACGGGCAGGTTCGACTGAGATTGCGTGGATACCCCGCACTGCTGGGGACTCGTGTAGTTGCTGATACCTGGTGGTCGAACCTGTCCGTCGGCGGGTCCCCAATCCGCCCCGGCTGCTGAACCCTGCAGCGACGCCGCCCTTCTCCGCTACTTACACTCCGTGTCGCCGAAGGCTGCGGCACACTCTGCGGGATTCGGCAGCAGCCCGGTGCTCCCCGCCAGGGCTCGGATCGCGTGAAACACGCGGCACTGCAGCACGTCCCCCCGGTCGCCCTGCGGATCACTGTCGTCGAGATCGGAGATTTCGGGGGCGCGCTCCACCGAATAGCCGCTATTGGCGCCGCTGCCGGCCACCATCTGACAGCTGGCCATGCACAGGCCCAGGTCGTCGACGTCGGCGTTATCCGCGAGGCTCGCCGGAGGCGGCCCAGTCATGTAGTCCTGGTAGAAGCGCGCGGTGCAGGCACGCTTCAGAATCCGACAATAGGAGAAGCAGTTGTCGTCCGCTGGGGGGTCCCCACAGTGGCCGTCGCCCGTGGGGCCTGCGTGCGGGCAGTGGACCACGGGACCGTCCAGCCCGAGCGATGCATAGGCGTGATAGCGGCGGCAGGCGACCGTGTTTTCTCCCGGCTTGGAGCCGGTCTCTTCGGCCTTGCCCAGAGGGAAGGCTTTGCACACGGCCAGGCACTGCCCCTGGCTCTCGTACACGCTGTTGGAGTCCGTACAGGACTTCATGACCAGCGCGCAGTACTTCTCGCAGTCGCCCGGCGTCCCCGCCTGATCCGCGCAGGGCGGATCCAGGTCAGCTCCTCGCTGTGGAACATAAAACGTGTGAGGACAATGCACCATCGCGTCGCCCGGGCTGCGACTGGCAAAAACCAGGTGGTTCAGGCGGCACTGCAGCGTGTCTTTCCTCGCCATCGGGTCGGAGTCGTAGACGTCACCCGGCTCCAGTGCGCCGCAGCCTCGCAGACAGTGATCATAGTCGAGGTCTTGCCCGGGCTGCTCACCGCAGATCTCGTTGCGCAGATGACAGTACGCCTGGCACGTGTCTCCGCAGCGACTGTTGCCGCCCGGGCCCGCCCCCGAGCAAGCTTCGACGCTCTGCTCGCTGGAGGCCGCAACGGCCTGCGTCTGCCGGCAGGAGATCGAGTTGGCCTTGTCGCTCGTCTCGTTGCCAGCGGGCAGCCGCTGACAGATCGCCATGCAGTCATCGGGGATCCCGTCCTGGTTCTTGTCATCATCGAGGTAGACCGCATAGCTCCCGGTGCAATTGGCCTTCACCGTCCGGCAATATTGTTCGCACTGTGCGGGCTTGGCCTTGGGCAACAACGCAAACTCGCTCGTCCCCTCATCGGGGGCCGCCAGCTCCGGGTTGTACTTGCGCTCGTCGATCACGCAACCAAACGCGAGCAGCACTCCCGTGCCACAGAAGAGCAGGCCACAGAGCAGCCTGCGCGGGCCCAGCTTCAGCGCCGCCATCAGAACGTCCCATCCACGACGACGCCGGAGCCATTGCCGGAGCCACCGGGAAGCCCGCCCAGCACCGGCACCACCTGCCACGACCCACCGTGCGCCGTCTTCGGAGAATCGTGTGCCGTGAAATACAGGATGGCGCCGGTGACCAGCGCCACCCCACCCGCCGCGTAGGCCACGTTCGCCGCTGTCGCCCAGTTGCGAGCGCTCTCGTTCAGATCCTCGCCCTGCGGGGTAGAGCAGCCCTGCGCGCCGCACAGCTTCTTGGCGTCGTCGTCCAGGCCCCTGGCGTGCAGACCGAACCCGACACCCGCACCGACTGCGACCAGTCCACCGCCGGCGACGATCAAGCCGGTCCATCTCTGCCCGCTCCCACTGCCGGAGCTGCCTGCGTCCGCCGCCGGCCCTACCGCATTCACAGCGGAAGGGGCTGCGAAGTGTGCGCTCGGCGCGGCGTCCACTGGTGGCGCTGACGCAGGCTCCACCAGCGGCGTCAGCGACGGGATCTGCACCGTCTTGTGCGCGCCGCTGCCGCCCACCTGGATCACGCTCGACCACTGCTCATAACCCGGTGCCCGCGCCACCAGCAGGTGCTGACCGGCATCCACCGGCACGGACAACCCGAACTGCACCGAAGACACCAGGTTGTTATCCATCAGCAGCTCATAGCCCCGTGGCTGCGAGGGCGGCACGAGCAACGCCAGCTCGGACAGCCGCGGCCGCAGCTCGCGCGCGTTCTCTTCCGCCACGCGCGCGCGATCCCCTTGACCCGAAGCGCGCGCAGCTGAAGCTGCCTCGCGGTAGATCGCCCAGGAGCTGGCGAGCCTGCCCGTCAGCGCGTAACAACGGCCCAGATTCAAGAGCGTACCCACCCCCGGATCCGCCTTTTGACTCTGCTCGAAGCGCTCGCACGCGGCGCCGTATTGCCCCTCCTCCATCAGCTTGCTGGCGTCCTCGAACAACGCCTCTGCCGCCGCCTTCTGCTGCGCATTCGTCTGCGCCACGGCCGCAGGAGCAGCCGCTCCCACCACGGCGAGCGCGAGCAACTGCGCTCTCGCGAGCCTCGTGCCCTCCCTCCAACGCTGGTCTCTCGCGCTAGTCATGCTCACTCGCGCCCTCCATAGTCCTGCCCCTCCAACCTGTTCAGAAAGCTCGGTCGGGTCGTCTTCGCATCCCGCGCCTCCGAGGCGCTGCCGGCGGCCGCGCTGTCCGGGCGCGCTGCGGCGGGCGCCTTTCCAGCGCTGGGCTTGACCGGCTTCGGCGCACTCGCGGGTGCCTTGGCTCGCTCGGCAGTGGCCGGTGCCACGCGCGCCTCGGAAGCTGACGGCGCCTCCTCGGTCGGGGTGCGGGCTACCCCCGCAGAACTCGGATGCTCGGGAGCTGGCGCGGCCTCCACCGGCGGCACAGGCTTCAGCGCCCTCACCACCGGCTGGTCCGCGGCACTCTCGCCTGCGCTCTCCGCGGGCTTCGCCAGCGATGCGGACCGTACGCCGGCGGAACGCTCCGCCTCCGACGAACCCACGTCTGCCGCCGCCGTTGGCAACTTGGCAGCGGGCCCCGTGCGCACGCGCAGCACCCAGTAGGCCGCTCCGAGCGCCAGCGCCGCAAACAGTGCAGCCGGCAATCCACGACGGAACATCGCTTGCCTCCAGGTCTGAGCGCGCTGAGTCCCTCCCCACGAGACGGGAGCCGAACCACTACTTTTCAGGCCCGCCCCCTGGAGCGCGTCCGGCTCCAGCTCGGGCGGCACACCCGCCGAATTCAACATGAGCGACCCCACGGGTTCATCGCTGGCGGGAACCGGCGCGATCAGCGCGCCCGAGTGAGAAGCTGGAACCGGCGTCACGGGCGTGCCCAGCACCCGTGCCCGCGAGCTCACGCCGCTGGAGCTCACTGCCGCCGGAACGCTCGACGGAGCCCGCCGCCCCAGCGTCGAAAACGGGATCAGCGCCTCGCGCAGCTGGTGAACACTGGCGAACCGATCCTCGCGGTTCTGACGCAGACACCGCTCCACGACCGCGTCCAGCTCCGCCGGCACACCGGGCAACACCGTCAACGACATCCGCTTGCCCAGCAAGATCGACCCCACCAGCTGCGGCACCGACTCGCCCCGGAACGGGATCTCCCCCACGATCAACTCGTGCAAGATCACCCCCAGCGACCAGATGTCCGCGCGGGCGTCCACGTTGCGCGACGACTCCAGCTGCTCCGGGCACATGTACGCTGGCGACCCCATCATGATCGACGTATCCGTCAGCGAAAACTGCCGCGACGCACTGCCGGTGATCTTCGAGATGCCAAAGTCCACCACCTTGACCATCTGCTCGCCATTGGGCCGCTCCACCAGGAACAAATTCGCGGGCTTGAGATCGCGATGCACGATCCCCTTCGCGTGCGCCTCCTCCAGCGCATCGCACGTCTCCAGCACATAATCGACGGCCTTCCGCACCGGCAACGGACCGTGCAGAGCAAGCTCCCGCGACAGGTCGTGCCCGCGCAGAAACTCCATCACGTAATAGAGCGTGTGCCCCTCATCCAGCGTCCCGATGTCGAGCACCTTCGCCACGTGCTCGCTCTCGATCCCGGCCGACGCCCGCGCCTCCCGCCGGAACCGCTCCGCTCCCTCCCGATTGCTGGCAAACTCCGGATACAGAAACTTGATCGCCACGCGCTGATCCAGCTCGATGTGCCAGGCCTCCACGACCACACCCATCGAGCCCGCGCCGATCTCGCGCTCGACGCGGTACTTCCCCGCGAGCTGCTGCCCCGGAGCCACCGGACTACGTTTACTGGTACTCGCCATGAAGCTCAGGCGGCACCCCGCCCCACCCGGAATGGGCACGAAGTGTAGACGACCCACGCGCAGCTTTGTCGAACCGTTTTTGGCGACGCCCACTCCTTCGTCACGTCGTCCTCAGACAATCCACATGCGCCCGACCGTGCAAGAAGTCACTATCCAGTTACGGCCCCACGCTCGCCACACAGCGCTCGCCCTGGCAAGCATGCCAAGGTTGCTTGGAGTTCAGGGAGAGCGGGCACTGTGCCGCACTTCGCGTCGCGTAGCCCACTGCTCGCTGCTGCTGTGACAACTCTGCTCGGCACTCCGCAACGAACGCCCACACCGCGCAGCTGGAATTCGGAGGTGTGCACATCGCTCGGCGCAAGAGTCCACACCGCGACATCACGCTCCGCATCCCTCGCAAAGCATCGTTAGCTCAGTCGCCAGCACGCCGCCGCCCAGCGGGCGCTCCTGTCGACGGCCAGCGTCCGCTCGCTGACGAGCCCACCAGATGACGTTCGAAGGCCATCGGCAACGCGCGCAATCCGCAACAAGGCCGCGCTGTGGAGAGGTCGATGTGACCCAGAAGGATCTTCTCAGTGGGTCGACCAGGGCGAGCTACGACAACGGTGCAGCCAGGCAGGCAGGCGATCACCCGGGCGCTCCCCCATCGCCGAGCGGGCCCTCCTAGGGTCGCTCAGTGTCCGCTCGGCACCGAGCCCTTCATCCCCACGTCGATCGGATCAAACCCAGCGCGCGATCTCTTCCCGCAAGCGCGCGGCCGCGCGCTGCACCGCCGGGCTCCCCGCGCCCACGTCTCGCGCCCTCGCCTCCGCGCGCGTCCCCTGGCGCAACGCCTGGCGGTCCGCCTCCGGATACGAGCCCAAGAACTCCTCGATCGCCGTATCGCCGTCGGCGATGAAGCGTTCGACCCAGCTTTCAACGTCCTCGTTCAGCTCCGGCTCGGGGGCGCGCGGCGCGATGCTCGGGAGGACGCCGTCTTTCAGTGCCGCCAGGCGTTCGCGCAGCGAGCGAGCGTCGTCGGGTTCGTCGCGCAGGTTCTGGCGCACCACGCCAATCTGGCGGTTCTTGGCCTTTTCGTTGCTGAGCGCCTGGGCGTGGGTGATCGCGTCGAGCAGCAGTTCGTTGAGCTGCAGGCGCTCGAGCTGTTTGGGCGTGAGCCGCACGAGGTCGACCGCCAGGCGTTTGAGCAGGGTTTCGCGCGCGTTCTGTTCGCGGCGCAGGTCGGAGCGCGAGGTGAGGTCGCGATCATCGGCCGCGGCCTTGGCTGCTTCGCGCAGGCGATCCGACAGTTTCCGCATGTCGTGGGGTGTGGCACGCAGCGTCACCGCTGTCACGCTGGAAGGCTCTAGCCTCGCAGGAAGTTGACGGGTTTCCGGCCTTTCGTACCTTTTCTGGCATCTCACCGCCGAAGAGGTGGCTTGCTCCGCTCTGCCCACTGGCGCAGACTGAAACGAGAGCAGGAGCAGCAATGGATCGGCGCGATTTTCAGAAGGATATCCCTCGAGCGGAGGCCTCGGACCCGGCCCATCCGCGGGACCGCCGGCTCGAACGGCGCGAGTTCCTGCTCGCCGGCACGCTGGGTCTGAGCACGGCCCTGCCCGGCTGTGATTCTACGGGGACGCCCCGCGCGCCGCGTGAGAGCGGCCCCGCGCCGAGCGCCGAGCCCGGGCGCCGCACAGCGTCCCACGCTGCAACAGGCACGCCCGGCAATGACCCCGTGCTCTCGCTGCTCGAGCTCGGTGCTCCCCCCTGGCCCACGTTCGATCCGTTCCTGTTCTGCGTGCACCATCACGACCGCTATCCCGCCGGCAACGCCGAGCTCGGGCCGGCAGGGTCGCTCGCGGGCCGCAACATCGGCGAAGACTTCGCGGGCAAGGACGGCTGGAGCATGTATCACGGCGAGGTGGTGCCGGGGTTTCCGCGCCACCCGCACCGCGGCTTCGAGACGGTGACGGTCACGCGCCGCGGCTACATCGATCACTCGGACTCGCTGGGCGCCACCGCGCGCTACGGTGAGGGTGACGTGCAGTGGCTCACCGCCGGCGCCGGCATCGCTCACGCGGAGATGTTCCCGCTGCTCGAGCAAGGCGGCGAGAACCCGACGGAGCTGTTTCAGATCTGGCTCAATCTGCCGGCGCGCAGCAAGTTCGCGAAGCCGTACTTCTCCATGTTCTGGGACAGCCAGATCCCGCGCCTCGAGCAGCGCGACGCGGCGGGGCGCGCCACCGTGCTGCGGGTGATCGCCGGCAAGTTTGGGCAAGCGGCGCCGCCCGCGCCGCCTCCCGATTCGTGGGCGGCCGTGCCCGATGCCGACGTGGCCATCTGGTCCTTGCGCATGGAAGCCGGCGCGCAGTTCCAGCTGCCCGCGGCGGGGCCGCGCAGCGATCGCACGCTGTACTTCTTTGCAGGCAACGGGCTGCGCGTCGGGCAGCGCGAGATCCCGCTGCAGACGGCGGTGCGTCTGCGCCGGGGCGTGCCCGTCACGCTGACGAGCGGTCCGAGCGAGACCGAGGTGCTGCTGCTCGCCGGGCGCCCCATCGGGGAGCCGGTGGTCGCGCGGGGTCCGTTCGTGATGAACGATCTCGCAGGCATCGCCCAGGCCAGAACAGACTATCAGCGCACTCAATTCGGCGGTTGGCCCTGGCCCAAAAGTGACCCAGTGCATTCGCGCGACAGCGGCCGCTTCGCGATCCACGCCGACGGCCGCAAAGAACGCGCCGTCTGATCCAGGCGACGCGCCGCAAAAGCGATTGACGGCGCCGGCAGGAAGGGGCCACGGTCCGGCCGTGCTCGCGCCGTTCCTCGCTCCGCATGCCTCCAGCCCCTGCTCGAAGCAAGCGCGCCGCTGGCAGCAGGTGGCCGGTATCGCGGCAGGCAGCGTGCTCTGGATCGCACCGCGCACCGCGCACGCCATGCACCTGGCCGAGGGCATCCTGCCGCTGCCCTGGGCCGCGCTCTGGACGGCCGTGGCGCTGCCGTTCGTGGCGCTGGCGCTGCGCCTCTACAAGCGCCGCGCCAAGGACGATCTGTTCTATCGCCCGCTGGTGGCGATGGTCGCGGCCGCGGTGTTTCTCATCTCCTGCATGCCGATTCCGGTGCCCACCGCCGGCACCTGCTCGCATCCCTGCGGCACCGGGCTCGGCGCGATCCTGATCGGGCCCTGGATGACGATCCTGGTCACGGTCGTGGCGCTGCTGCTCCAGGCGGTGTTGCTCGCGCACGGCGGCATCACCACGCTCGGCGCCGACGTGCTGTCGATGGGCATCGCGGGCGCGTTCGTCGGCTTTTTCACCTTCCACGCGGCGCTGCGCTTCGGCGCGCGGCCCTGGCTCGCCGCGTTCCTGGCGGGCCTGCTCTCGGACTGGGCCACCTACACGGTGACCGCGCTGGAGCTGGCCTCCGCGCTGCACGGCGCCCGCCCGTTCGGTGAGCTGTTCCTGACCGTGGGCGCGGCCTTCGTGCCGACCCAGCTGCCGCTCGGCATCCTGGAGGGCGTGCTCAGCGCCGGAGCCGTATCGTTCCTGTATCGCCGCCGGCGCGACATCCTGGAGCGGCTCGACGTACTGCCTGCGCGTCTCGTCGGGGGCGCGTCATGATGCGCGGGCTCCGGCAGGCGCTCCTCGCGCTGTGTCTCGTCGGCGCGAGCGCCCACGCCGAGACACCGTCCGCTGCAACACCTGCTGAACCCGCCGCGCGCTGGTCCGGCATCGATGAATCCGTGATCGAGAAGGTCGCGGCCGAGGCCGGTCGCGCGCCCCGCCCGCTCTGGTTCGAGATGGAAGGCGATCTCGCGCTGTTCCTGTTCCTGTGCGCGGGCATCGTCGGCGGCAGCGTGTTCGGCTACTACTACCGCATGCTGTTCGTCGAGCGCATCGACGAGAAGCCGAGCCATGCGAAGTCGCGGGCTGCCTGATCCGCGGCGCTTCCCCTTCGGCTGTGACGCGCGCTTGAAGCTGTGCGCCGCGCTGCTCGGCTGGCTGTGCGTGCTGTCCGCGGCGCGTCCCGCCGCGCCGCTCTGGATCGCGGGTTGCACCGTGGGCTCGCTGCTGGCGCTCGGTGTGCCGCTGCGCAGCCTGCTGCGCCCGTTGAGCGCCGGCTTGTTCTCGGCTTGCGTGGCGCTGGTGTTGCGCGCGCTGCTCACGCGCGAGGGACCCGCCATCCCGCTCTCGCTGCTCGGCTTCGAGATCGTCCTCTCCCAGCCGGGCCTGCAGGCGGCCTCGCTGCTCGGCGCGCGCATTCTCGGGGCCGTCTCGATCGCGGCCTGGCTCACCTCCACCACGCCCTGGCTGGAGCTGGAGCGCGCGCTCGCCTGGCTGCACCTGCCGCCGGCGCTGCTGGAGATCCTGAGCCTCGCGCGCCGCTACGTCTCGGTGCTGCGCGAGAGCATGGACACCGCACGCGCAGCGCAGACGCTGCGGCTCGGCTACCGCGGCTGGCGGCGCAGCTTGCAGTCCTCGGGGGTGCTCGCGGGGCTGACGCTGGCGCGCGCGCTCGATCAATCGGTGCTCACCGGACAGGCCATGCAGCTGCGCGGCTACCGCGCGGAGCCCGAGCGCGCACCCTGGGCGGCGGAGAGCCGCGGCAATCGCCGGCTCGCTGCGCTCTCCTGCGCGGTGCTTGGCGCCAGCTTGCTCCTGTCGAGAGGCGCTCCCTGGTGAGCGAAACGCCCGCGCTGCTGCTCGAGTGCGCTCAGCTCGGCTATCGCGGCGGCGCTCCCGCGCTCGAAGACGTACGCCTGCACTTGAACCCCGGCGAGCGCGTGGCGTTGCTCGGCGGCAACGGCGCGGGCAAGACGGCCCTCTTGCAGACGCTGGTCGGCCTGCTGCCGCCGACGCGCGGCCGCGTGCGGATCGCGGGGCGCGACACCACCTCTGATCCGACGCGCGCCGTCGAAGCCGGTGCCGGCCTCGTCTTCCAGAACCCCGACGACCAACTGTTCGGCACCACCGTCTGGGAAGACGCGCTGTACGGCCCGCAAAATCAGGGCCACTCCCCCGCTGAAAGCGCGCGGCGCGTGGAACACGCTCTGCGCCAGCTCGGCGTGCTCGAGCTGCGCGACCGCCCGATCGAAGCGCTCAGCTTCGGCGAGAAGAAGCGGGCCTGCCTGGCGGGCGTGCTCGCCATGCAGCCCTCCCTGCTGCTGCTCGACGAGCCCACCGCCGGCCTCGACCCGCTGGGCGAGCTCGGCTTCCTGGAGCTGATCGCCGGCGCCAGCGGCCCCGGACGCGCCAGCCTGCTGCTCGCCACGCACGCCGTCGATCTGGTGCCGCTGTTCGCCGACCGCATCCTGCTGCTCGCCGACCAGCGCATCGTCGCCGACGGCCCGCCGCGCGAAGTGTTCCGCCAGACCGCACTGCTGCAGCGCGCGCGTGTGCGAGCGCCCTGGGCGGCAGAGCTCTGGCTGCGCTTGCACGAATCGGACACCAGCTGCCCCCTGCCGCTCACGCTGGCAGAAGCCGCCAGCGCCCTGCGCTGCCACTGAAGTTGGGCTCGGCTCCGCGCAGCCCGCTGCCCGCGAAAGGGCTCCGGTGTTCCACGCTGTTACAGTCCCCATGAGGAGCAGATTTCAACTACCGTGTGGCGAGCGGCGCGCTCCATGCCCTGTGCTACGCTGTCTATAGGTGCCCATGTTGGATGTTCGTCGCGGTCTGATCGTGGTGGCGTGTGTATCGGTCGGGTTCATCATCTCGGCAGGTCCGGGGCTCGTCGCCCGCGCTGCCGAGCCCAACCGCTGGGTCAACTCCTTCGCGCCGGACGCGAACGCGGACCTGGACACCAGCACGGAGGACGGCGCGCAACACCGCATCGCCCAGCTCGAGCAACGCATCAAGGAGCTCGAGGCCGAACGCAGCGGCAGACGCGCGGAAAAGTCCTCGGAGCTGAGCGCCGCGAAGGCGCGCTACGAAGAGCTCGCTTCGCGCAATCGCGAGCTCTCCCTGGAAAACCAGGAGCTGGTGAGCCGCGGCTTCGATCGCCCGATGGCAGCCGCCAGCTGCGCGGCGCCGGGCGACGGGGACCCCAAGGCGCAGCTCCGCTACTGGGCGAAGCAAGTGCGCGACGACGAGACCACGGTGGGCAGGCTCTCCAGCGACTGGAAGAACGCCGTCAACCTGCTGCTGCGCCACCCGCGCCAGCTCGACCCGCACAATCCCTGGCGCGGCGAGTGAGCCGCCGGGCGCGCCTGCGCTCGCAGCACTGAGGCTTCGAAGAAGGGGCTCGCCCCTGCCAGGCCCCGTGCGTCCCCAGTATGAGCCCACTGCCGGGCGGCCCCGTGGCGCGCATCCACCGCCTCCCGTTCGGGAGTCCCCCTCGGCGAGCACAAAACGAGGTTTCCATGGAAACCTCGTTTT
>JAICTU010000659.1 GCA_025936205.1 Polyangiaceae bacterium | reverse complement strand
CGTCGTGCCGATCTACGAGACGGACGAGCGGGCCCGCCCTGCGCAGGTCTTCTCCTGGAGCTCGGGCGTGGTGCGCTACGGCGCCGCCGAGGCCCAGCAGCTGTGCGCCCGGTTGCGCAGCGCCGTGGCTGCGCAAACCAGCGACACAGGCTGAGTCACCGGCACCTGGGCGGCAGCGGCGGTGACAGACCCGCGGCGCTGGAGCCGGGGCAGGGCGCTTGTGAAGCCGGGAGGAGGGGGAGTAGGCTCGTCGCCGGAGGATATCCACCAATGCCTGGACTGCTGCCTGACGTCGATCCCGATGGACTGCTGGAATACTCGGTCGTTTATACCGATCGCGCGCTGAACCACATGTCGGTGAAGTTCCAGCGCGCAATGAACGAGATCTCGTCGCTGTTGAAGTCCGTCTACGGCGCGCGCTCCGCGGTGGTCGTGCCCGGCAGCGGGACCTTCGGCATGGAAGCCGTGGCTCGCCAGTTTGCGACCGGCCAAAAGATCGTGGTCGTGCGCAATGGTTGGTTCAGCTTCCGCTGGTCCCAGATCTCGCAGATGGGAGGGATTGCCGCGGGCGAGACGGTGCTCGAGGCGCGGCCCACGTCGAGCGGCGATCAGTCCCCGTTTGCGCCCCCGCCCGTGGAGGAGGTGGTCGCCGCGATCGAGCGCGAGCGCCCCGCCGTGGTCTTCGTGCCGCACGTGGAAACAGCGTCTGGAATCGTGCTGCCGGCAGAGTACCTGCGGCGCCTGGCTGCCGCCGTGCAAAAGGTGGACGGCTTGCTGGTGGTCGACTGCATCGCCTCCGGCGCGCTCTGGCTCGACATGAAAGAGCTCGGCATCGACGTGCTGATCAGCGCGCCGCAAAAGGGCTGGAGCTCGTCGCCCTGCTGCGCGCTGGTCCTGCTCGGCGAGCGCACGCGCCTGCGCATCGAGCACACGCAGAGCACCAGCTTCGCCTGTGATTTGCGCAAGTGGCTGCAAGTGATGGAAGCCTACGAGGCCGGCGGTCATCTCTACCACGCCACGATGCCGACCGACGCGCTGCTGCAGCTCAGCACCACGCTGCTCGAGACCCGGGCGTGGGGCTTCGAACGAGCTCAAAAGGCGCAGGAAGAGCTCGGCAAGCGGGTGCGGGCGGCGCTCGAAAAGGCTGGCTTTCCCAGCGTCGCGGCCCAGGGCTACCAGGCGCCAGGCGTGGTCGTCTGCTATACCCGGGACGCCGATATCGCTTCCGGCAAGAAGTTCCGCGAGCTCGGTCTACAGAGCGCGGCCGGTGTGCCGCTGCAATGCGGCGAGCCGCCGAGCTTTCGCAGCTTCCGGCTGGGTCTGTTCGGCCTGGAGAAGCTTCAAAACATCGACCGCACGGTGGCGACGCTCGAACGTGCTCTGGCGCAGCTGGGTTGAGGCTACGAGCCGAACCCGCGATCGCCGGCCTGGCGCGCGCGCAGCCCGAACATCAGGGGAACCGGTGCAAATGCGGCCTGCTCTCGCTTGTGGGCATTGTGAGCCCGCGTGGCTTCATTCCAGCTGACGCGATTGGCCTCGTGCAGATCCTTGCGTAGGGTCATGTGACAGGTGTAGCCGCAAACGTCGGATCGATCAGGCGCTGTATCTCGGGCGCCGCCCTGGCAAAGTCGCGGATTCTGGGAAACAGCTCGCTTTGCCCGGGTTGTCGCTCCGCGAGGTTGAGGTGCAGGGCTCTCTCCAGTGTTCCATCGGCTGCGTCGCGCAGCGTCGGCGCGTACGGACCAGCGAGCTTTCCGGCGACGATGTGCTCGGCAAAGGCGGCGTGTCCCATCGTGGGCGGCCAGAACACGTCCCTTTCGTAGGCGATGCGCCGTGCCTTCAGCATCGCCGGCGTTTGCAGCCTCGACAGGGCCATGGCGAGAATGTAGATGGCGCGCAGCAGCTGGTTGGGGCCATTGCCGCTCTCACCCGTGGGATCCTCGGCGGCGTAGGCACCGTGGAAGAGAGCGGTGTCGAACAGCACGCAGTCGCCGGCCTTGATGTTGGTGACGCAGGGCGTGAGGCCGCAGCGCTCGAACGGCTCCAGATCGGAGGCTGCCAGGAGCCGCTCTTCGCTGCTGCGCTGGCCGCCCCCCTCGCGACCCCATTTCTGGTGCCAGCGCTCTTCGATCTCCTTCACCTTGCGGTGTGAACCTGGAACCAGCGCCGTCGCCCCCGTGTTCCGGTTCATGTCGAACAGCGGGACGATGGCGTAGTACTCCGGGCCCCCGAACTCGGGCCCATAGAACTGCCCCAGGTGCGTGTGCATGCGCTGGGCCACGCCAAATTTGCCATGCTGCGAGGTCGCGGCGGCCACACGCAAGGTCTCCGGGTTGCCGCTGGAGACGGGCAAATTGACGGACATGCGGTCGTACGATGCGACCAACTCGGCATTGTCGCGCGTGCCGTAGGCTGCGTGAAATGCCTGGAGGACTCCGGGCCTCGAGCGCACGTACCACATCGAATCACAGTGGGTCGTGCTGGTCATCAGCCCATCGCCGTGCCCCTGCAGCCAGGTCGTCGGCTGCCCACGACGCCAGCCGATGGGTCGTCGCTGCGTCATCCGCTGCGAAGCTTCTTCCGAGCCTTCCAGGTGCCTCCACAGCAGAGCCTCGGCAACGTCGAGCTCGGGTTGGCTCATGCAGGCCCGCACGCACGCGAAGCCGTGCTCCTCGAGGTGCTGCCGGATGCCCGCGCGATCGGCGGGATCGAAGCGAGCGGGCGAGACCTCCGGGATTCCCGCGTGGGAGGGGCGCAGCAGAGTGGTAGGTCCACCTTCAGACAATGAGGCCTTGGGTTCCATGTCAGCCGCTACAGATATCCAGAAAATGCCTTGCCGGGCAGGAGCAAACCCCATATCGCGCGCGGAGATCGTGCCGTCTCTAACGATCCGGAGAATCATGTCGAGCGCCCCCACCTCCCATCTTCCCACGCTCTCCTTTTGCCCGTCCTTGCTCGGGGCCCTGCTGCTCGCCTGCTCGGGGTTTGCCTGCGCTGCCGCGCCGCCGGCGGCGAGCCCCTCATCTTCAGCTCCGGTTGCGGGCGAGCAGGGTCAGCAAGAAGCGCTCTATCCCGGCACGCCGGAGTACGGAGCCTTCCTGGAGGAAATCCGCCAGGACATCGCGCGCAGCCGCGCGCAGATCGAACCCATCCTGCAGGACGGCGACATCGCTCAGCTGACGATCGAGGGTAGCAAGCTGTCCGTCGAGCGCATCGACCAGGCCCGCGCCAGCCGCGTCGCCTTGATCCTCGAGCGCGACGATCCCAAGGACGAGGTCGGCGCGCGCTGGTTCCGGCGCAGCGCAGGGCCCGGCCGCATCATGGTGCTCATGGGCGAAGGGACGCTGCTGTTCAACATCGACGACACCGGCATCAGCCTGGAGCCCGACAGCCTCTCGGACGACGGATGACGAGCGCGCCGGCGTGACAGACTCGCCGTCAGGGGGCAGTCCTGGAGTGCGACCGAGTGTGCAGGGCCGAGCCCACGATCCCTGGCTTCTGAAGGGAAGAGGGGGGCTCGGAGCCAGTGCGTGACGCGCGACACCAGGATGTGCCCGCTTCCCGGTGACAACATCGACGCACAGATGGCCGCCGGGCGTGACGCTCAGCCGCCCGGAACATAGTCCACGTCGAACGGGCCCGCGCGCTGCTGCCCTGGGCGCAGGAGCCAGCTCTGCGCGGGCGTGACGGGTGGATCGGACGAGCAGCGGAGCAGGCGGCGTGGCGCGCGGTGTTTTCAGCGCGCGCGTGGTAGCGATCGGCGAACACCTTGCCCTCGCGATGCAGGCGCCGGTTGACTGCGCGGACAGCGGGCGACCTCCCACTGAGCGCGGCGGAGACGTGAGCAGCCGAGCGCACGGCATGCGGAGGGAATGGGGCCGGGCCTGGCCCGGCCCTGAGAGATCCCCACGAATTCATCGCCAAAGAGCGAGACAGCAGCGAGAAGGGTCCGTGCGTGGCGGCGTGCCACGCCGGCATCCGCTCCGTCGGAGCAGCTCGCCAGGTCCCCCCGCGCCGTACAAATCGAGGTTTCCATGGAAACTTCGATTTGCGAGCGCAGAACCCCTCCGCCGAAGGCCTCAGAATGCTTCAGCGCCGCACGGCAGTCCCGCGCAAGCTG
>JAICTU010000356.1 GCA_025936205.1 Polyangiaceae bacterium | reverse complement strand
CGCGCATCACCTGCTCGATGCGATAGCGATCGCCGATCAGGTCACCGATGTCGGTGACCTCTTTCGCCTGCCGTGGGCGTGAGCTGAACCCCGGATCCGTGGCCTGCATCGCGCAACGGTGCGCCGATCCTTCGCGCCGTGCAAGCGCATTGCCGCTGCTCGGACAGCGCGCTCTGCTCGCAGGCTCGCGCGCTTGCAACACAGCCAAAAGAATCGCGATACGAGTGATTCGCTGCCAGGATCTTTCGCCTCAGCGTGGCAGCTTCGCACGCCGAAGGCCGCCCGCATCGCCACACTGTGGCGTAACGATGAGCCCTGAGCGGCTGCACTCTCGTTCGAGCCCTGCTCGATCCGCGCGAGCAGCCCGAGCACGAACCGATCACAACGCGCCCCCCGCGAACGGAAAACACTCCCGCGCTTGCGCAACGTGACGGCGGCGACCCAGGCTCGCGCGCGTTCCGCCGCTGCTTCGCGGCCTCGCCCGACGCCTGGCGTGCACGCCTGCCTTGATCCTGGAAAGGCGAGCCCGGTTTCCTGGAAGACGGTACAGGCAAAAACGGCCTAGCTGAGAACTGACCAAAGGAGAGAGCCATGAACCAGGGATTCGATCGGGCCAGCTCAGACCGCGCACGGGCAAGCCGCGCAGCCAACCTTGCCGCGAGCATCGTGCTGGTGCTCGCCGCCGGCGCGAGCGCCTGTGGCGATGGCTCGGAGCCTGCGGCCGTGCAAGCCACGCCGAGCGCAACGCCTGCCCCCGGCGCAAGTGCCACTCCGACCACTCCGGCGGCCTCGGCGCCCACCGACAGCCCGAGCTCGCCCGCGCCGACCACCCCGGCCGCGAACGAAGGCGAAGGCACGGCTCCCGTGCTCGTTGCCCCCGGTAGCATGGGCAGCGCGGGCGGGGCCACGCCACCCAGCACTCCGCCAGCGCAGGCGGACGACAACAACGCCGCCCAGATGCCGCCGGCAGCGGAGCCGCCGCCCGCCAGCGAGCCCGAGACGGCCGCGGAATTCAAGCCGTGTCCCACGGATGGATCAGCTTGCAAGATCATGCCGCTCGGTGACTCCATCACGTTCGGTCTCCAGAGCTCCACCGGTGGAGGCTATCGCGTCGAGCTGTTTCGAAAGGCCGTCGCGGACAGCCATCTGATCACCTTCGTCGGCAGGCAATCCACCGGTCCGAACACGCTCGATGGACAACCCTTTCCCAAGAACAACGAGGGCTACTCCGGCGCGACGATCGCGACGGGCGGCAACCAGCTCGCCAACCGCGTGGACGCGGCCTTCTCCGCCAATCCTCCCAACATCGTGCTGTTGCACATCGGCACCAACAATCTCTACCAGGGCCTGCCGCAAGGCGTGACCGGGCAGCTCGGCGACCTGATCGATCAGGTGATCAACGACGCACCGAACGCGCTGATCGTGGTGGCTCAGATCACCCCGCTCGGCTCCGCCACGAACGGCGTTCAGGCCTACAACGCGGCCATTCCGGCGATCGTGCAGCAGCGCATCGATGCCGGAAAGCATCTGCTGCTGGTCAACATGTCCGCTGCCTTTGCGGCGGCGAACAACAACGTGTCAGCCCTCCTGGCCGACGGCGTTCATCCAAACGATCAGGGCTACGCCATCATGGCGCAGACCTGGTACGATGCCATCGAGGGCGTCTTGCCCTGATCCGCTCAGAAGATCTCGCAGGCACTGCTGAAGCCACTCGGAAGCCCCGACGTCCACGGTGAGGGCGTCGGCTCGACGCCGTACGGGTGAGCCTCGAAGAACTCCCAGATATCGCCCGCCAGCCCCCCGCCGCAGTGCCCGCCGCCGTGGTTGCAATCGATCACGAAGCCGCCCCGGCCGCTGAAGCTCCTGTCAGCGGTGGCGCTGGTATTGCTGAAATCGACGACCACGACGTCGCGGCCCGGTGCGCCGTGCACGGTCATCAGCGCCGGGGTATAGTCGCTCGCGAACTGCTGCGGAAACGTCATGCCGCCCGAGTTGGGGGCCGCTGCCGCGATATACTGCGAGCGCAGCGCGGCGAGATTCGTGGCAAACAGACCTCCGGCGCTGCAGCCCGTCGTGAAGATGCGCCGCGGGTGGACGTTGTGA
Source organism: Polyangiaceae bacterium (assembly GCA_025936205.1). The sequence continues at coordinate 7,538 of JAICTU010000356.1, read as the reverse complement.
TCGCGGACCGCGCAAGCCACGAGCTGATCGACCAGCTGCAGGTCGCTCCGACCGAAGACCGATGTTCCGGACAGGGCGTCGCCGCCGGTCGTTCCCTGGAAGGAGACGAGGATACCGCCCTCGGCTTCCACGCCGCTGCGCACGGCACCGGCCATCAGCGAGAACTCGCCCGAGGTCGAGCCGGTGCCATGCCAATAAAAGACCATCGGAGCAGTCGGCGCGGCAGGCTTGGCGCCGGCCACGATCTGGATGCCACCCAGGCCCATGAACGTCAGAGTGCCGGTCTGGAACGCGGGACATTCTTCCGTCACGGCGGGGATGGCGGGCTCGAAAGCACCGGCCGGAGTCGGCTCATCCAGCGCAGGCTGCAGGACAGGAGTCGGTACCTGTTCCGTTGACTCGGCGCTCGCCGTGGGCTCGCCCTTCGCGTCCGGTGATGCAGCAGAGCGCGGCGGACTCGGCCGTGGGCCGCCGGCGGAGGGAACGCCCTCGAGCACAGGCACGACTTGCGCGTCTGCCGAATTTTCCATGGGCGGCTCCTCCGCGGTATCTGTGAGCGTACAGCCCAGCGCCAACAGTGCCCCCAACACCGATGCCGTCGCGTGCTTCATCCTTATCGAGTGGTGAGCTCGCGACGAAAGGTGACAGCAAATCGAACCCTGCGAGGCTCGACGCCGCGGCGCACGCTTCTGACACCGACGCCAGAGGTGCGCAGTCGGGGCCCGGTGAAGCGACGCGCGCACGGCGTCAGAGCGCGCACAACGGGACGCTGCGTCGCTGCGCCCCGAGGCGCTGCTCGAGCTCGGCTGCTCGCTCGGGGGTGGCATGCAACAGCACGTGAAACGGCCATGCCGGACGAAACTCGCTCGGTTGCGAGAAGGCTTCCGCGCCCTCCTCCAGCAGGCTCAGCAACAGACTGAACTCGTCTGGATCGCCGTCCCGCAAGATGTCCACCGCATCCAGCAGTACCAGCACGAAGCCGCTGGCGTGCAGCCAGTCCAGGTCGCGTACGCAGTCACTGAAGGCGTTCCAGTTGCCGCCGAAGTAGCGCGGAAATTGCAGCAGGGCCCCGAACTGTTCGAACACACCCTCACGATCGCGCATGCGCCACCCGCGCAGAGCGCCGGTGAAGACGCGGGCGCCTGCCAGATCGCCGCGCAGCCGCCAGAGTGCCGTGTGGGCATCGTCGTCGCTCGCCACCCAGCGCAAGAGCCAAGGCGAAGTTGCACGCAGCGGATCGAACGAGTCGGGAGCGGTCATGGGATGGGTGTGAACGTCCGGTAGTGGTCGCTGGTATAATAGGCCTTGCCGTCGCTACCCACCACGACGCGTTCTGCGCCACGGTTGACGCCCGGCTGAAAGCGATTCACGTCGTACTCGCGGTAGGTGATCGGTTTGCCCGCAGCGTCGCTGCGCGGCAGCACCTGGCCGTTCGCCCGCCCATCGTTGGCGAACGTTCCTCCGCCGCGATAGCCCGCCGGCGGGGCACCGTTGCTGGCTTTGACCTGATTCAGCACCGTCGTCGCCTTGGCCGGGATGGGCGGCGACGCGGCGGGACTCGGCGCAGCGGGTGTGGGCGGCGTAGCAGCAGGCCCCGGCGGCGGCGGTGACGCCGGTGTCGAACCAGCGGCGGGCGCTGGCGTGGGGGGCGATGCGGGAGGCGGCCCGGAGCTCGAGGAGCTACCGGACATGCTGACCGCATGGGTGATGGTATTGATGCCGGCGCCCACGTTGGTGACGCCCGTGGCGGCGACCATTGCGCCCTCGGCCGTGACGGCCACGCCCGCACCGCTGAGCACGAGGCTCGTGCCGCCGCTCGGCAGAGCACCGGCGCCGCCGGCCACGGTGGCCGCGCCGCCGCCGCCCATCATGCCGCCGCCCGTCAGCACCTGTCCGATGCCGACCGCGACCTGCGCGAGACCGCGCCCGGTCTCGAACGCTCGCGAGCGCGGCGCGGGGCTGGGGGCAATGAAGCCGCCGGGAGCGAGCGATTGCAGCGCTCCGTACGCGGCGCCGAGCGCCCCTTGCACGGGCGCTGATTCCCGCAGGCGCTCCATGAGCGTGGGCGGCGGTGGCGGCGGTGCGGGTGTTGCAGCGCTGGCGCTGGAAGCGCTGGCACTCGGAGCGCTGGCACTCGGGGCGCTGGCACTCGAGGCCCCGCTCGGGCTGCCCACGGCGGCCGTTGCATTGCTCGCCGTGCCGGCGCCGGGCTGCGCAGCAGGGCTCGCCTGTTGCGAGCCCAAGGCGCGGCTGGCCGCGTTGCCGTTCGAGGCGCCGACCGGCGTTCCGCCGGCGGAGCTGGTCGGGCCAAGGCCGCGCGACGCGGTGTTGCTCGATCGGGCGCCGCTGCTGGCTCCATCGAGAGCGCGCCCGCCCGGAGCCGTGCCGGGGCCGCCCAACGCCGCGGAGCTCGAAGCGCCGGAGGCGACACCGCTCGCGGACGAGCGCGCCCCTTCCTCGGAGGTATCCAATTTCGTGAACAGCTCGCGGTCGGTACTGGCGAGCGTGCCGCGCAGCGATTCTCCGAACACGCGCCACGCGCCGAGAGCGACGGCCGCGACCAGCACCAGAATGATCACGTACTCGACGGTCGACAGACCTCGCTGATCCTGCAGCAACCCTTTGCGCCGCCGGGTCGTCAGCCAGCGCGGGAGCTTCGCGTAGCAAGCGCTGGCGACCAGAACGTACACGACGAGCTGAAGCAGCGCCTCGACCGAACCGCGCAACATCAGGACCAGCGCCGCCGCGCCGACCAGGGCCAGGCCCGCGATGGCGACAGCGGTTCGTGACTTCAACTTCACGCTGACGAGCAACGCCGTGAACGCCCAGGTGAGCAGCAGGCCGCCGACCAGCGCCCCGACCACGACGCCCAGTTTGCGCCCCAGACGGAACGCCGCCTCCGGCGCGCTCGGCTCGAGCGCGGCTGCAGTGACTTGCGACTGCTCCCAGATCAATCCGGCCGTCGCGCGCACGTCCGCTGCGCGCTGGTGCGGCGCGGCGCACAGTGCCAGCACGGTGGCATCACGAGTCAGAAATGCCGCGCCCGCGAAGGCGCCGGACACTCCTCCGGCACTGGCGTCGCTTTCAAATTGCAGTCCGAGGGCGTGACGCGCTGGATCGTAGGGCCCCACGCGCACGTTGCGCACGCCGGAGCTGGCGGCGAGGAAACCTCCTGTGAGCTGCTCCAGCGCTTGCTTCGCATCGGCGGGGACGATGGTCGGTTCCCGTACCGGCAGCGACTGCACCCAGAGCAACAAGGGCTGCGGCGCACCATCGCTGAAGAAAGCGGCGACCTGGCCGGGCAACGCGGGCGCGCTGGGGGCGACGGCGGGTTGCAGAACCGCCGGGACTGCGAGGCTCAGCGCGTCGGCCACGCTGATGCGACGCGCCGACTCGGCCTGGCCCGGGCCGGGACGAAGCCAGCAGCAGAACAGCAGAACAACGGCCAGCAGACGAGCGAGCGCTCGCCACCGATCTGTCCCCGTGAAGGGGCTCGCGAAGGGTCGCCCGTCGAGCATGGACGGGGGAGTATCGGTGGGGTCGAGCAAGCAGTTGCTCGAAATCGTCCCGCCCGGAGCGCAGCCTTTGGGCCCTCAGTCCGATCGAGTCTCGCCGGACATTCCGGGCAGGTCGCGCGTCACGCCCGCCGCGTCAGCTCGAAAACCCCGATCGGGCGCGGCGGCGGCACGACCCCCACCGTCCACTTGTTGAACGTCACCTTCCAGCCCTCCCCGTCCATGGCCTCCAGCAGCGCGATGCTCGTGGAGCGGAACGGATCGGAAATCAGTAGCCGACCGCCAGGCGCCAGATTGGTCTCAAAGATCTGGCGCAGCTGAGGATGCAGGCTGTCGGCGTAGAGGATGTCCGCGCCGACGATCCAATCGTACGTATCGGTCTCGCGCCACGCCGTCCAATCGGCGGCGCGCTGCTCGAGCACGGCGCCGTTGCACTCGGCGTTCCTGCGAGAGACGGCGAGCGCCGCCGAGTTTCGATCGGTTTGCACCACACGCGCACCCAGCGCCGCCGCGACGATCCCGGGCAAGCCGGTGCCCGCGCCCAGCTCCAGCATTCGTACGCCCTGCAGCGGCCGCTCCGCGAGGTCGTGAGCGAGCGCGATGGCGGCAGGCCAGAGCGCGATGCCGTACGGCAGGCGCGGCTGATCTCCGCACAAGAACTGCTCCTCGTCCTCGTGGCTCAGGATGGCGCCGGTGTGCAGGATCGTCCAGGACCGCCCTGCGAGCGAAAGGCGGTACTCGTCCAGTGGCAAGTCTCCGATCGTGGTGGAGAGAACTCGTGGGCCTTGCGCGGTCATGACGGGTGTTCTCTCACTTGGCGCTCATACGCTTTCGCCGGTCGACCTAACACGCGGATCACCGGCTCGCCAGGGCCGCCATCGGCAATCGGGAGAAACCATGCCAGCGTCGCCGCCTCAGATTGATTCGACTCGGCCGAGCTGCCGCCTCCCCGCGCTGGCGGCAGCTCGCTCCGGCTCAGGTTCAGCTCACTCGGGATCCGCCGGATTGTTGAACAGCACCGTCACCTTGATGCTGCCGTGTCCGTTCTGCGGATAGCCGCTGGTCGCCGGCGCGGCGGGCTCCAGCGTCGACGCGGTGTCGTCCGGCGGGAAGAGCACCAGAGACTCGAGGAACGTGAGCACCTGGCGCTGCACGCCGTTGCCCGCATTCGCGAACGCGTTGCGCGCGCTCTGGGCCTCACCGCCGTGCCGCAGGATGACGTCCATCAGCGTCGCCGAGCGGCCGTCGTGGCCGTACGGAGGCGTGGTAGCGACACCCCAGAGCGGCATCGTCAGGAACTGCGTGCGCGTCGTGCCGTCGTAATTACGTTCGTAGAAGTTGGGCCCCAGGTCGTGGCGCTTGAAGTCGGTGAGGATGTTGCGCACCGTGAACGCGCCGCGCGCCGCAGGCTTGAGCGGCGGTAGGCCCGGCACGTCGCTGTTTGACTGGAACAGCGGGGTGGCGGTGGCAAACAAGCGATTGAAGGGATTGCTGCGGGAGGCGTCGAAGACCGTCTCCAGATCTGCGACGCGCCGATCGTGCGCGATCTGTAGATCCGGCACGTGACACGAAGCGCAGCCCAGCCTCGTGAACTGTGATTGCCCGGTCCTGACGTCGTTGGTCACTTCACCCTGTCCAGGCTTGAAGTAGTTCAGCAGATAGAACTCCATGTAGTCCACGATGCTGGTGGGGATCTCGTCGCTCACCCCATCGTCATCCGCGTCGTCGGTTTCGTTCTGCACTGGAGGCGCTTCGATCTGATCCGTGGACCCGTCGAGCACCATGCCGGAAGGCGTCACGACCCGGGCACCGCCTGCCGCGGCGGCCAGATCGGGGTCAGCAGCCTCGAGCCCCATCTCTGCGTTGAAGGCGCCAACGAGAAATTCTCGAATGGAGATGGTGCCGCCATGCGCGAAGAAGGGACGCACGCGCAGATCTGCGTCCACGCCCTCGATCCCGGTAGTGACCACCGTCTGGTCGGGATGGACCGTGATGGTGCCGAAGCTGATGCCCTTACTGCTGAGCGCCTTGGTGACGTCCTGATTGGTCTGCGCCGCCTGACTCGCGGCGCTGCTGCGAATCGCTCGCAGGTCCGTCGTCATTTCGTCGGCCAACATCTCCTTCAGGCCCAGGCCGAACAGATGCGGCGCATCGCGGCTGTCGGGGCGTGTCGCCACGTCGCCGCCGAAGCCTGCCGAGCCACGCGGACGGCCGTGGCAGCCCGAGCAGCTATCCGAGAGACCCGCGCCGATGGATAGATCTACATTGATGTCGCCGAGGCCATCGCCAGTGCGCGGGCCCAGGCCTTGCTCCATCGTGAATTTGCGCTGAAAGATCTGCCGACCTCGCCGGATGGCGCGGAACGGATCGCGGTTGATGATGAACAGCGAAGACCCCGGCGTCGTGACGCTGCCGCGTCCTGCACCGACCTGATCGGCAAAAGACTTGGCGATCCCTGCGTTCACGGCATTGGGAGCTTGCGTACGGTCAATGAGCTGAGCGAACGCTGGTACACAAACAAGCAACACAGACGCGGCCACGCCGACCGCAAGGCGAACCCTTGACGATGAAACCACCCATCCTCCTAGTACTGTTGCACCCTGAAACGTTGAGCGCTCGAGATTTCTCCAGCGCACCCGCCACAGCGTGGATGCTCTACTAGACGGTCACGGGTACTCGCGGGCTGAGAGAGGCAGCGTCGAGTCCTGAGCAGACTCGACGCTTTAACCAAGCTCTACTCAGCCAGCGTCTGCGTTCAGAGCGCGCCCTGCACGAAGTCGAGCATCTTGCGGTTGAAGACCAGATAGCCGCCGCCCATCCCACATGCTGAGGAGATCGTACCCTCCACAGCGAAGCTCACGCCGTAGGTGGTCAGCGTCGCCGCCGTGGAACCGCGCAGCAGCGGGCCGCCCGAGTCGCCGAAGCAGGCCACTGACTCGCCCGGCAGGCCGCCCGCGAGCAACTCGTACTTGTTCTCCAGGTTGTAGTCCTTCCACCACGCCTTCGCCTCCGCCTCGGTGCGCTGCGCGCTGGGCGAATCGGTGAAGTACCAGTCGTGAAACGCGTCGAAGCTGCCGTTGAAGAGCAGACTGTACCAGCGACCGTTGATGGCTCGTGCCGTTGCCTTTCCGGCGAAGCGCTGCCCGTAGAAGAACTCGGGGTTGTTCACGCCGTAGCCGGCGATGTCGAACGAGCTGCCGAGCAGCTTGTCATCCCAGAGGCCGAGGTGCGCCGGTGTCACGCCTGCGGGGATGCTCTCCAGGTGAGCGACCGCCACGTCGCGCCCGCCGTCCAGCAGCAGGCCCTTGTCCTTGCCGGGCGCGGCCGGCGCAGTCACGTAGTCCGTGATCGGGATCACCGCGATCGGGTTGAAGGCATCCGGTCCGATCGCGAACGCAGGGACCAGGCCGAACTCGAGGGCCTGGTCGATCACGGGCGTGCAGTGGCGTGCCGTCGTGATCGCCTTCGGTGCGACGAGTGTGCCGCTGCAGAACGCGTCCAGAACGCCGACCTCGGGCAGGTAGTACACCAGCGCTCCAACGGCCGCATATGCCGCGCCGGGTGCGGGTGCTCCACCGATGATTGCCTGCGAGGACTGCCCCAAAGCGGGGGTCTGTTCCTCAGCTACCGGCTGCGCACAAGCGGCGGAAACAGCCAACGCCAGCCACGCTGCAACACCAATGGAGCTCTGTCGATGAATCATGAATTCTCCTGCCGCTGCGCGCCCACCCACGCAGAACGGCTGAGGAGATATCCTTGCATCAAACTGGCGCCCGACAAGCGCCCGCGTTAAAAATTGTTAGCAACGCTGTTTCCGTCCTTCTCACCACAATGGGCGACCTCCCCCGCCGACTGCGCTGTTGCCGGATGAAACAGCGAACGACCGCATCAAGTACCAGGCATCAGCTATCGAACCAACCCGATAACGATTTCGCTCGGAGCTGGTGCATCTGGGGGGCTCGGTGCCGCGCGTCGCTGGGCGACGCCAGAATGTGCCCGCCGCACGCTGGGCACATTCTGGTG
>JAICTU010000225.1 GCA_025936205.1 Polyangiaceae bacterium | reverse complement strand
TTCATAGCGGCGCCCCGAGCGCGGACTACGGCGGCAAGCGCGGTTGCTTGAATGAGTCCGAGGGGGAGGAGACGGCGCAGCTGATCAAGGCGCTGGACGGCGTCGCTCCGGGCGGCACCAGCAAGCTCGTGCAGCAGGCCCGCGGCTTCTATCTGCTGCGGCTCGAGCAGCGCGTGCCGAAGGAGAAGCTGGAAGAGGTGACGCGGCTATGGGTGGCGCGGCCGCTGGCGGCGCGGGCCGCGGCGGACGGCCTGACGCAGGAGTTTGCCAAGGGGCTGATCGCTTCGGTCAGCGCCGGCAAGGTCATGCAGGACAGCGTGGACGCGATGACCCAGAGCGCGCTCGCGCAGAGCCCGCTCGAGGCGCAGGCGAAGAAGGCCGGCGGCGGGCTCGCCGCGGAGTTGCTGGCCGCCGCGCGCGAGTCGCGCGATCGTCCTCAGGTGGACGTCAGCCCGAGCTTCACGCGCGGGGGCATGGCCACGCCGGTGTTCAACGCGACCCAGAGCGCGTCCACCAAGCAGATCGCTTTCTCCCTGGCGGCGGTCGGCGATGTGTACGCCGAGCCGATCCCGACGCGCGACGGCCTGGCCGTGCTGCAGCTCAAAGATCGCGAGCCGGCCAAGAAGGAAGAGTTCGAGAAGGACAAATCCGACTTCATGCGCGAGCTGAAGCAGCGCGCGGAGGTCGAGGCGCTCACCGCGCACATGGCTCGCCTGCGCCAGGCGCACGAGAAGGACATCACGGTCAACCGCCGTTTCCTGGACGACAAGACCCCCGCAGACGATTCCTGAGTACCCCTTGGAGCTGTCAGAACTCGCACCGCAACGCTCGATTTTGACCAATGGGCTCCGGCTCCTCGCCGTGCCCATGCCCCACGTGCACCGTTCGGTGATCGAAGCGCAGATCCGCATCGGGTCGCGCTTCGAGCAGCCGGAGGAAAACGGTATCAGCCATTTCCTGGAGCACATGCTGTACCGGGGGACGCCTCGCTACCCGAGTGCTCACGAGCAGGCGCTGGCCTTCGAGACGCTGGGCGGCACCCTGCTCGCGGCCACCGCGAAGGACTTCGGCTCGCTGCAGATCGCGATGCCCCCGGAGCGCTTCGTGGAGATGCTGCCGCTGCTGGCCGACGTGTATCGCGAGCCGCTGATGGGCGGCATCGAGATCGAGCGGGGCATCGTGCACGAGGAGATCCTGGAGACGCTGGATGAAGCCGGCAATCTGATCGACGCGGACGATCTGCTCGGCTCGGTGGCATTTCCCGGGCATCCGCTCGGGCGCCCAATCACGGGCTCTCCGGAACACATTGAGCGCTTCGATCCGGCGAGTCTGCTGCGCCACCATCAGCGCTTCTACGTCGGGCAGAGCACGACGCTGGTAGCGGCGGGTCCGTTCGATCCGCAGCACATCCTGCGCGAGCTGGAGCGGCTCTTCGGCGCTGTGCCGGGCGGTACGCGCGAGAGCGTCGCGCCGCCGGGCGCGCAGAGCGGCGCGGCGTTTCGCTTCGTGCCGCATGCCGCGAGCCAGACCTGCCTGCGCGTGGGCTTTCGCGCCCCGAGCTTCCTCGATCCGCGGGAGCCGGCGACGCAGCTCCTGGTGCGCGTGCTCGACGACGGGCTGTCGACGCGGCTCTACGAGCACATCTGCGACCGCAAGGGCCTGTGCTACGACGTGGCGGCCGTGTACGAGGCGTACGAAGACGTGGGCATGGTGGATCTGTCCGCCGAGAGCGCCAACGAGCGCGCGGCGGAGGTGCTGCAGGAGTTGTTCGAGGTGGTCCGCCGCCTGCGCGACGAGGGCCCCAGCGAGACGGAGCTCGCCAAGGCCAAGCAGCGTCACCGCTGGCAGCTGCAGATGATGCTGGACGACCCCGAGGAGGTGGCCAGCCACTACGCCATGAGCGAGCTCGCCCGTACCGAGCTGACGCCGGCCGAGCGCCGGGATCAGCTCGCGGCAGTGACGCGCGACCAGGTGATGGAGGCTGCCCGAAACCTGTTCCAGTCGTCAGGGCTGAACGTGGTGGCGGTCGGCGCGCACGGTCGGCGCAATCGCGAGAAGCTGCGCGAGCTGACGCTCGCCTACACCTGAGCTTGCGCGGGGAACACCCCCGCCCCCCAAAACCCGCAGCACTACAGGCGGGGCACGTTCACGCGCTGCTCGATCTGCAGCCGCCGCGCGCGCTCGAACACCGTGCCCGCGATGGCCGCGAGCCGCTCGGCGATCACCTGCCGTGCGCCGGGCCCCGCCGCGGACGTTGAGAAGGCGAGCATCAAGCAATCGCGCGCATCGCTGCCGAAGCCGAGCACGTCGCCGAAGAGCCGCTCGGGCGTGGAGCTCGGAGCGGCGCGCACGCCCACCGTGACCCGGCCTCGGTAGGCGCCGGCGAGCAAGCGCTCGTTTTCGGCGACCACCTCCGCGGGCGTGAATTGCGGCAGATCCTTGCGCCAGACGCGGGCCTGGCGTTCGCAGTCGTCCGCGCGCGGGATGCCCTCGAAGTGCCAGGCGCGAACCACGAGCTGCGACGAGCTGCGGCCGTGCAGGGCCACCCAGCTGTGCTGCTCGCGCTTGTCGAGCCGCCACCCCGCCGGGTCCGGCAGCGGAAATGCCAGACCCTGGCCCTTGGCCTCGATGGTGCGGAGCCCGTCGCCGAAGCCCGACGAAGCCGGCGACGGCGCGTCCGCTCGAACCGGGCTCTCCGGAGCAAGGGGCTGCGCCGCGCAGGCTGCGCACAGCACGGCGCAGGGCAACAGCGCGGCGCAGGGCAGCGCAACAGTGCTGAATAGCGCGAGCCCGGCGCGCACGCACCTCAGACGGGTGTCAACCATTCGGGGTGGGTCGTGCCCCGCACGGCGGCGAAGTAACGATCCTGCAAACGCTTGGTGATCGGGCCGACGCTGCCAGTGCCGATGCGGCGATCATCGACCTCGCGCACCGGCGTCACTTCTGCCGCGGTGCCGGTCAGAAAGGCCTCGTCGGCGAGCAGCAGAGCATCGCGCGGAAAGGGCTGCTCCAGCACGGGAATGCCCTCTTCTCGGGCCAGGGTGAGTACCGTGTCGCGAGTGATGCCGGCCAGGATTGCGGAGCTGAGCGGCGGCGTGATCAGCACACCGTCACGCACGATGAACAAGTTCTCTCCCGAGCCCTCGGCCAGCATGCCGTTGCCGTCGAGCAACAGCGCCTCGTCGTAGCCGGCATTCTTGACCTCGCGCTTGGCCAGCACACTCATGATGTATTGGCCCGTCAACTTTCCGCGCGAGAAGGCGCTATTGACGTGCGGACGCGCGTAGGAGGAGACCTTGCAGCGGATACCGCGCTCCAGTGCGTCTTGACCGAGATAGGTGCCCCACGACCATGCTGCCACGAAGGTGAGGACCGGGTTGCCCTGGGGAAACAGACCCATTGCCCCTTCACCCAGCACCACGAGCGGCCTCAGGTAGCCTTCGGCGAGCTGGTTGACGCGCAGCACTTCCACGCAGCCGTTGCAGACCGCCTCGACGGAAACGGTCGGCTCAATCATCACCAGGCGACAGGAATCAAAGAGGCGCCGGATGTGTTCACCGAGGCGAAAGATGGTAGTCTCACCCGCGGCGCTGCGGTACGCCCGGATGCCCTCGAAGGCGCCCACTCCATAGTGGAGCGTGTGCGTGAGCACCGAGACACGCGCCGCCTCGACACGCTCGATGAGCTTTCCGTCCAACCAGACCTTGGCACCGATATTTGCCATCTCATCTTTCCGCAACTGAAGCCGACCGGATCGGATGACCCCTTTTGAGTAGCGGCGCGTTTCCCGAAAAGTTTCCGCAAAAAGCGAACACGGCTGCGCCTCTACCTGTATGGCCGGTCTCTGTATGGCCCAGCGGTTCAGCTCGGCGTTCCATCATGAATCAGGAGACCCCGGGAGCCGCCCACGGTTCTCCCAAATCTAGCTCGCGCAGCTCTGGGTGCCAACGCCCCCGCCGCATGCCTCGGGAAGCTGTGGATCCACCTCTTGGAGTCGTTGCCAGCGCAGCCACAGCTCCCAGTGCAGCGTAAATGTTGCCCGAGTCGCTGTGGCTACGCGGTGAAATGGATTGTCGCGCAGCCAAATGGGGGCGCGCAGCAAAACGACCCGCTCTCCAGGGCCCGCGGGACACCACCAGGTAAGGCAGCATGACGGATCTGATTGCGATTCTGGCGCGTCGACGAGTAGTGCGCAGGTAACACGGACAGCGAGGGAAGGCAGCACGTCGAGCCGGAGATGCAATCAGCAGCGCTCCGACCGTCCAGCGCTCCGTTGTCGCTGAAGCACTTCTCGCTGATGCGATAAGCACCCGCACCGGCGTTTGCACCGCTGCCGTGGTACTCTGCAGATACACAGCCTGACCGAGAAGATGGTCTCAGCAAAGCGATCAAAGATCGTGGCTCGCAGGGCTGTGGGTAAGGGCCGCGTGGGTAAGGGCTGCGTGCGTAACGGCTGCTGCGTGGGCTAAGGGCTGAGTAAAAAGCCAGAGCCATGGACATTTTTATCCCGCATGGCTCAAAGCGGTGTGCTATCTAATCTACGGGCTGGGCGTGCTCTGAACTTTGGGCTATCTACAGGGCAGTCTCCCACGGCCGTCCCCGAGCGTTGGGGATGTCGCCCCCCAACGAGCGATCAGGCTGAAGGCACCGGAGCCTCGCCGAAGGCGCACTCGAGCAGGGTGAAGCAACCGTCAGGTAACTGTCAGGCAACCGTCTGAGTAACGGTCAGGGTGATGCAGCACGGTAGCGTACTCCAGCCCACGAGCTATGTCATTGGCCGGTGGTTGCCCCTGGTCTCTCCCCGGCTGGGGTGCTGAAGGGGAGCACTCTGACCTCGTGACACTCTCGACGCGCCGCGAAGCAGCCTGGAGCAGGCCTCGATCAAGCCTGAAGCGTTGTCCTGAAGCGTTGTCCTGAAGCGGTATGTCGAAAAGCATGGCGAAAGCACCGGTCCCCGTCATCGTGTGATCACTGTGGTCGCGTTCTCGAGGCAGCGTGTGTCGACGACTGAGTTGTCGAGTACTGGGTCGTTGAATACGGGGTCGTTGAATACGGGGTCGTTGGTGAATCCACAGGCGAGGCAGAGGGCCTCGCGGGGCTCGGCTCAAACCGGGACGCTCGAGACTGGTGCGGGCCTGGGCGACAGCTGAGGTTCGGCGGAACTCTCACGAAGATTCGAAGAGAAACTAGATATCATTCATTGGGTCGGGGCCGAAGAGTCCCGAGCTCGAGGGAAGTTGACCTCAGGGAAACATGCCCCGGGGTAACGAGGCAGCCCGAGCAAGCTTGCCTCGGACCCAGTCTCGACCAGCCTCGGCAGGGCTGCGTCGAAACAGGCTGCGTCGAAACAGGCTGCCCTGGCAGGAACGGTGCAGGGAAACCGCAACGAGCCTGCAGCTCGCACGAACGCAGCACAGAGCCGTCTCGACTGGCAGTATGAGATGGCAAGCAGAAGCAGTAGCCATCGTAGGACGGAGCAGCACAGCAGCGTGAGCCCCACAGGAACGTGGCCCCGGAGAAACAATGTGCCCTGCAGCTTCTGCGGGGACTCAGCGGCTTCTGCCGCAGCGGAGCGCAGCTCCCGCCCGTGGCCGGAGAGGGACACCGGCAGCGCGCTGGTGGACCGGGCGTGATTGGATAGAGCGGCACAGAAGCTGCTGCTCAGAGGAAGTTCGGCGCCTGGCGCCGGAGGAAATGCGAATGGAAGGACAACGAGAGAGAACCAGCAGCAGGCGCCGGCAACGGCGTAAGTCGAAGAACGCACGCGGCAAGATCACGGTCGAACCGGTCTTGATCGCTGCGCGACGCCCCGATTCGCCCCTGCTCAAGAACGGCTTTCACGCCGTGATCGCATCGGCGGAGCCCAAGCGCTCGCGGCGCAGCAGCGTGTACCTGAGCGATGCGTTGGCATCGGGCGCTGCCAGCGATGTGCAGACCAGCGGTGGTATTGCGCTCGCCGAGTCCGACCTGGAAGAGCCGGAGTTGAACGGCGTCGCTGCCGACCCGGAGGACGACGAAGAAGACGACGCCTCTGCCAGCCCGGAAGCGAGCAACGGGAGTGCCGAGCTCGAATCCCAGAGCCATCCCGCGGCGAACAATGACTCCGCGAACGCGGGCGCCCCACGCACGGACGTGCGCCGGCGCGCGGTGCGCATCGTCAAGGCAACGGAGCAGACGGTCGTCCCCGACAATCGCGAGCAGCGCTTGCTCGAGCGGCTGATGCGCAGTCAGGGGCGGGTCGCCATCTCGCGCGCGGCCAATGAGCTTTGGGAGAGCAAGTTCAAGGCGCCGCGCCAGCAAGAAGTGCAGATCCAGCTGCTGGAGCACGAGAACGAGCATCGCGCGCGCGATGCGGTGTTCGTGATGGCGGAGTTGCTGCAGAGAGAGTCGCCGATCCAGCGCCCCGTGCTGGACCAGCGTCTGCGCCGGCTGGAAGAGTTCGCCGAAGATCCCATCACTCGTGATGCGGCTCGGGCGCTGCGGCGCTCGATGCGCGTGCATCACGGGATGTGATGCCCGGGCGGACTGCCCCTGCGGGCTTCACGCTCGAAGAGTTTGAAGCCCGCTACCGCGAGCTATTGCGCGCGCAGGAAGCCGCCACGGAAAATGATCGCTGCGTGCAGTGTGAGCATTGCCGTGCCTGCTCGGCGTCCACCTTCTGCCGGCACTCGCAGCTGCTGATCCGCTGCCACTACTGCGTGGAGTGTGAGCAGTGCACGGACTGCTCGCACTGCCAGGGCAGCCGCGGGCTACTCTCGTGCCACCATTGCCTGGATAGCCAGAGCTCGATGGGCAGCACCTACCTGATCCGCTGCTCCGGCATGGCCCAGTGCAACTACTGCCTGGGCTGCGTCGGCCTGAGCCACCGCGATTACCACATCCTGAACGAGCCCTACGACCGCTCGTCCTACTTTGAAATCAGTCGCGAGCTGCAGCGTCAGCTGCGGCTCTGAGCGCCGGCGGCCGGCCCCGCCGAGTCCCACTCGCTGCGCCCCGGCGCTCCAGCCACACTGAACCCTCTGGGGGCGGTGGCCGAGGTCGGGAGTAAGGCGAGCCCCTGCAGCGTATGCTGCGAACGTGGCTCGACGATCGCTGCCGTGCGCTTGCCGGGCCGCCGCCTTTGGTACTATAAACCCGCGAGCCAGGCGTGTTCCTCGGATGGAAGGCCATGAATTCCCTCATGCTTTTCCCTGCGAAGAGCGGCCCCGGAGGTGCGCTGCGCACCCCAATCCCGGGCGGGCGCTTGGATGAGACGGCACCGGTCCCACCCCGCCGCACCGTCCCATCGCTGACGATTCTTTGACCGCGCTTCGACTACGGGACGACACTGGTTTTTTGCAGACTGTTCAGGAGGATTCAGGAGATGGCAGCTCAGCGTAGCTTCTGCGTCTTGGTGGCATTTGCCGCCCTGGCGTGTGGATCGGATCCGAAACCACCGCCCGCGGCTCCCATGCCCGTGGCGGAGGCGCCGCCGCCGCCCCCCCCACCCGAGCCGCCTCCGCAGAAGCCGGGGGATGACCCACGCCAGAGCACGATCAACGTCTCGGACGAGATCATGGTCGCTTGCGGGATTACCGAGGCAGAAGCCAAGTTCGCCTACGACTCTGCCAAGGTGCAGAAGGGCGATCAGCCGGTGCTGAACAAGCTGGTGAACTGCTTCACCACGGGCAAGCTGAGCGGTCGCACGATGCGCCTGGTCGGCCACGCGGATCCGCGCGGCGAAGCCGAATACAACATGGTGCTCGGAGGCAAGCGCGCCGACAACGTGAAGGCGTACCTGACCGCGCAGGGCCTCGCCGAGCGCCAGGCAGAGACGACCTCGCGCGGCGAGCTGGACGCGACCGGAACCGACGAGGCGGGCTGGAACGAAGATCGCCGCGTCGACGTCATCCTGGCGGATTGATCGAGCTCGATGTTTGCAGCTTCAGCACTCGCGGCTGTTTCATTCGCGGCGGTGTCATTCGCCGCGGTGTCATTCGCAGCCAATCCAAAGCCCGGCGCCGGTCTCGACCCCCTGTCACTGATCCGTCAGTCTTCGGGGGTCGTGCTGGTGGTGTTGGTGCTGCTGATCCTGTGCTCCTTCTCCGTCTGGCTGATCTGGTTCTTGAAGTCGATGCAACTGCGTCGCCTGCAGGCGGCGCAGGATCGCTTCGAGCGCGACGCCGCGGGGGTAGCTGAGGCCTCCGCGCTGGTCGCGCTCGGGATCCAGCACAAGACGGCTCCCGGGGGCCGAGTGGTGGTGGAAATGGCCAAGCGGCCCCGCTCGAACCTGACGGCGGAGTTCCTGGCCAGCGTGGCCAAGCGCGCCATCGTCAGCGAGCAGCAGCGTGCCGGCGTGTTGATGCCGACCCTGTCCAGCATCGCCTCCTCGGCTCCGTTCATCGGGCTGTTCGGCACGGTCTGGGGCATCATGGATGCGTTCTTGCGCATCGGCACGGAGGGCAGCGCCTCGCTGCCCGTGGTGGCGCCGGCGATCGGCGAGGCGTTGATCGCGACCGCAGTGGGCCTGGTCGCCGCCATCCCCGCCACCATCGGCTACAACTACATCGACCAGCGCATCGTCGATCTGCTCGCGGGGCTGGAGGCCTCCAGTGAGACCTGGGTCGAGATCCTGGCGACGGACGCCGCCGAGCGGCGCAGCCAGAGCGGCACGCCGCTCCACAATCCCAGCCAGCGCCCCACGCACCAGCCCCGTTTCGGAGGTTAGGCATGGGCGCCAGTGTCGGTCGAGGCGGCCGAAGAAGGTTCCGCGACATCAACGTCACGCCGCTGGTCGACGTGATGCTGGTGCTCTTGGTCGTCTTCATGGTGACCGCACCCTTGCTGACCACGGGCCTGAAGATCGATCTCCCCAACGTGAAGGCGCCCAACACGCCGGTGGAAGATGAGCGTCTGATCGTGACCGTCACCGCCGAGGGCAAGGTGATGTTTGACGACAAAGAGGTGACCGGCCGTGCTTACGAGGAGTTCCTGGTGAACCCCAAGGTGCAGGCCACCCGCGAGCTCTACATCCGCGCTGATAAAAGCGCCCTGTACGGCGTGGTCGCGGAAGTGGTGGCGGCGGCGCGGCGCAGCGGCGTCGATTCGCTGAACCTGCTGGTCCAGCCCGACGAGACCCCCGAGACGCCGGCAAAGAACGAGAGCCCGAAGTGAAGCCGGCCGCCTTCTCACCCGCTCAGGTGGTGGGGGCGCTCTCGCTCGCGAGCTTGGTCCAGGCAGGGCTGGTGCTATCGATGGTGCTGGCACGCGTGAATGGCGAAACCCCGCAGCGCGAGCCCGCGCCCCGCGAGATGCGCATCGCGGTCAACCCGATATTGGACGCGCCGCTCTTGAAGAAGGGCACGCAGGCGCCGCCGGCCGCGACGCCGCCCAAGCTGCCCGATATGTGGAAGCCACCGGAGCCCGTCCAGCCGCGTGCGGAGGCGAAGCCGGTGCCCGCGCCGCAGCCGAAGAAGATCAGCGAATCAGCCGACCCCAAGCCCTCGAAGCCCGAGGAGAAGCCGACGCCAGAGACCCCCCAGGCCCGCCGCGTCGACGACATGGTCAAGAAGATGCAGCGCGAGGCGGAGGAGCAGAGCGAGCCGCCGTCGCAGCAAACTGAAAAGGGCGGCGAGGACGGTGTCAAAGAGGGCACGGAGACGGATCCGCTCAAGGCGCGCGCCGTGGATACGTACAGCGCGAAGCTGATCGCGTGGTTCCGGCAAGGCTTCGCGCCGCCCCTCGACGAGCTCGATTGCGCCACACTGGTGGGGCTGGAAGCGAAGGTCACCGCGCACATCGGGCCCAACCGCGAGGTCACCAGCTACACCATGAAGTCGAGCGGTAACGAGGTCTTCGACGGACGGGTCCGCGCGGCCATGGAAATGCACGTGGGCCAGAGCGTTCCGCCGCCGCCGCCCAACTATCCGCAGCTGCTGGAACCGACGGTGTTCCCCGTGTTCCAGGGAAAGAACGAAAAATGCAAGTAACGTCCCGAGTACTGACACGCATCTGGGCAGTAGCCTGCGCGGCGGCGCTGGGGATCGGTACGCTGGCCGCCACGGCTCGCGCTCAGAGCGCGGAGGCCGCGCCCGACGAGAGCGTGCTCGGGGAGTTGCCGATCACCGGCGACGCCAACGAACACATCACCGCGCTGGCTGTATTGCCGTCGCTCTCCCCGGATCTCGAAGATGTGATCGTGCGCAGCGTGGTGCGCCGCGATCTCGAGCTCACGGGCTTGTTCAACGTCATCCCCGACGCCAAGGCACCCGAGGGATTGTACGGCTTCGAGGACCCGGTCGACATCAAGGCCTGGGCAGCTCTGGGTGCGGAGGTGATCATCAAGGTCGCTGCGCGCGCCAACGACGCGAACACCGTCAAGATGTCCGGGCTCTGCTACTTCCTGAGCCACGGCCGGGATCCGGTCTACCAGAAGTCCTTCGTGGTCAAGAAGGACCAGGCCCGAGTCACCGCCCACCGCATCGCCGATGCGCTGCTGGGCGCGATTTCGGGCCGCAATGGCGGCTTCTCGAGCCATCTGACCTTTGCAGCGCGCGCCGGCAAGAATCCCGCCGTCTACACCATCGACTCCGACGGTCACAACATCCGCGCCATGACCAGCGCGGACGACACCAGCGTGGCGCCCTTCTGGGGCCCGAACGGCGCGCTGTTTTACTCGCGCAGCCACAACTACTCGCCGTTTCGCCTGGTGCAACAGGGCGGCGCGGGCCCGGTGGGCCTGAACTTCAAGGACTCGGTGTACAGCGCGACGTTCAGCGCCGATCACAAGAAGCTGGCGGTCGCGGTCGCCAACTCGGAGGGCAGCTCGATCTGGGTGGGCGGCGCCGATGGTCGCGACATGCGCAAGGTCTCCACGAGCGAGGTCGCCACGCACCCCGTGTTCAGCCCCTCCGGCAAGCTCGCCTGGATTGGCGGCGCGGTGGCACACGTCGGTCACCGCGTGTACCTGGATGGCAAGGCCGTCTCTCCTGCCGGCTTCTCCGCAGCGGCGCCGGCCTTCTGCGACACCGAAGACGGCGTGTTCTTGATCTACTCCGTCGCGGTCGGCAACGGGCAGGACCTGGTGATGTCCCCCGAAGGCGGTGGCCCCCTGACGCGTTTGACCCAGAACGAAGGCTCCAACACGTATCCCGCGTGCAGCCCCGACGGGCGCCTGCTGGCGTACTTCTCCAAGCGTGCGAAGGACTCGGGGCTGTACGTCAAGTCGCTCAAGAGCAAGCGGCCCGCGCAGAAGATCTCGAGCCAGAGCGGCGAGTCGCTGCGCTGGGCGGCGTTGCCGGGCGGGCTGTAACGCAGCTCTGCAGAAAGAGCAGCGCAGAAAGAGCAGGGGCTCGACCCGCGCGGCACGGGCCGGCTACAGGAAGAGCCCAGCCATCGCCAGAGCGATCTGCGCGTCGCCCGAGATGCGGATCTGCCCGGCGTAGAACAGATCGAGCGGGTTGCCCCGGTGAGCTTGCAGCTGCTCCAGATCGCCGAGCGCGCAGTCGATCATGCAGGGAGCGCTCTCCAGCGAGAAGGGCTGTGTGCTCGGCGTGAGGGCGACGCAGCGCTTCAGCTCGCCGTCGCGGATGCGCAGCAGGATTCCTCCCGTCTGGCGGCGCAACAGCTCCACGGTCTCTTCGTCCCAGCGCCCGAGCCGCGACCACACGCCCGGTGCGGCCCTGCTCGCTTCGCCGGCAGCGGCGTTCAGGGCGCGCCGCAGCGGGGCGACCACGAGCGGAAGGAAGTCGCGCTGGTCGAGGCTCACCTGCAGCGCGACGTCGTTCGCGATGCCGGTTTCGACGACCAGCTTCGGGGCGGTGCCCGCGGCATCGCCCGTGATGCGCAGCGTCCATTCGCCGGCTCCGACCACGCGCAGCCCGACGCCGACCGGCGCCGGCAGCTTCAGCGCGGGGCTGACCGAGCGCTGCGCGGGAGCCGCCGCGCTGCTCGCCAGCAGACCGCCCACGAAATTTGGCAAGAACTCGCCGATCAGCTCTGCTGCGGTCTCCGGTACAATCACGTGGTGTGCTTCTTCACTAGCTCGACGATCACGTGGGTGGCGTAAGCGCCGAGCAAGCCGAACTGAACCCCAAATCCCTGGGGCTCCGACCAACGCACGACCGCGGGCAAGCGCAGCTCGCGCGCGGCCACACCCTTCAACACCAGTGTCAGCGCGGTGCCGAAGGCCAGGCTGCGCTCGGATTCGACAAACATCCCGACGATGCTGATGTCGCGCACGGACCCTGCGAACGAGCTCGCGTCACTTTCGATGCAGGTCACCTCGAAGCGAGTCGGGACGCGATGGTGCTTGCGCTGCTCAGCCACGATTTGCCTCTACGGACGGCGCCACTGGCTCATAAACAGCCAAGGGGTCGGTGTCCAGCCGCATTCCGACCGCGAGGTCTCGAAGCTGATGAAGATCGCTGAGATCCGCGCTGGTCTGGCTCGCAATCTGGAGGGATGGCCCGTCGGCTTGGCGATCGTGGCCGCGGCGCTGCTCAGCGCTCTGCTGGTGGTCCCGCGGCGCGTGGACCCGGTGTGGGTTCCGCCTCCGATGATCGATCGCGTCGAACAGCGCCTGAACGCTCAGGCCGAGGAGGAGCGACGAGCTCGGGCGCGCGCGGGGCTGCCGCTCGCCGTTCGTTCCGTGGGTGAGGCCTTTCGGCGTTTCGCAGCCGCGAGCTTCATGAGCACGGCCGAAGCGACACTCCAGCGCGACCAGCTCCGGCGGCTGGCCCAAGCCGTCCTGGAGCAGTCGGGAAACGACGGACTATTGCTGCTGCGCGCGCTGCAAACAGAGCTGTTCGTGGCCGCGGTGAACGCGCGCTCGGATAGCGAGCCGACCCCCGAACGCGCTTCGCTCGGCGGCAGCATGTTCAACCTCGGCAGGAAGCGGGGCTGGTTCGCTCCGAGCCCCACGGCCGCCAGCCGCGACGAGCTGGAGACGCTATTTCGCATCTACTGGGCGGAAGCGCTGGAGCTGAAAAGCCCGCCCTTTGCGCCTACGCTGAACGAATGGCGAGTTTACTATCGCTTCTTGCTCGCGCAGCCGATCCGTTCGGGCCCGGATCGCGAGCAGGACTTGGCGCTCCAGCTGGGCTATGTCGCCGCCTTGGAGCGAAATGATCTCGACTACCCCTCCCATCTCGCCCGCGGCGTGCTGCTGTTTCAGCGGGGTGCTGCCGCGGACGCGGCGGCGGAGTTCATGGCGCATCTCCAGCAACATCCCGACGGCCCCTGGGCTCTGCGCGCCAAGAATTATCTCGCGGCGTGCGGTGCTGCACTGAGCGATTGACTGCCACGAACCCCAGCCCCAGCGAGCTCCCCGAGCGAGCCGCACCGGCGCAGAGCCTGGCGGCATTCGTCGAGAGCGTCGCAGAACGTCTGAGCGTCGCCGGAGGCGCGCCGGCGCTGCACGTCAGCGGCGCGCGCGGCAGTGGCGCCCCGCTGATCGCTCTCGGGCTCGCGCGCAAGCTGCAGCGCAGGATCGTGTACGTTGCGCCGGACGCGGACGGCGCTGAGGCGGCGGCGCGCGATCTGCGCTACTTGCTGAATGATCCGGGCCTGGGCTCTCCCGTGGCGCCGGCGGAGGATCGGCAGGTGCGCCTGCTCTTGCCCTCGGAGAGCTCGCCCTACGAGCAGGTGCACCCGGATCGCCGCGCTGCGATGCAGCGGCTGGCCACGCTGACGGCGCTGGCGGAGCAACGGCGCTTTGGATTTCTGGTCACCAGCGCGCGCGCTCTGGTGCGCCGCTTCGTGCCGCCGGCGCCGCTCGCGGCGGCGGCGCGCGAGCTCGCGCAGGGCCAGGACATCGATCTCGACGAGCTGAGCGCGGCGCTGGTCGCTGCCGGTTACTCGCGCAACCCGGTGGTGGAGGACCCTGGCTGTATCGCGGTGCGCGGCGGCCTGATCGACGTCTGGCCGACAGACGCCGAGGCGCCGGTGCGCATCGAGCTACTGGGCGATTCGATCGCCGGCATCCGGCAGTTCGATCCGGAGAGCCAGCGCACCGGACGCCCCGTGGAACGCGTGTGGCTGCCGCCGGCGAGCGAGATCCTCCTCGGCCGGCAGGAGCGCGAGCGGGCGGCGTCCGAGTTGCGCGCGCTGTGCGACGCCGCGAACCTGCCCAGCGGCAAGACGCGGCGCTTGCTCGAAGACCTGATCGACGGCCACAGCCTGTTCGGGGCCGAAGGCTATCTGCCAGCGTGCTACGAGCTGG
>JAICTU010000797.1 GCA_025936205.1 Polyangiaceae bacterium | reverse complement strand
CAGGGTTTTCACGGCTACCTTGCGCACCGTGGAGCCGAGCCGCTGCTCGGCCTTGTACACCACACCCATGCCACCCTCGCCGATCAGCCCCACGATGTGGTACCGACCGCCCACGACCTGACCGATCAAGGGATAGGTCGGATCCGTTTCGCCCGAGGGCAGGGGACCACCGCAGCCCGCGCAGAATCGCGCGCCTGCCTGATTTTCGTGTCCGCAGTTCTCGCAGGTCATACGTCTCGATCAGCGTCGCACGGAGCGGGGGAGAAAGGCTACCATCCGGCGCAGGCCGCAGGTCTCGGGTCGTGCTGGCGTCCGTCAGTGTGCGGACGGTGTAGGTGTGCTCGGTGCCTTGCCACAGAGCTGGGCGGCTGTGCCCTCGCGCGGGGGCCAATCGACAGGCGTGGCTTGCCCGGTGGCGCGATCGAGGATCTGCGCGCGTGTGGCGCGGCTGCTCGCTGGCACCTGCAGCCGGATGGACACGCGCGCTCCCGGAGCGAAACTCGGGTCCTCGTGCAAGGGGCGGCGCGTGCCGGTGCGCGGCACCTCGGCCGCGAGCAGCGGGAAGTCGAAGCGGATCCGCTCGATCAGTGCCGCACCGATCCACAGCTCGAAGGCGAAGCGACCCATGCGCCGTGCGCTCGGCTCTGGGTGATCCAGGCACTCGAGCTCGGGCGTTCCCGCTTGCACCGTGCCGCGGTCGTAACGGATCTCATACAACCAGCGCGCTCGCTCCGAGAGCGGCGCCGGATCCGGCAAGTAACCTTGCTCGGGCGGCCCGGGTGGCGCTCCCGCGTCAGCATCAGGCCGGACCAGCCGCACTCGCGAGACCGGGGCCGGTGACGGTTCGGCTTCGCTGGTCGGAGCCGATGCGGCAGGCGGAGCTGCCGGCGTGGCCGCCGGCTGGGCGCTGCCCGCACCCAGGTTGGTCGGTACCGAGACGGCCGGATACTGGGCATCCCCGCCGGGCGGACCAAACACACCGCAGCCGAGCCACGCGGCGCAGCCGAAAGCGAGCGCGGGCAGCGGGTTTCGGAGCGAGGGCGACAAGCCGCAGACGCTACTGCGAAAGTCAGGGCCGCGAAAGGCAACCGCCGCTTCCTCGAACGCCCGCGGCGCTCAGGAGCTCGGCACTTCTGGCGACTGACCGGTAGCGCGACGCACCAGCTCGATCAGCACCGGATCGCTCTGCAGCTGCGCCCGTAGCTCTTCCTTCACAAACTCGAGCTGCTCCGGTGAGAGGCGCCCTTCGAGGTGACCCACCGCGTCGTTCACTCGCACGTCGAGATAGGCATCCAGGCCCACTTCGCCGCGCTGCACCTGCTCCAGCAGGCCTGCGCCTTGGGCGCGTTGCACGCCCTCCGTGGAGAGCTCGAAACGTTCCCCCTCCACACCCGTCACGGAGGAGGAGCCAGCGCTCGGGTCTACCTTCGGAACGTCGCCGCCCTTACCAATGCCGTCGATACCCATTTCAAAGCCTTCCGCCGAGCCGGTTCACCGCTCCACGTACACACGGCTGAATCGGGTCGCCATGGCGCGAGTTGCGAAAAAAACGGCGCCCTCGGAGCAGCGGTACTATCCAACGGAAAAGCTACAGCCGCTTTGAAAGACCTGCGCTGCGACGACTCAGCTGCCTCGCCAGGCTAGATCCCGAACCACTCCGGAGTGTTGAGGGTATTCTGCCCGTCGCGAACCTCGAACAGCAAGGCTGGCTTTTGATCAAAGGTGCCAACCGTGCCAATCCGTTGCCCCGCGGAGAGTTCGTCCCCGACCTGGACACTGATGCGCTGGAGATGGGCGCTGACGGTATAGAACCGGCCGCCGTGGTCCAGGATCACGGTGTTCCCCAGATCCGGGTAGTCGTCGGCAAAGGCCACCCGGCCCGGATAGACGGCCCGCACGGCGGCCCCCCACGTGCCCGTCATGAGCAGCGCCTTGCCGTTGCCCGATGTGCTGCGGATGGGCTGCAGCTCGGAGCGACCGGCCATGGGGAAGGGCAAGCGACCTTTCTGGGTGGCGAATCCGCCGCGCGGCGGATCGTTCTGCGCCACGCGAGCGGCGTACACGGCCGTGGTCGAGGAGGGGCTCCACTGCCCCTGAAACGCGCGCTCGAAGGCCTGGTCGCGCTCTTCGGCGGCCAGGATGGCCGCGCGCGCGCGGGCGGCGGCGTTGCGCTCGCGGGGCGGGATTTCGGCGAGCGACTGCAGCGCGCGTCCCAGCTCGATCTCCCGCGCCGTGATCTGTTTTTCGCGCTGCAAGTCTCGGGCGAGCGAACGGCGCAGGCGCTCGAGCCGTGAGGTGTGCGCGCTGAACGCCTCGATGCCCTCGCTG
>JAICTU010000483.1 GCA_025936205.1 Polyangiaceae bacterium | reverse complement strand
TTCGTCAGCAACGATCACAGCGGCACCCTGCGCATCGAGAACTCGGTGCTCCGCGACAACACGGGCGGCGGCTGGAACGTGATGCCGGGCATCTCGATGCATGAGGACACGCGCAGCGTCATGGATCACGTGACGATCGAATAGGGGTCAGGGATCGCGGCCCGCACGCGCGTGGAAGGAGCGCGCGTGCCTGGAGACCTGGTATCCGCGCAGCGCGGAGCCTCTCGCGCCGGCGCGGGGCTCGCGAAGGGTCGGCGGCGGGTGACCCGCGCAGCAACGATCCACTCGCTCGGGAGGGGGTTCGCGGAGGGCGCGTGAGGTTTCCATTGGAACTTCAGATTCGAAGTGCCGAAAGGGACCCGGTGCCGTGCAGCGAGCTTCGTGGGACCGCGATCGCTAATTGACGACCGGGGGGCGCTGGGAGGGACGCGGCGTCCAGGCCAACGATTCGATGGCACTGATCACTGCCACCTGAATGTTCAAACGCCGGGCGTCACTGATCGGCGACCCGTCGTGCTCGGCGAGTGTGAAGCGGTCGAGCACGCGCGAGTTGAGCGTGCGCACCTCGGAGCGTTCCACGCTGACCTTCTGGCTCGAGAGGGCGCGCGCCAGCGTGAGCAGGAGGCCCGAGCGATCGTCCGTCTCCACCTCCAGCGTGGAGAGAGCGCCATCTTCGCCTTCGATGAAGCGCACTCGCGTGTCGTGGAAGGTGCCGAGGGGCTCGGGCTGAGGCGCGGGCAGCGCCTGCGAGGGGTCGAGCTTGCCCGCCAGAAGCTCGTGCAACGTCAGCGAGATGTTCGCCGCGATGTCCGTGGCGGCGGAGGTATCCACGGCACGGCCCTGCTGAACTTGCAGACGGAACAGGTCCAGGACCTCGCGCTCGCCCGTATCGAGCCGGCGCGTATAGGCCTCGGCGTGCACGATGTCGAAGCCCTGCAAGCGCAGCGCGGCCGCGATGTTCGAGAACAGCCCGGGCGCGTCCTTCGCCACCACGCAGATCCCGAGGCCGTCGCCCTCCACCGGGACCACGCCCACGCGTGCCGGCTGAGTGCCGCGGGCGCGAGCGATCGACGCGTGCTGGCGGATTTCCTCCGTGCCGTAGCGATTGCGGTAGCTACCCGGCAGCGATGCGCTGAACTTTTTCAGCCAGGTGTCATCGTCACCAGACATTGGCCTTCACCATAGCCCGCAATCATGGCGCATGGTTCTCAAAAGCGTTTCCGGCAGGGGTCGGAGGCCGTTGCATTAACCGTCACCCAGCAGCGGCCAGGAGGCCTCTCGGCAATGACTCAGCGAAATAATCAGTGGGACGATGGCGCCGTGCGGTAGCCGGGGGGCATCGGCATCGGTGGCGGAGGTCCTGGATCCGACATGATTTGCAAGATCCAGAGCGCCCCGACGCTGGCGGCGCCGAGCAGCAGCCCACCCACCGTGAGCCAGAGCCACAGCGACCGTCTCTTGCGAGCCGGTGGGGCCGGCACGCCATCGGGCGGCGGAGGACGCTGCGGGGTCGGGATGGTGGGCGCCACGCGTCGCTCGTCGGGCGCGCGCGGCATTTCTGCGGTGCGGGGCAGCGGCGCGCGCTGCGCTGGCCCTGCCACGGCGGGCACGGCCTGGAACCCGCTCATCGCGCCCGTGTGATGTTCGGACACGGCGGGCACTTTGGCCGTGCCGCCCGGCGTCAGCACCGGCGCGTCCACGGCCACTGCCGGCGGCGCGACGCTTGCCAGTCGCCCGGCGGCGCTCAGCTCCCCGGCAAACACCGAAAGCTCGCGCCGCATGTCGAGCGCGCTCTCGGGCCGCGCGCTGGGTTCCGGTTGCAGCGCGCGCTGCACCAGGTTCAGCAGGCCCTGCGGCAATCCGGGGCAGAGCTCCTGCAACGGCCGCACCCTGCCCGTGAGCACCTGCTGTGCCACCACGAGAGGCTGGTCGCCCTCTGCCGGCAGCTTGCCGCTCAGCATCTCGTACAGCATCACACCCACCGAGTAGAGGTCGCTCTGCACGCTCGCCTGATCCGAGGAGAAGGCCTGCTCGGGGGCCATGTATTCGGGTGTACCCATCACCACGCCGGGGCGGGTCAGGTTCTGAAACTCCGTGGACGCCTTGACCTTGGCGATGCCGAAGTCGAGTAGCTTGGCGACCACCTCCGTGCCCTGCCGCGACAAGAAGACATTGCCCGGCTTCAAATCGCGGTGCACCACCCCCAGCGCGTGCGCGCTCTCGAGCCCCAGCAAGATCTGCAAGCCGATGTCCACCGCGCGCTCGCGGCTCAGCGCCTTGATCTCGATCAACAATTGCTCGAGCGCCTGCCCGCTGAGCAGCTCCATCACCAGGTAAGGCCTGCCGTCTGCGAGCTGATCGACGTCGGTGACCTGGATCACGTGCGGGCTCTTGATCGTGGCCGAGACGCGCGCCTCGCGGCGGAAGCGGTCGGCGAGCGTGGGTACGCGTGCCAGCTCGGGCAGCAGCACCTTGACCGCCAACGCCGTGCCCAGGCCGGTATGCAGCGCTTCGTAGACCGTGGCCATGCCGCCCGCGCCGATGCGCCGCACGATGCGGTACTTGCCGTTCAGGACCTGGCCAACCTCGACGTCCATGGAGCTCCGCGGGCACTGTAGACTTTGGTTCTGGGGCCGTCCAGCGCGCGCGGCAGGCTTGACGGCACCGGCGCGCCTCTCTACGCCTGCGGACCATGACCGAAGGACACTTCGCAGATCGCTATCTGGAGGCCGCTCGCCGCCTTCAAAACCCCCTGTGTGTGGGCCTGGATCCGCACCTGGAGCGCATTCCGCGCGAGTTCGGGGTGCGGCTCGACGCGCTCGCCAGCGACGCGAGCGCGGACGGCGTGCAGGCGTGCTTCGAGGTCGTGATCGACGAGTGCGCCGGCAAGGTACCGGTGATCAAGCCGCAGATCGCCTTCTTCGAGCAGCTGGGCTGGCGCGGGCTGCGCGCGCTGGAGCGCCTGGTGGCGCGCGCGCGCGCCAACGGCTTGCTGGTGCTCCTGGACGCCAAGCGTGGCGACATGTCCTCCACCGCGCAGGCCTACGCGCACAGCTATGCCGTGCCCGGCGCGCCCTGCCGCGCCGATGCGATCACGCTCAGCCCGTATCTGGGGCTCGACAGCCTGCAGCCGTTCGTCGACGCGGCGCGCGCGCACGGCACGGGCATGTTCGTCCTGGCGCGCACCAGCAATCCCGGCGCGCGCGACTTTCAGAGCCTGCAGATCGACGGCGTGCCGCTGTATGAGCGCGTGGCGCAGGCGCTCGCGCCGCTCGCGGAGGGGCTGCGCGGGGACAGTGGCTGGTCGAGCCTGGGCGTGGTCGCCGGCGCCACCTATCCGGCAGAAGCCCAGCGCCTGCGCACGGCGCTGCCGCGCTCGCTGTTCCTGGTGCCGGGCTACGGCGCACAGGGCGCGGCGCTGAGTGACGCGCTCGCGGCCTTCGTGCGCGGACCGCGCGGGCTCGAAGGCGGTATGATCAACTCCTCGCGCGCGATCCTGTTCGGCAGCGGGCCGCAGCTGAGCTCGGTGAAGGAGTGGCGCGAAGGCCTCGTCGCGCGGCTCGACGCCGCGCGACGAGAGCTGTCGGCAGCGATTACAAACTGAGCTGGATGCGCACCACGCGGTCGCTGTCGCCCGTCGTATTGCAGCCGCCGTTCTCGACCACCACCAGATCCGTGCTGGAGCCCGGCACCGCTTGCAAGCCGTCAGGGCCGCACAGCGTGGCGGGTGCGCCGTCGAGCGTGAGGTTCAGCTTGCGCGCCGTGGATGCGGGGTTGGCTGCGTTCGGGTTCACCGCCCACAGGCCGTCGCCGTTGGCGATGATCATCGTGCCGCCGACGATGTCGATGCCGTTGGCACCGAAGCCGCCGGGCATCGCCGGCTCCGCCGCGGGCCCCGTCAGCCACACGCTGGCGCTGTTCGGCGTCGTCACGCTGGCCGCGGGCACGCGGAAGATGCGCCCGCGCGACTCGGTCGCGTACAGATTGCCCGTAGCATCGACGATCAGGTCGTTGCAGAACGACGTGGGAGCCGCTGCCGGCGCGCCGCCCGCGTCGCCCGCGTCTGCGGTGACACCCGCGTCGGCCAGAGTGCCCGCGTCCGGCGCTGGCGCGCTGACAGCATCCGGCATCGCGTGGCGCACGACCTGGGTGCCGTCGTCGAGCGAGACGCCGACGATCGCGGCTCCGCCCTCAGTGGGATTGGAGTCGCAGAACCAGAGTAGATTGCGCGTGTCATCGACGGTGAGCCCGATCACGCCACGCTCGGCGACACCTTCCGGCACGAACACGCTCGCCGTCGTCGAATCGGCCGGAACCTGCACGATCACGCGCGTATTGACACTGCCGACGTAGAGCGTGCCGTCCGCCGCAGCCGCGATGCCTTCCGGATAGAACGTATCGCCGGGCAGCGTGATCGAGGTGTCGCCGATGGGGCCGCCGGTCAGCGGGAGCGAGACGAGGTTGAAGGGCAACACCGGTGCAGGGCCTCCGAACAAGCCGCTGAGCTGGCCATTCACGATCCACAGGTTATTGCCGCGCACGGCCGCCGTCGTCGGCGCGCGTAGCTCCGCAGCGCTGGAGAGCACCTGGATCTTGCCACGGGGACCGCTCGGACCCGCGTCCGCGCCGCCGCCGCCGGAGGGGCCCGCGTCGGAAGCGCTGCCGCCGCCCGCGCCTGCGCCGCCGCCACTGCCGCCGCCGCTCATGCCCGGGACGTCGGTGTCGCCGTCGTCGCAGGCAGCGCCGAACAGCATGCAACACGTTGCCGCGGCGCAGAGCAGGGCGGTCACGCCGCCGGATTCAGGGGAACGAAATGAGATACGCTGAAAAGTATAAGTCATGGGCGCCCCCTTCACTCGATCCGCGGCGCGCTGTCAAGGCGACCCCCGCCATGTCGGAGTCGGAATTGTTTCGGCGCTGGTACTGCTGCTCCAGCAGCAGTATACGAACGCGCCCGATTCAGGTCGGTGACACGGAGGAGACAACCATGATCGGCTACGTCACGCTCGGAACCAACGACATCTCCCGCGCTGCCAAGTTCTACGACACGCTGCTCGGTGCGCTCGGCGCCAAGCGCTTCATGGAGAACGACAAGTTCATCGCCTGGATGGTGGCGCCGGACAAGCCCGGCATCGGCATCGCGAAGCCGTTCGACGGCAACCCGGCCACGGTCGGCAACGGCTGTATGACGGCGCTGGCCGTGAAGGACCCGAAGGAAGTCGATCGCATCCACGCCCTGGCGCTCTCGCTCGGCGGCAAGGATGAGGGCGCTGCCGGTCCGCGCGGTGACGCCTTCTACGCGGGCTACTTCCGCGACCTGGACGGCAATAAGTTGAACGTCTTCTGCATGCGCTGAGCAGCAGGGAGGGGTCGGGGCTCAGGGTTTTCGGCTCGGAACTGAGCGTCCCTGCGTCTCGCCAGAATGTGCCCACCGTGAGTCGCGCGGTGGGCATATTCTGGTACCGCGCAGCCTCGCGCGGCGCCGAGCCCATTCTTCAGGAGTGGCCCAGCACCGTGTGGGGGATGTACGGCTTCGCCAGCGCCGCCAGCTCGTCTGCGGTGAGCTCGATGTTCGTGGCCTTCACCGCGTCGTCGATGTGCTCGATGCGCGTGGCGCCGACGATCGGGGCGGTGACCGCCGGTTGATGCATCAGCCAGGCCAGGGCGATCTGCGCGTTGGGTAGGCCGCGCTTCTCGGCGATCGCGCTCACCTGATCGACCACGGCGTAGTCGGCCTCTTCTTTGTACATGCTCTGGGCGAAGCCGTCGTTCTTGGCGCGCGTGGTGTTGCCGCCCGTACCCTGCGGGCGGTTCTTGGTGAGGAAGCCGCGCGCCAGCGGGCTCCAGGGGATCAGGCCCACGCCCTCGGCCAGGCACAGCGGGTTCATCTCCCGCTCTTCCTCGCGATAGACCAGGTTGTAGTGGTTCTGCATGGTCACGAAGCGGTTCAGGCCCAGCCGATCTTGCGTGTAGAGCAGCTTGGCGAACTGCCAGGCGTACATCGAGGAGGCGCCCAGGTAGAGCACCTTGCCGGCCTTGACCAGGCTGTCGAGCGCATCGAGCGACTCTTCGATCGGCGTGTTCGGGTCGAAGCGATGGATCTGGTACAGGTCGACGTAGTCGACGCCCAGGCGCCGCAGGCTGTCATCGATGGCGTGCTTGATGTGCTTGCGCGACTGACCGCGCTGATTCGGGTCGTCGCCCATCTGGCTGTGCACCTTGGTGGCGATCACCACGCGGTCGCGCTTGACCCCGAGCTTCTTCAGACAGTTGCCGAGCACCACCTCGCTCTGGCCGAGCGAATACACGTCCGCGGTGTCGAAGAAGTTGATGCCCCAATCGAGCGCTTGCTTGATGAACGGCAGCGACTCGGCCTCGCCGAACACCCAGTTGCGCCACTCGGGCGAGCCAAACGTCATCGTGCCGAGGCAGATCTGGGAGACCTTGAGCCCAGTTGAACCGAGATTGACGTATTTCATGCTGACTGCTCCCACCCGAACGGGTTGCTGGAAACGTGGCGCGCGAACGTAGCCCTGAAGTGAGCCGATTTCGAGTCTGATTCGCGAAACCTGCCGAAACCTCAGGCGCTGTACGTCTATGGCACGAGCGGCTGGCTCGGGCTCGGCCTGGTGGGCAGCCTGGGGATCATTCCCAAGACGCTCGGTCGCTTGCTGTTCGACCCGGATCCGGAAAAGACGCAGCGAGTGCTGCAGGCGATGTTACAGATGGAGAAGATCGACATCGGCGGAGCTGGAGCGCGCCTATGCGGGAGGGTGACGCGCAGCGAGTCGTGGATCTGAGCGCGCTCGGGGAGCGCAGC
>JAICTU010000144.1 GCA_025936205.1 Polyangiaceae bacterium | reverse complement strand
CGGCACGCTGCAGGTTCGAACGAGCCACCTCGGCGTGCCGGGGCTCCGCTTCGAGCGTGATCAATCGGCCCCCAGCCGGCAGCGTGCGGGCGAGCCAGATCGTGCTGTAGCCGCCCAGCGTACCCAGCTCGAGGATCTGGCGCGCACCGCGGATCGTGGCCAGCAACGCCAGGAATTTCCCTGCGTCACCGAGACCTGAATGGGCGGCAGTCCGGCAGCGTCGGACGCGGCGAGCGCCGCATCCAGCGCCGCGTCGCTGGGCACCATGGCGCTGGCAATGTAGCGGTCCACGGCAGTCCAGAGCTCTTGATCGACCTTGGGAACGCTCATTGCCGTTGCGTAGCACGGCCGGCGGACGCGAGGAATGCGTTCGGCCGCCGCTCTTCAACAGAAGACAGTGTCACACGTCAAAGGACTGACGGTGGGCAGATTCTGGTGGGCTCGGTACCGGGCGGCGCCGAGCCCTCCAGGATGCACCTCTGCGCGGCCGGCTCCGCCCAGCGAGGGCGCACCGTCGCGCGGCCGCTCAGGCGCGGCCGTATTTGTCGCGCAGCCGCTTCGCGGCCTCCACCATCGAGCGCAGCTTGCCGTCCGCCACCTCGCGCGGCAGGTACTTCATGCCGCAGTCGGGCGCGAGGATCACCTGCTCCCTGGGCACGAACTTCAGCGCCTTCTCCACGCGCGCCTGCACCACCTCGGGGGTCTCCACGTTCATGTCGCTCAGGTCGAGACAACCCACCAGGATCTGCTTGCCCGGCAGCTGCTCCAGCACCTGACAGTCGAGATTGCTCTGAGCAGTCTCGATCGACACCTGCTTGCAGCTACAGTCTTTCAGCTCCGGCAAGAACGAATAACCCGATGGGCGGGCGTGGATGATCGCCGCATAGCCGAAGCAGATGTGCAGCGCCGTCGTGCCGCGCACGCCGTCCAGCGCGCGATTCACCGCCTTCAGGCCGTACTGGCGGGCCTTTTCCGGCCGGGCCTGCATGTACGGCTCATCGATCTGGACAATGTCCGCACCCGCCGCGAACAGATCCTTGATCTCGGCATTCACGGCCACGGCGTAGTCGAGCGCAGCTTCTTCCTCGCTCGCGTAGTAGTCGTTCTGCGCCTGCTGCGTCATCGTGAAGGGACCGGGCACGGTGATCTTCACCGGCTTCTTGGTGTGCTTCTTCAGGAACAGCAGATCCTCCACCAGCACGCTGTGCTTGCGACGGATGGGGCCCGCGATGCGCGGCACGGGATTCGGATGCCCGGAGCGATCGAGAGCCGTGCCGGGGTTGTCCAGATCCACGCCTTCCAGCGCTGTGGCGAGGCGATTGGAGTAGCTCTCGCGGCGCATCTCGCCGTCCGTCAGCACGTCGAGCCCCGCCTCTTCCTGCGCCTGAATCGCCACCAGCGTAGCGTCGTTCTGCGCCTCTTGCAGCAGGGGCTCCGCCACGCGCCACAGCTCTCTCGCGCGCACGCGCGGCGGAAAGCGCCCCGCCAGCTTCTTGCGATCGATCAACCACTCGGGCTGCGGATAGCTGCCCACCAACATCGTCGGGAAAAGCATGATGCCGAGCCTACCATCGGTGGTAGGCGGGGTGGCCAGGCTTCACCGCGACAAACGTCCCACGACAGGTCGCCGTTACTTTGCCGCCAGCGGAAAGCTCCGCGTCCACGGTGCAGCGATCGGCACTGGTTTGCACGGGCCGCGCCTCGAGCCGCAGCTCCTGCCCGAGCGGCGTGGGTGCCTTCAACTTCACGTGAAAGTCGGCCGTCACCGTGCAGGGCGGCGCGTCGAGGCCCCCCTGCTGCATCAGCGTGTACGCCGCCGTCCAGTTGCTATGACAGTCGAGCAGCGCGCCGATGATGCCGCCGTTCAGCACGCCCGGGAACGCCTGATGGTGCTGCTGGGGTACGAACTTGGCCACCACTGCGTCGCCCTCCACGAAGCTCTTCAGCCTGAGGCCCTGAGCGTTCGCCGGACCGCAGCCAAAACAAGCGTTGTGCGGCGCATAGCGGTCCTGCAGCGCCTGAGACATTACTGCGCCTCCGGCTCGATCTCGTGCAACAGGCGCCCGGCTTGCTCCAGCAGCTCCTGTGAACCGAACGGCTTGTGCAGCAAGGCCACGCCCTCTTGCTCCAGCGCGCTCTCCAGCCGCCGGCTATCTTGCCCCGTCACGAACAACACCGGCGCCTGCAGCCCCAGCTCGCGCATCACTTGCTGCACGCCCTCGCCGCCGAAGCCCGGCATCACCGAGTCCAGCACGCACAGCGCGAGCTCCGGGCCACGCTCGCGCACGATGCGCTCCGCCTCGGGCCCGCTCGTCGCGATCAGCACATCGAACCCGGCCTCCTTCAGGTAGCAAGCCGTCAGCTGCAACATCGAAGGCTCATCCTCGGCCACCAGCACGAGCCGCCCGCGCCCCTCGATCGACGGCTTCGAACGTGAGCTCGCTTCGCGCCGCTCCGAACGATCGCTGCGCGGCAGATAGACGTGGAACGTGCTGCCCTTCCCCCGCACCGAGCTCACGTCGATGAAGCCGCGGTGCGCTTGCACGATGGCGTACACCGTCGCCAGACCGAGGCCCACGCCCTCCCCCGTGCGCTTGGTGGTGAAGAACGGCTCGCCGAGCCGCCGCTGCACCTCGCGCGTCATGCCGACGCCGTCATCGCGCACGCTCAGCCGCACGTACGACTCGTCGATGCGCGACTTGAGCACTGCCGGCAGCTTCTCGCGCGGCGGATCATCGATGCTGACGTGCAAGAAGCCGCCCGACGGCAGCGCGTCGCGCGCGTTCAGGCACAGGTTGGTCACCACTTGCTCCAGCTGCGCCCGGTTGCCGCGCACCAGCACCGGCCCCGCGTCGTTGCGCAGCACCAGCTGGATCTGCTGCCCGAGCAGCCGCTGCAACAGCGAATGCAGCGACGCCACCGCCTCATCCAGCCGCAGGTCGCCCGGCGCGCCGTCATCGCTACGGCTGAAGGCGAGCAGCTGCCGGACCAGCACCGCCGCGCGCGCCGCCGCCTTGTCCACCTCGTGCAACATCTCCGTCAGGTCCTTGGCGCGCGCAAAGCCCTGCAGATCGATCAGCTGCATCATCTGCGTGTGACCGTGGATGATGTGCAGCAGATTGTTGAAGTCGTGCGCGATGCCGCCGGCGAGCTGCCCCACCATCTCCAGGCGGTGCGCGCGCTGCAGCTGTTCCTCCAGCTGCACCTGCTCGGTGATGTCGCGCTTCACCGCCACGGCGCCGGCCAGGCGCTGCGCCTCGTCGCGGATCGGCGCCAGTGTGCCGTCCTCGTCATAGGCGCTGCCATTGGCGCGCACGCTCTGGATGCGCCCCTGCCACACCTCGCCGCGCTCGAACAGCCGCTCCAGCCGGCGCAAGAACGCGCGATCGTGCCGCACCTCGAGCTCGCGCCAGGGCCGCCCGATCGCTTGCCCTTCGGCGAGCCCGCTGGTGTGACGGTACGCGGGGTTGACGTACTCCACGTTGCCCTGCGCGTCCGTCACCACGACCGCTTCCGCTGCTTGCTCGATCGCCGCGGACAGTCGCCGATTCGCCAGCTCGGCCTCGTGACTGTGCGTCACGTCGCGCGCGATTCCCTCCAGGAGCGGCGCATGGCCGGGCGTGGCCTCGACCAGCGTGCCCCGCAGCTCCATCCACACCACGCGCCCGGCGCGGTGCAGAAAGCGCAGCTTCGAGCCCGTGCCGGCGGGCAGGTGCGGCAGCGAAAGGAACTTGTCCAGATCCTCCGAATGAACAATGCGCGCGATCGCGTGCTCGTCATCGAGCAACTCGGTAGCCGCATAGCCGAGCAGCGACTGACAGCTCGGGCTCACGAACTCCAGCGTCAGCCGCGGCTCCAGCCGCAACCGGAACACCAGGTCCGGCAAGTTGTTGATCAAGCGCTCGAGCCGCGACTCCGACTCCTGCAGCGCCACGCGCGTCTGCTCGGCGGCCGTCAGATCGATCGAATAGGAAGCGGACAGATGCTCGCCATCGAGATCGATCTTCAGCGAACGGATCTCGATCGGATACTCCGTGCCGTCCCGCCGCCGGTGGCGCGTGCGCACGATCTTCGATTGATTCGGGACGGTGCTCTCCCAGAGCTTGGCCCAGGTCTGTGTATCGAAGGTGGGATCGATATCGAACACGCTCGAACCGAGCAACTCCCTGCGCGAATAGCCCAGGGCCTCGCACGCGCCCAGGCTCACGTACGCGAAAGACCCGTCCCGCCGGGTGAAGAACCACGCACCCGGCACGGAGTCGAGCAACTCCGTGAACGCCGGATTGGATGGCCCTGCTTTGGACACGCTGTTCGGCGCCTTCGTCACGATGCTGCTCTCCGCCCGCGCGCTCTCCGCGGCGCGACTCTCCGGAATCCTACCGCTCGCGGGGCGACGTGAGGCCGATCGACCATCGGCGCCGGTTTTTGAGGCAGGGGTTCTCACAATTTTACGCTACCGTTTTTTGGCGACCGTGTGGAAGCCTTTCCCTGGAGTGCCCGGAGCCCGGGTTTCCTCCCCGGGAGACTCCTCCCCGGAAGACGCAGCGGGGCGGTTGCTGTCGTGAGCGGAGTGCCGGTGCAACCCGCGACAGAAGCCGTTACTGGAGCGAAACCGGCGTCCCAGGACGAAGAAGCGATGTGGCACACGCGCGCACCTCAGCCACACCACTCCGCGACAGCCGCCGCCCGAGTCCCTCGCCCAGCCCTATCCATTGGAAAGTTCTGCGTTCCACTGCTCGACTGAGCGCGTTATGCTGCCCACCATGGCCGTCGAGGAGGACTTCGAATCCGCGCAACAGCGGGTCAAACAGCTGACCCGCACCCCGTCTCCGGATCAGCTCCTCGAGCTGTATTCCCTGTACAAACAAGCCACTGCCGGCGACGTGACGGGCTCCCGTCCCGGCATGTTGGACTTCAAGGGCCGAGCCAAGTACGACGCCTGGGCGGGGCGTAGAGGCACTCCGAAGGCGGCCGCCATGCAGCAATACGTCGACGTGGTGAAACGCCTGGTAACCGAGCTCAGCTGAGGGGAGAGGACGGGGCCATGGTGCGATGGATGAAGCGGACGGGCGTGGAGCTGTTGATCGGGGCCATGATCGGCTTCGTCATCTGCTGCCTGTTCGGCAAGTCCCTGACGTCCATGCTCTACGGCTCGATCGGCGGCAGCTTCTCCTGCCAGCTCGATGTGGAGAACGGGCTCACCCGCTTTCTCTCGCTACAACTCTACTCGGCCCTCGGCGGCGCGGTCGTGTTCGCGATCGCGGCGGGGCTCATCCGCCGCGCCTGGTCTCGGCGCAAGCAGCGCACCGCCGCCCCCCTCCCGGCTGCTCCGAGCGGCCTCAGCTGACCGCATCGTGGACAACCAGCTGACGACGTTCGGCTACGGCGTACTCGTCGGGCTCGTGTTCGCGGTCGTGGTCGGCATCTCGGCGTGGCTGCGCCGCCGCACGCTCGAACAGGAGCTGCGCCGGCTGCATTCTCATCTCCACGACCACATGTCGATCACCCAGGAGGGCGCGAAGCAGGTCAAGCTGGAGCTCGAGCGCCTGCGCATCGAAAACGAGAACCTGCGCGTCACGCTCCAATCCTGGAAGCAGAAGCCCGACCGCCGAGAGCTGCACCTGCTGATGGTCTACGACGAAGCCATCCGCCGCGTCGTCAGCACCGTGCCGGGGTTCCCTGCCTACTGGGAAAACGCGCTCAAGGAATCAGAAGAGCAGCTCGCCCGCGCCGACCGCGGCCTGGTCGCGTTCGCGCGCCGCATCCTGCCCCGCGCGCGCAAGCCCAAAGAAGACCCGCAGGACGAGTGATTCGGTGCGGAACCACACGGGAGTCACCAGGGCAACGCCAGGCGCCGGCCCCAGACGCGCCGCAACAGCGAACGCGCGGCATAAAAACCGCACATGCCGTGCACCCCGCCACCGGGGGGAGTCGAGTGCGAGCACAGGAACAGATGCGGATTGGGCGTCGAATACGGGTCCCAGCGCAGCGCGGGCCTCGTGAACAACTGCCCCAGATCCGCGACGCCGCCCGTGATCACGCCGCCGATGTGGCTCGCGTTCCGCAGCTCCAGATCGGCGGTAAACAGCCGATGCCGCGCCAGAATGCGCTGACGAAATCCCGGAGCGAAGCGCTCGATCTGGGCCTCGATCGCCTCCGTCATGTCCACACCCGAACCCATTGGCACATGACAATAAGCGTACCCGGTGTGCTTCCCGCGAGGCGCGCGCGAAGCATCGAAATGGCTCTGCTGCGTCACCAGCACGAACGGACGCTGCGGATGCTCTCCGCGCCAAACCGCGGCCTCCGACTCCGCCAGCTCCTCGAACGTGCCGCCGACATGCACCGTTGAAGCGCGCGCCACCTCCGGATTGCTCCAGGGGATCGGACCATCCAGCGCCCAGTCGAGCTTGAAGCACGCCGGGCCCATCCTGTAGTTGCGCAGCGAGCGCAGATACGAGCCAGGCAAATTCTCTCCGGCGATCTCCGCCACCTGCTGTGGCGCCAGATCGAACAACACCGCTTGCGCGTCCGGCAGCTGCCGCAGCGAAGTGACCCGCTGCCCCGTGACCAGCTCCACCCCCCACTGCTGACACACCGAGAGCAACGCCTTCGCGATCGCGCTCGACCCCCCGCGCGCGACAGGCCAGCTCTTCACGTGCCCCGCGATCAAGAACGTCAATCCAAATGCGCCCGTCAGCGCATGTTCCAGCGGCTGAATCCCGTGCGCTGCGCAGCCGGCGAACAGGGCCCGCGCGCGCTCCCCGCGAAAGCGCGAAAACGAAAGCGAACGCGCCGAGCGCAACCCCAGCAGACCAAAACGCGCCAACGTCAACGGCTGCCGCGGCACACCGAGCGGAGCCAGCAGATCGGCAAAGAGTTTTTTTGGAGAGCGGACGAAGGGCGTCACCAGCTCCCGATAAGCCCGCTCATCGACCCCCAGCTGAGCGGCGGTGCCCTCGATCGACTGCTCCAGACAGACGGCGTCCCCGCCGTCCAGTGGATGGGCGAGCGACAGCGGCGGATGAATCCATTCCAGCCCGTGCCGCTCCAGATCCAGCAGCTCGAACGCGGGCGAGAGACAGCCCATCGTATGCACGGCGGAGCACAGATCGTGCCGGTACCAGGGCAACGTCAGCGCCTCGGTCCGCACCCCGCCGCCCGCTTCGGCGTTCGCCTCCAACACCAGCACGGAACGCCCCGCCCGGGCCAGAAACGCGGCCGCGGTCAGCCCATTGGGCCCCGCGCCAACCACGACAGCATCATACGCCCGCGCCACCACACCTCGATTCCAACAGGCCTCACACCACGCCACAGCCCGCCGCGCAGCGCAACTAGGCCTTCAGGCCAGCCCCCGCTGTGCTATGGCTACCGCACTCGTCCCCGTAGCTCAGTAGGATAGAGCAGCGCTTTCCTAAAGCGTTGGTCGCAAGTTCGATTCTTGCCGGGGACGCCAGAGGCTCCGCAGTACTGCGGGCCAGGCCTCACTCGCCGGCGTGTGACGCTTCGCTCATCTTCTCGGCGATGACGACAGCCAGAACATCTTTGCCGGCATGGATCTCGCCGAATTCGTCTAGCCCCTCGAACTCGCCAGCGACCGGGTTGAATTCCAGTCGGACCTTGACGGGCCCGGATGCACGCAGCGGATGCGAGAGGGCGGCCTCGACGGGGGCACCCGGCGCGCCGCTTGGTTGCATATGGCAGATAGCGAGATCGCGCCCGCCCGAGAGCACGAACTCGGCGCTGGCGCGGTTGCCGTACCAGACTTTCAGCT
This sequence comes from Polyangiaceae bacterium, assembly GCA_025936205.1. The sequence goes on along the minus strand of JAICTU010000144.1, from coordinate 10,519 downwards.
TCGGTCCAGGCTGAATGGCAGCTTCCAGCCCGGAGCCTTTCGCCAAGGCCTCGACCTTCTGAAACAGTCGCAGGCAAGCCGTCGCCTGCTTGCTCCTCTCTGGACTGAGATTCTGAAGCAGCTTCGCGAGCGTGACCTCGGCGCTTTGCAACGGCATGGCACCAGCCTCCTGCGGGGCTGATACGTCCGCAAGCTCATCGCGCCTAAGACACCGCAAAACGACAAGGCCGGCATCTTGCTCCTGGACCGCATGACGCCCGAGAACTGCGCTGACCTGCTCTCCCGCGTGCAATTCCGCACCAAGCACGCGATCGAACGCCTCGTGGCCGAACTAACGCCAGCCGCCCCCGCCCCCGCGCGGATCGAACCTCTACACGGTGCACTCAACTTCGAACAACGAATGTTCGATGCTCTCGCACCAGCGCGACGCCCCAATACGTGGGCAGCCCATGGTTGCCGCCGCATGCGCGCCGTGGACCAGATACCATCGACAATCTCACGCTGCGTTGTCGAGCACACAATTGCGCTCGGAAAGCCAGAGCCGCTGGCAGGCTCGACGCTGGCTCGGGAAGTGTCTGTGACAGACGAGGCGGAAGCTGCGCGGCCGGTATGTCCCGTGCCGGCGCGGCCTGTGAAGGACTCTTCCCTCGAGCGGCCTGCTCGCCTAAACAGCCCGAATGTCGAGCGTCCGATTCGAGCCGATCGCCGTCCAGCTCTCGAAGCAGGTCCATCTGGATGTGCTGCTGCCGCGCGACGTGATCGAACAGCTGCGCCAGCGTTTGTTCCCCCGGCGTGGTCCGGCGCTCGACTCCGATACCGAGCAGGCGCTCTTGCAGTGCCGCGCCGTGTTGGCGGCGGCGATCCAGCTGTTGGGCGCGCCGCAGTTCGAGCGCGCGGGGCGCTGGTACGATCGCCTGCGAGATGAATTCACCCCGGGCGGCCCGCCGCAGAGCCCGGTGTACGATTCCTATGCCACCCAGCACGTGCTCGCCGATGTCCCTCACGGCCTCGCTGGGGAAACCCCCTGTTCGGCGCTCGCCTGGCTCACGCGTCACGACGCTGCGCGTGAGCGGCTGCACCAGGCGGCGCGCGCCCTGGCCGACTCCCAGCAAGACGTCTACCGCGTGCTGCGCAGCGAGGGCACGCGCGCGGAGCTCGAACGGCTGCGGGATCGCAAAGCATTGACGGTGCGACAGACCGACGAATTTCTGCGCGGCGGCGATCTCGTCCTGGCCCGCGTGCTGTCCTTCGGTGTGGGCCACTTCATCGTGGAGCCGCCCTATCTGCTGCGCGCTTCCGACCGGGATTGGCTCGAGTACTTCCAGCGCATCGCGCCCGATGAAGCCAGCCCCCCCAGCGCGACGCACCACCGCAGCCCAGGTCAGCACGCCAAGCTCACGCCCAAGCAACGAGCCCGCTTGCGCCAGAAAAAGGCGGCGCAACGCGATCAGGGCTCCGAAGCGGCGCTGCTGCGCCACCTGAAGACCGGCAACAGCGAGCGCTACTGGTTCGAATACATCGTCGACGCGTATGCGGGGGAGCGCCGCGGCGTCGTCTACCTCGCGGGAGTCCCCGATCGTCCCGAGACCCTGCCCCACCACGACGCCTTCGATCCCGCCACGGCAGCCCCGCAAGACCCGATGCAGCGCCTACGCGACAGCCTGCTCAACGTGGCTGAACGCGAAGGCATTCTCGACAGCAGCGAACGCGCGCTGCGCATCAGCTGCGAGGATCGAGGTATCGAGTTCAGCGATCTACCCGACAGCGACCAGCCCCTGTTTACCGCCTATTGCACGCTGGGCGCCCGCTCCGCGCGCGGCCTGACGGCACTGGAACAGCTGGAACGCGACCAAAGCCTGGACGAAGAACAGCGTGCCCTGCTCGACAGCTTGAAGAGCGGCTGGTTCGGCGCGCTGCGCGTCGACGCGCTGGAAGCCGACGCGTTCGAGGCGCTCGACACTCTGCAAGGCAAGCCCCTGCGCATCTCCAGGCCCCCTCGGCTCCAGCTCACGGTCGGCGACCTGGTCCTCGGCTGGGTCTATCAGGTCCCCGATGGCAGCCTGCAGCTCGAAGGTGGCCTGCTGCACATCCCGAAGCTGCTCAGCGCCGCCGTGTCGAGCTTGATTCAGGACGCCCGCAAAGCCATACCCCCCGCCCCGGAGGCCGACTGGAAACTTCAGGCCGCCGAGCTGCCGCTGCTGATCCTGCTGGGCCTCACGATCGTCCGCCGCCGCAAGCCATTGCAGCTGGTGCGCGACACCAGCCGCGCCCCGGATTGACACAAAATGTTTTTCTTGGCCTGTCGATCCGGCAGCCCGCCATTCGTCGCCCGATGAGAACCCCACGAAAGGCCTGAGCGATGACCCCTCTCCCGAACCTGCTCAACGACGACGGCTCCGCCTCGATCGCCACCGCGCTGATGACGTCTCACCACGGATTCCGGCGCGATCTGGCTCAGTTCGCGGCCGCCCTGCAGCGCGTGGGCGCGGGTGACACGTCCCGGGTCGAAGCCCTGCGCGAGGAGTGGACGCACTTCAGCGGCAAGCTGCACGGCCACCACGAGGCGGAAGACGCCAATCTATTCCCGCACCTGCGCTCTCAGCAGCCGTCGCTCGCCGCGGTCATCGAGGGTCTCGACGCCGATCACCGCCGCGTCGACGTCCTGCTGGAGCAGGGCAACCGCGCGTTTGCACAGCTCCCTGGCAGCCTCGCCGCCGCCGGCGAGGTCGTGACGAGCCTGCGGACCCTGCTCGCGCCGCACCTCGCCAGCGAAGAAGCCCACCTCTTCCCCCTCCTGCGCGAGGCGAAGCAGTTCCCCCCCGCTGGCTCCGATGAAGAGCTCGCCCTGTTCGCGGAGGGCTTCGCCTGGAGCACCCACGGCATCGCGCCCGACATCATCGAGCGGTTGAACGAGCTCCTTCCCGCGGCGCTGGTCGAACGTTTGCCGGCCGCGCGCGCTGCCTTCCGGGCGCGCTGCGAGGGCGTCTGGGGGACGGCCGAGGCGGGCGCGTCGCGCACTCCCGTGCCGGATTGGATCGAGTGAGCCCAGGTGCGCCGACGTGGGGGGTAGCGCTTCGCCCCGCCGCTCGGGCCTCTCGCTCTCTGGGCTTGCCGCCTTGCTCCTTCACCGCCAAAATCCAGACTCGTGTGCCTTACCGCAGCGGTGGGGGCGTCGGCGCCCAATCGACTTCGTGACGTCAAGACCGTCCAGGTCCTGCTGAATTTCAATCGCCCGCCCCCGCTGCCGGCGCTCGCCATCGATGGGGTTTGCGGTCCGGCAACGATCGCAGCAATCCGCGAGTTCCAGGTGCGCGTGGCAAAGCTGGCCGCGCCAGACTCGCGCATCGACCCAGGTCGTGGCACGCTGCGCGCCTTGCGCGTCGGGGTTCCGGCGACGTTTGCGCCGGGGCACCTGCAAGCGATCGCTCTCGACGCCCATGCCTCGCTGATCAGCCGCTTCTTCGACCCGCTGAGCCGGCAGATGACGAGCTACGGCATCAACACGGGCCTGCGCCGCGCCCATTTTCTGGCGCAGGTATGTCACGAGAGCGGCCAACTCCGACACACGGAAGAAATCGCCAGCGGTGAAGCGTATGAAGGTCGCCTGGACCTGGGCAACACCCAGCCCGGCGATGGCCCTCGCTTCAAAGGCCGCGGTCTGATTCAGCTCACCGGTCGCGCCAACTACGCCGCCTTTGGTCACGCGCTGGACCGCGACCTCACGACGGATCCCCATCCGACGCTGCTCGCCACCGATGCGGAGCTGGCCACGCGCGTCGCGTGCTGGTTCTGGAAGGACCGGAACCTGAACGCGCTCGCCGACGGTGACGACCTGCGGCGCATCACGCTGCGCATCAACGGCGGCCTGAACGGCTTTTCGGAACGGCAGGCCTTCTACGCACGCGCACGCTGCATTTTCAATCTCTGACTCGAGCACATGAAGGCCAGCTCTCCCCTGCTCGCGTTCCTGCTCCTGGCCACGGCCGGGTGTCACTCGGACCAGTCCCGTTCCGCGCCGGCGCTCCAGCCTCGCTCGAGCGCGAAACCCCTGGCGCCGGCCCCACCAGTGCTGCCCCCGCCCCCGCGGCTGTCCAGCGCCTCGCCGATCTTGCAGGTCAAATCTTGCACGCCCTGCCGCCTCGAAGCGAGCGCCGACCTGCAATTCGAGGTGCGCTTCCAGCCCGATGGCGACCAGGGCGTGACCTCGCTCCAGATCGCGCGTGCATCGTCGCCGGCCGCCCCGCAGGTGTTTCAGCTGACCGACGCCTCGTCCCCCTCGGGCGACTACCTGCTGCAAGCCATCGACATCAACTTCGACGGCGTGTTGGATTTTGCGTTCGGAGCCGTGCTCGGCACGCCGAACCTGACGCTCGACTACTGGACGGTCGTGCCCCAGCAAGGCGCGTTCGAGCGCATCGGGAAACTGACGAACCTGACCCTCGACCTCGCGACGCACGAGCTGCGGACGCACGAAAAAGGCGGCCACGCCGGGCTCCTGCAAGAGAGCTCGACCTACCGCTGGGCGAGCGGCAAGCTCGAGCTGGTGCGCAGCAACTCGCAGACGCAGAGCCCCGACGATCGAGGCTACCTGAAGACCACTCGAGAGTTCGACGACGGCCGCGTGGTAAAAGAGACGCGCGAGCCCGTGAAAGCGCCCTGATCAGCGCCCTCTGATCAGTACCTCTCTGATCAACACCTCTGTGATCAACACCTCTGTGATCAACGAGGAGCTCGCAAGAACACGACGCCGAGCGGCGGCAACGTCAAGCTGACCGACAGGGGACGGCCGTGGCTGCCCACGGGCGAAGCCTGCACTCCGCCCAGGTTCCCCTGGCCGCTGCCTCCGAACTCCTTCGCGTCCGTGTTCAGGATCTCTTCCCAGAAGCCATCTTGCGACACGCCGAGCCGGAAGTCATGGCGCGGCACAGGCGTGAAATTGAGCACCACGGCCACACTCGGTGCTCGGGAACGAGGATGGCGAAGGAAGGACAGCGTGCTCTGGTCGCTGTCGTTGGCGTCGATCCACTCGAAGCCTGCCGCGTCGAAATCCAGCTCGTGCAGCGCCGGGTTCTCGCGGAAGATCCGGTTCAGCTGTTCCACCAGGTGCACCACCCCGCGCGCCTCATCCTGTGCCAGCAAATGCCAGTCCAAGCTCGCGTCGTGGTTCCACTCGCGCCATTGCCCGAGCTCACCGCCCATGAACAGCAGCTTCTTGCCCGACAGCGCCCACATGTACCCGAACAACAAGCGCAAGTTCGCGTACTTTTGCCAGGTGTCGCCCGGCATGCGACCGATCAGCGAGCCCTTGCCGTGCACCACTTCGTCATGAGAGAGCGCGAGCACGAAGCGCTCATGCTGCGCGTAGATGCCGCGGAACGTCAGGTTGCCGTGATGAAACTTGCGATGCACCGGCTCGTTCTTCATGTAGCGCAGCGTGTCGTGCATCCAGCCCATATCCCACTTCAGATCGAAGCCGAGGCCGCCCAGATGCGCGGGGCGCGTCACGTTGGGCCAGGCCGTGGACTCCTCGGCGATGGTCAGCACGTCCGGCTGCTGGCGATGGATCACGCCGTTCAGGTGCTTCAAAAAATCGACGGCCTCCAGGTTTTCTCGCCCGCCATACTGATTCGGTAGCCACTCCCCCTGATGCCGGCCGTAGTCGAGGTACAACATCGAGCTCACGCCATCCACGCGCAGACCGTCGACGTGATAGCGGTCGAGCCAGAACATCGCGCTCGAGGTCAAGAACGAGCGCACCTCGTGCCGCCCGTAGTTGTAGATCATCGTGCCCCACTCGGGGTGATCCCCTTGCCGTGGATCGGCGTGCTCATACAGGTGGGTGCCGTCGAAGTAGACGAGCGAAGGCCCGTCTTTCGGAAAGTGCGCCGGCACCCAGTCCAGGATCACGCCGATCTCGTTCTGGTGCAGCACATCGATCAGGTACATCAAGTCCTGCGGAGTGCCGTAGCGCGCGGTGGGCGCGAAGTACCCCGTGACCTGATAGCCCCACGAACCAAAGAACGGATGCTCCATCACGGGCATCAGCTCCACGTGAGTGAAGCCGAGCCGCCGCACGTGCTCGGCGATCTTGGGCGCCGCCTCCCGGTAGTGGAGCGAGCGCAGGCCATCCTCCGGCACGCGCATCCACGAGCCGAGGTGCAGCTCGTAAATCGAGATCGGCGCGTCCAGCGCGTTGCGCCGCGCCCGCTCCGCCATCCAGCGCCGGTCCTGCCATTCGTAGCTCAGGTCCCAGACCACGCTCCCCGTGCGCGGCGGCATCTCGGAGTAAAAGCCGTACGGATCCGTCTTGTCGAAGCGGTAGCGCCCGTCACTGGAGACGACGTGATACTTGTAGACGCTGCCCTGCCCCAGCTGCGGCACGAAGCCGCTCCACACGCCGCTCTGCCCCGCCGGCTTCAACGGCGTGCGCTGGTTGTCCCAGCCGTTGAAGTCGCCGATCACGCTGACGGCCCCGGCATTCGGTGCCCAGACAGCGAACAGCGTTCCCGCCACGCCATTGCGCTGCGCCGGGTGCGCGCCCAGCTTCTCGTAAATGCGCGTGTGCGTGCCCTCGCTGAACAAGTGAAAGTCCAGCTCCTGCAGCTCTGCATTGGGCAGCTCTGCATTGGGCAGCCCTGCAGGTGGCAGCCCTGCAGGTGGCAGCCCTGCAGGTGGCGCAGGCTGCCTCGGGCCCTTGCCGTGCTCGCGATCGGGATTTGGTGCAGGAGTACCGTTGCTCATCGTGCCGTGCCCGCTCTTAGCCGAGATCCCCACCCTCCGCATAGTACTCGCCACACTCGCGGAGTGACGAGCGAGTGCCGAACGTGGCGAAAGTCATCGCGCGCACCGGCGCGACCTCTCGGCCCAGGCCAGAATGCAGCGCCCCGGCTGCGGCAGCAAAAGTGCCCCCCTTTGCGCTCGAGCGGGCGCCGGGGAGAGCCTGCTTCGGTGGAGCGAGCAGGGCCGGGCCCCAGGATTCCTCGCAGCTCGCAGCGCCTGCCGCCAGCGCTTTGTGCCTGGATTTAGGCCGGGCCTCATCTGGGCGGAGATGCCCGACGCCTCGGGGCGCCGGGTGGCGTCGCACGGGGTCGATGGGGTGCCGTCGGGCTTCGGGGGCTTTGGGGGGGAGCAGCACCAGTGCGGGAGGGCACGCGCGCCGGGCCCCGCTGCTCTCAGCGATGGCGCGCAGGAGCTCGATGCAAGCGCATCAGCGCTTCGCGGAGCCATTGCTGCGGCGCGGCGGCGGCGAGCTCACTCCGCTGCCGCAGCTCCTCGAGCACGCTGTGGACGTCCGCCGGGCGAAAGCCCAGCTGGCGCAATCCAGAAGCCACCTTTGCGGCGACATCGAGCGAGTTCGAGGAGGACGGCGGCGCGCCGCCGTCCACTGGCGCCTCGAGCGCGCTCGGCAGCACGCGAAAGTCGCTGGCATGTCCGGCGCTGCGCAGCTCGCCCCGGTGCAGCGCGCGGTGATGGGCGGCGCACAGCGTGACGAGATTGTCGGCGCTGTGGCGGCCACCTTCCGAGCGCGGCCGGATGTGATGCAGATCGAGGAAGGTGGCGTTCCGGCAGCCAGCGACGCGACAGCGCCGCTCATCGCGGCGCAACACCGCGCGGCGCAGCGCCGGCGGGATATCTTGCTGGGCCCGCGTGGCCCTGCGGGTGGGAGCGCGGTCGCGAGCGTGGCCCACGCGGGCCTGGGCAGCCGGGCGCGCATCGGACGCGGGGCGGTGTGCGTCAGCACTGCCGCTCACGTGGGGGTCGGCAGTCGGGCACGCGTCGTGGTCACCGCAGTCCTCGGCTATGCCGCCCACGTGGGCGTGCGCAGGGAGGCCCTCGTTGTCCGGGCTGTGTTCATCGCGGCCGACGTGGGATGCGTTCCCCTCCAACGTCGGCAAGCGCTGGGCATCACACTCGGCCATCTCTACGATTTCGGGTGGCAGTGTGACCAGCTGTCCGTTGGCGGGCTGACGCCCGCTGCCGCACTCCGGACAGACGCTGAGCGCAATCTGGTAGCTCGAGCGACCCTCATCACGTGCGCCGAGCGCAGGGCCGCCGAGAACGCAGCGGGCCAGCTCGAGCAGCGCCGTATCGTCATCGAAACAGCTCGCGCTCCGCCGGCGCAGCTCCAGCAACGCCTCTCGAACCAGCGCGTACGCCTCGGCCGTCACTTCGAAGCGCAACACGTAGCGCATCGCGCACGGATCCGGTGGGGCAGACGGTGCATCTCCCGGGCGCTTGCCCGCGACCAGTTGCTCGAGCTGGCGCACGGTCTTGCCTTGGGCCGCTCGCAACCAGGCCTCTTCCGTTTCTCTCACGGCCACCCGCGTGAGCTCGCGCAGAGCGGACCAGCCGAGCCGGCCTTGCTCGAGCGACGCTCGCGACGCCGGCAGCTGCTCCAATGCTTCGGCGACGCGCAGCTTTTCCACGATGGTGCGAGGTGTGTAACCGAAGAGCTGTTCCACGTAACTGACGAAGCTGCCAAAGCCCAACTGCAGGTGCGTCTGCGCCCGCCGCGCGCGCAGCAGCCACTGCCCCTCCAGTGCGTCGGCCGCGGCTCGCTCCCGCGCCAGCCGCGACAGCGTTTCGTGCGCGATCAACCATTCGCTCATGCTTCCCTCCCGCTTCAGGCAGCACTCTATCATGAGGATTTTCGAGGCTCGCATTGCCTCCCCGCTGTGCTCGCAGCGAGCGCCACGCGGTCTTTGCCCCTGAAAGCGCCCGTGGCTCTGCTGGCGGGCTCTGCGACGAGGCAACGCAGGTTTCGGGCGCCATCGCCGCTCGCGACCGCTCGAGTCGCGCAAATCTCGTCGAGCGAAATCGACCGCGCAGATGCAGTTTTCATGGGCGCCGGCCTCTCGCACTGCCTTCTCTCGCACGGCAGTCCACGCGCGGCAGCGATATCGCGGAGTCGCTCAGTGGGCGTGCGCCGCCCGGTTCCTCACGGCGCCGGATGCGCATGTGACGACGGCCAGTCCCACCAACGCGGGCAAAGGCCGACGGGAGCAGTGCGTCCCCAAAATGCCCAACCTCTCAACCAAAAGACCCGAGAGCATGCGAACGATCAAGAGCACCCGGAAAAAGGTAAGAGAACGGACTGCAAAGCCGTTGACGTCCGTCTGCGTCCGCATGCCGCCGCCCGCTTCCGTCCGACGTCGCCCCGCTTCCGCCCGACGCCCTGTATCGCGCGACCCCTATCACGCCCACGTCGGCACGCGCCGCCCGCTTTGGCACGCTGCCCTGTATTCGCGCGAGACCGTGTCGAGTCCGCGCGGGGCTGCATCTGTCCAGCTAGCAAGGCCCTCCGCCGTTCGCTCGCTCCGGTTCTCGCCGTCCCTGCCGGCGCTAGCTACGCTGACGGCCGCCCCAGGGCGCCACGCGCCCCGAGGCTTCGGCCATGTTCGTGAAGCGGAGGCCCGGCCCCGAGAGATCCCCACGAATTCATCGCCAAGAGAGCGAGACAGCGTCGGGAAGGGTCCGTGCGGCGGCGTGTGCCCACGCCGGCATCCGCTCCGTCGGAGCAGCTCGCCAGGTCCCCCCGCGCCGTACAAATCGAGGTTTCCATGGGAACTTCGATTTTGCGAGCGCAGAACCCCTCCGCCCAAGGTCTCGGAATGCGTCAGCGCCGCGTTCTCGAGCACCTTCATGTCGAAGCCGCCCCGCTCGCCAAAACGGAATTGAAGCGTGCCGCCGACCTGGCTCTCGCCGCGCGTATCGGCAACGCCGGTGTGGCGTTGCCGTCGCTGGAAAGAGCTTAGCTACGGAGCAGGCCGGCAGAGAGTGACAAGCGTGGCGCGATTGCAGCGGCTAGAGCTGTGCGGGCAGCCCGCGCGCGACCAGGCGCGCCGTGAGCTTGAGCGACTTCATGTCGACGCCCGCCGTGCACAACACGCACAGGTAGCCCCGCACGAACTCGCGCACCCAGAGCTTGCCTTCACCAAAATCGAACACGCCGTCCTGCGGCACGACGCCGTTCGCGCTGCTGCATTGCAGCACCCGCGCCACGCGGCTCGCGGTCAGCTCCAGGTGGGCGCGCTCGAACCGCTCCGGCATGCAGCGCACGAGCAACTCGCCCTCGGGCGCCACCACGAAGCTGCCCAGCACGCCCTGCACGTCGTGCAGGATCTCCAGCAAGCGCTGCACGATCATTTCAGACCTCGCTGGCGCAGCACGTTCGAGAGCTGCTCGACCGGGCCGGTCACGCCCGTGACCGTGCTGGGCCCGGCGTCAGAGACGGTGAGCACCGCGTCCGCCCCCTGCAGGCAGACGCTGCGGCAGCGCTCGAAGCCCAGGCCTTGCGCCACCAGCAGCGCGGCGCGATGGACGAACTCGGTCGTCTCGGGCAGCCACTCGGCAGGCCCGCTGTGGCGCAACCGCTCGCCGTTGATCGAGAGCTGCGCGATGCTGACGCGCGAGTCCTCGCTCCGCCCGAGGCGAAGCGACTCGGGCTGCCCCAGTTCGAGACAGCGCCACTCGCGGGACACGCGCCGCACGCCCGAGGGGCGCTGGCTGGGCGCGCTGT
>JAICTU010000301.1 GCA_025936205.1 Polyangiaceae bacterium | reverse complement strand
ACTGCTCTGCGCTCAGCCCGCTCCCGTGCCATCGAGTCATCGCCTGCTGCCACCACGCCCGGGCCCTCCGCTTCTTTGCCATGCCGGCATGGCAAGACAACTCGAGTCACCGTGCAACCACGTGGCGGGCTAGACGGTTACCGATCGCCTGACTCAATAAGACGAAGGCCCGGAGTTCGCGCTCCGAGCATGCAGGATACGCCGGCGGTGCCTGCGCCAAAGAGCGGGCCGAGCACGAGCCCGAATAGCAGGATGCCGATCGTCACGCCCAGCAGCGTGCGCCGCCGCCCACGCTCCGCCATGTGCGCCGAGACCGGGATGGAGAGCGCGCAAAACACCACGCCCAGCAGCTGCATCAGCAGGAACTGCTGGCGCTGGTAGCCGAGGACGCTGGTGCCCGAGGATAGAGTGAAGACGGTCATGAGGTAGAAGAGCACGAAGGTGGAGAGGCTCAGCAACGTCCCTGCCAGCAGGGGGCGGAGATGCTGCCGCAACACCGCCAGCATGGGCACGCTGGGCGCGCGGGCGCGCTGTGCCACGGCCGCCACAAACAGGGGCGTTTCGCTGATCTCCAGGCGAATGTAGAGCCCAACCAGCACCAGCCCCGAGCTGGCGAGGAACGGCAGCCGCCAGGCGAACGCGAGCAGCTGCGCATCATCGAAGGTGCGGGTCAAGAGCAGGAAGCCACCGCCGGACAGCAGAAAGCCGATCGGGGCGCCCAACTGGGGGAACATGCCGTACGTCGCGCGCTTTTCGTAGGCGCGTTCTCGATGGCGAGCAGCACGGCCCCGCCCCACTCGCCACCCAGGCCGAGGCCCTGTCCGAAGCGGCACAGTGCCAGTAGCACGGGGGCGAGCAAGCCGATGCTCTCATACGTGGGCAGCAAACCGATGACTACGGTAGACATCCCCATCGTCAACAGCGCGGCAACCAGCGTCGTCTTGCGGCCCATCCGGTCACCGTAGTGTCCGAACACGGCGGAGCCGATGGGGCGCGCCAGGAACGCGATGCCGAACATCGCGAGGGAGGCGAGGGTGGCTGCCGCCGGGTCCGACGCCGGAAAGAACAGCTTCGGAAAGACCAGCACGGCGGCCGTCGCGTAGATGTAGAAGTCAAAGTACTCGATCGTCGTCCCGATCAGGCTGGCGAGCAGAATCTGATGAGGTGAATTCACGCGCGCCGGCGCAGTGGAGGACGGGGACATGACTGCCGCGCAGCTTAGCCGGAATGTCAGATCGACCAAACTGCGGCGACTCGCGCTCGTACAGTGCCGGCCCCGAGTGTCCCGGCGCCACGCAGGAGGCCGCTCGCTGAATCGAAGGAAAGTCGACCCGTTTCAGAAGTTGCACGAGGGTCGGGTGCCTCGTCATCGCCAAGGCCTGGGATCCTGGCTCGGCGCGTGCGCTCGCCGGCCTCGGCTTCGAAGCGCCGACCACCTTGAGCGCGCGGCCACGGGCTCGCTCCGACAGAAAGACGTCAGCCTCTGGCACGCGCGGAGCCTTGCCCACCGCTCAGGCGACCAGAACCTTTCCGCCGAGTACGATAATGCTCATCTTCGCGCGTCGTCGCCACCTCCGATCGAAGCCCGGCGGCGCAGACGTGTCAACTGCGCTGGGCAAACGCCAACGGCCGCCTCCGGGCCCGCATGAGGATGCATGGATCAAGATAACGCTGTGCATCTAAGAGGAAGCGGCCCGAGCCAGACACTTGGGCACGGCGGATGCGATGGTCTGTTACACGCACGCAGCTCGGTGCGCTTTTACGGTCGCTGTCGCCGCTTCTTTCCGCGTCCTTCACCCGCGGAGCGCTGAGTGGCAGCCAAGCGCGCGAACTCCTTCTCCAGGAGCGCTCGGCACAGTGCCGAGACGGTGGGTAGGCCCCTGGCCTGAGCCGCCCGTTGGGCGAGTTGCCATTCGGCATCTTTAACGCGGACCTGGATTCTATGCTCCTCGTCTGCTCCGGATTCGGCCGCTGACGTTCCTTCCCCTTTGCTCATGCCTTGTCGAGCGAATTCCTCCTCGAGCAGGTACCGACAGAGCGCGGCCACGGTGGACAGCCCCCTGTTCGTTGCGGCGCGCTCTGCCCGCTGCCAGTCCTCGTCATCCACGCGAACCTGAATGCGGTGCTCGTCATTCATCTCGAGCACCTGTACAGCGCCAGTGAGAAACCCTGCAATCGCCGTCCGCGGGTGCGAGCTCGCTGCCGCAGGTGCCATTCTCATTCCGCGCCTTCCTGCACGCCCCGCTCTGGGCTTGAGTTGACGTCAAATGTGAGTTATGGTCATGGTCTACCGGGCGGCGCCACGGCACGGCGCCCAAGACAGCCCGCTTCGCCAACAGAGGATGTATGATCGTTTGGGATATCGCCCGGACGAGGCGACAAGTCGTCCCGCCCGAGGCGGCACTAGGGGAATCGGAGCAAGGCCCGCGGGATGTTCGCTGGCCTACGCGGTGCGCTGAGGGCGGGCCAGGTCGATGTGGGGCCCCGAAAGGTCTCTTGCTGGTGCCCAGCTCGCGGGGTCCGGCGTGAGCGCCCCTCGTCTGCTCCGGGCGCGCGCGCGCACGTCTCTCGAAGAGATGGCACGACGCCTCGGCATCAGCGTCGACGACCTTCGGACACTCGAGGGAACGGGGCTGCATTACTGGGAGACCGGGGACCTTCGGAAATACCTCGGCGCACTCGGGCTTCGGCTCGAAATGGTAGCTATCGCGGCGGACGGTCGTCGCGAGTTGCTGTCGTGACCTGCACAGGCTCTGTCCGTGACCCGCGCGCTCTCGTTTGCAGTTACCAGCGCTCGCAGATCTAGCCGCGCCGATCTGGCTGAAGGGCTCCGATTGGAATGGTCTCCGTAGCGTGCCTGTCGGCGCTGCGGGGCAGCGAGGCATTGATCTATCGGTAAAGCGGCAACGGAGACCGCAGCCGCCGCCCGCGCAATCAGCTGCGTACGAGAGCGCTGCGCCATGGGGCTGCGATGGCGGCCATTGGCCTGCGGCGGCCCTTCCCGGCGACCAGGCCCGCTTGAGTCCTTCCGCCGTCGCCAGCTAAGCTGGCGGTTGATGGCACCGCCTCCCGTCCGCTTCACGAACCAGGGTCCACTGCGCGGTGCGTGCGGTCATAAGCACAAGAATCTCGAGAGCGCCGCGGCTTGTCTCGACGAGGACGAGGCTCTGTGCGTCGTTCGTGGTGGGCATACCGACCGGGAGATTTTCGTCCTAGAGGGCCCCAGTCGTCGCAAGCTGACGCCGGCCGAGGCCCTGACCGTCGAACGCTACCGACGGCGACAGAACGCTGGTCGCTGAGCGAGAAACAGCGGACCGTTTCCAGAGGCGTGCGGAACGCCCTGCAATTCCCAGCACCAAGGCCGGGGAGAGACCGAGAATGGTCTTGCTCGCCGCCGCCTCGTTTTCGAACTCGCCACCGAGCTCTAGGTGATCGCCGGGCGGCATCGGGACCACACCGGTCAAGGTGCGCTGGACGTCTTCTGCAGCTCCAGCCGGGCGTGCTCTGGGCGACAAAAACCTGGAACGGATTGCGCGCGCCGATCGATTTGTTCTGTCAGATACAAATCACCAGGGAAACCAGGGCGGCGCTGTCGCGTCCGGCCCGCAGCCAGTCGCGCGGGATCATCGGCCACCACGTTTTACCAGCGGGACTTTGTGCCCCCGCTTCAAGCCTGTTCTTGCCGGCGCCTGGGCGGTGAGATCGCTGGGGCGGCCGAGCACGGCAGTGAAGTCGGCGGGACGGGGTTCGGGGACGGCGCGAGGGGCCGCGTCCGCGCGATCCGGCAAACCCTCTCCCCAGTGGGGCCGCCGAAAGCGCCGTCATGACAGGCGGCAGGTGCAGTGTGGAGGGAACGTGTCCAGTTCGTTGCTAACAACCCGTCAGGCCGCACAATACCTCGGCTATCGAACCACGGGGGCAATCCGCAAGGCCGTGATGACAGGGCGGCTCGTCGCGATCGGGCGCCGCGGTGGTGGTGGCTGCCTCCTTTTTGCCGCCGAGGAACTCGAGCGCTTTGCACGAGGCGAACCGCTGTCTATCCTGGAGCAGGAACGCTCGGTGGCGCCTTCTTCGAGAGGCACCGATGAGCAAACTGAAAGAAAGCTGGAAATTGGCCCGCGGCAGTTGGATCTCGACGAACCCCGTACTGCCGGGAGTTTGGAAGCGAAAGGAGGGCGGCCATGTGGTCCGAGCGCGGGTGACGAGTCCGCGCACGGGCAAGAAGACCCATCTGTGGAAGGTGCTCCCCGAGCTCACCGCCGCAGAGGCCCTGCATTGGCTCGAGCAGGAATGCGCGCGAGTGCGACGGGACGAGAGCCGAGTCGTGCAATCGCAAACGCGCTTCGCGAGCTACGCCGTGTCGTTGCTCGAGAGGAAGATCACAGCGCGTGACATCAAGAGTGAAGCCGGGATCCGCAAGTGGAACATTTGTCTGAAGCGATTGTTCGAGTTTCCTCTCGCTGAGCTCTTCATCGAGAAAATGCGCACGCAGGATTTCGCCGAGTGGCGAGACACTTGCGCTCGCATGATCGCCGACGGGCGCTACTCGCCCATCACGATGAACACGGATCTCAGTATCTTGCGGGTCATCGTGTCGACCGCGAAGATCGAACTTGGTCTGACGATGAATCCTATCGAGGGCATTGCGCCCTTCGATACGAGTCAGCATCCGACCTACACGTTCGAGGAGCCCAATTCGCTCACGGTGGAGGAGCTGCGGGATTTTTTGCGCTGCATGCTGCAGATGTTTCCTGCGCACTATGCGATGACGTTTCTCGGCTTCACGCTCGGCAAGCGGCCATCGACAACACGTCCCCTTAGGCGCAAGGGACCGACGGTCGATGTGCTTTGGGACACGGGCGTGCTGCTCTTTCGTCGGTCCAACACGCACGGACAGCTCGTGATGGAAGGGGTGAAGACCGGTGGGGAGGAGCGCGTGCAGGTTCCCGAGGACGTGCTTCGCGTGCTCGGATGGCATGTGGAGACGCAGCTTCGGTCACCGGCTCAGCGCGCATCGGATCTGCTCTTTCCTGGAGTCCACGGTGGCTTCCGAGCGCGCAGTGTGCTCGACAAGCCGTTTCGGGCCGTGGCTCAGGCCATGGGGCTCGGCAAGCGCATCACCCCACGTGGGATGCGCCGAACTTTCCAGGATGTGTGTCGGCTAGCGTCCGTCGGTGATCTCGTGACTCGCTCCATCAGCGGCCACGCGACGGAGTCCATGCAACGGCACTACAGCACGGTCGCGCTGGAAGAGCAGCGACGCGGTCTGGCGAACGTTCTGCAGCTGCTGCGCCCGTCACAACCCCGCGATTCCGAGGGGGCAGGGCAGGGGGGCAGGAACCCCGGTGGAGGGGGCAGGATCTGCGTTCGTCCAACTGGGAGAGGAGGAGAACCTATCGATTTGAAGCAGGATTTTCCGTGGGCGCAGTAGGACTTGAACCTACGACTTCAACCGTGTGAAGGTTGCACTCTACCACTGAGTTATGCGCCCTGAGGGGTCGGGACCATAGCTATCCATCACGCCGTTGGCAACGGCGTGATGCGCCGATTTCAGGGCTGGGCGGCCATTTTCGAAACCCGGGCCCGGAGGTTCGATATCCGCGCCAGCGCGGATCGGCGTTTCCGCGCCGCGGAAGCGCCCTCAACCGCTCGGTAGCGTGGCCGGAGCCCGCCGAACATGTTCCGCCGAGAGGGTCCGCACCTGCTCGACGAGCACCTGGACCATGCCCTCCACCAGAATCCGGCCTTTTTCGACCGTGGCGAGGGTGGGGTCGCCGTACGCCCCCGTCGGCGAATAGACGCCCGCCTTGGCGTTGGGATCGCGGGTCAGGCCGCCGGGGCCGTGGTCGGGATGGATATCGCGCTGGGCGTGGTCCAGGCGCACGACGTGGGGCGCGATGTAGAGCATCATCGAGGTCTCGAGCTCGTCCGCGTGGGTGCCCGCGGGCTGGGTCTCGACCTGGCGGCGCAAGGGTTCGTAGGCGGCGCGGATGTCCGTGAACTCGAAGCGCGAGCCTTCGCCCATGATCGTCTGGCGCGCCGCCTGGAGCGGTTTGACGGTGCTGATGCCGGTGTTGAGCACGTAGAAGCGCTTCGCGCCCTGGTGCGCGAGGCTGCGGCAGATGTCGATCAGGGTGTCGCGGCAGGCTTCCCAGCGCACGCTGACGGAGCCGGGGTACTCGAGGAACGCGGGGTAGAAGCCGAACTGCAGGGTGGGCAGCACGAGCACCGGGCATTGCTCGGCCACGCGCTTGGCCAGATACTCCGCGATCAGCCAGTCGTTGTTGAGCGGCAGATGGTGCCCGTGCTCCTTCGTGCGCGCGCCGAACGGTAGGAGCACCGTCGGCAGCTCATGGAGCGCGAGCTCTGCTTCGGGCCAGGTCAAGCTCTCGAGCCAGCGCGAGTGCATCGTTTGTACAGGCTTCGCTTTCCCGCGCGAATCGTCAAGTTGGGGCCGCTCGCGTTGCTCAAATCATCAAGAGCAAAGCCGGGCATTGCCCCGCGTCGGTGCCGTCTCGGAGCAGTCGCACTCTTTGTTACGGCGCGGTGACCGGTGGGCAGCCAGCAGCTCGAGTATCCTGTGTGGGAAATGGGCGGACAGCGGGAAGATTCCCACCCGCCGAGCTGGTGGACCGCATCCACACGCTCCTGGGCGCTCCGCGTATTGAGAGCTCGGGGGAGCGGGGTGGCCCCGCAGGGTAACTAGCTTGCCTTGCGGCTCCGCGTCTTACGCGGTGCCGCTTTTTTTACGGGGCGCGGCTGCTCCTCGGTGGCTTCTTCCGAAGCCTCCTCGCTCGACGTCACCGTGTTGGCCGCCGCCTTCACGGGGCCGCCCGGACCTTGCACCTGCTCCAGGCTCTGCTTGAGCGCCTCGAACAGGTCGATGACCTGCGCCTTCGGCACTTCCTGCGCCACGTGGATCTGCTCGCCGGCGACCTTCTTCTCCACGGCCGCGAGCACGCGCTCCTGGTAGGTGTCCTTGTAGCGCTCGGCGTCGAACTGATCGACGCTGAGCTCGGCGATCAGCTTCTCCGCCAGGTTGCGCTCGGCGTCCTTGAACTGGAAGGTCGCGCCCGTCTCCACCTCTTCGTACGGCCGCACCTCGTTCGCGTAGAACATCTGGTGCAAGATCAGCCCGTCCTTGTAGGGCCGCAACAGAACCAGCTGGTCCTTGCCGCGCGCCGACCAGCGCCCGACGCCGACCTTCTTGGTGTGCACCATCGACTCGGTGAGCAACCGATAGGCTTTGTCGCCGCCCTTGTCGGGCCCGAGATAGTAGCTCTTCTCCACCGAGAGCAGATCCACGCTCGACAGCGGCACGAACTCCACGATGTCGATGCTGTTGGAGCGCTCGCTCTCCAGCGCCTTGAGCTCCGCCTCGTCGAACACCACGTACTGCCCCTTGGCGTACTCGTAGCCTTTGACCAGCGTCGCCCGGTTCACGACCTCGCCCGTGGCGGGCAAGATGTACTGCTGTTGAACACGGCTCTTCGTGTTCGGCTCCAGCATGTTGAAGCTCACCTGCTGCGACGACGTGGCGGTGAACAGCTTGACCGGGATGGCGACCAGGCCGAACGAGATCGTGGCGGAGGATATGGCTCGGGCGGGCATGGAGCTATGCTACCGGAGGGCCTTGGCGGTTACGAAGAGTTCTGCAGACGCGCTGGAGAGCTACCGGGATAAACGTGATCCCAGTCGCACGAATGAACCGTTCTCTGCTGAACGTATAAACAGGTCGCAGGAGACTTGGCAAGGGGACTTCGTGGTCCACCAGCACGGCGCCCGCCGCATGCATTGGGACCTGCGGCTCGAAATGGGTGGAACACTGGCCAGCTTCGCCGTGCCGCGCGGCCCGAGCCTGGACCCGGCGGATAAGCGCTTAGCTGTCCAAACGGAACACCATCCGATCGAGTACCTCGACTTCGAGGACGTCATCCCGGAGGGCAACTACGGGGCCGGGCCCATGATTGCCTGGGACATCGGGCGGGTGCAGTACCTCGAGCACGCGGCCGAGGCAGGGGAGGAGAGCGGCAAGATCGACTTCGTGCTCTCGGGGCAGAAGCTGAAGGGCCGCTACGCGCTGGTGCGCACCGGCGGTAAATCCAGAGACCCGGACGAGCGCGGCCAGCCCCAGTGGCTTCTGTTGAAGAAGCCCGACGAGCATAGCCGGGTGGGCGAGCAAGAGATCGTCGAGCGCCAGCCGCACAGCGTGCTCTCGGGCTTGACCATCACCGAGATCGGCAAGAAGGCCGAGGTCGTCGCCGAGTTGCTAGAGGAGGCGCGCGCGCTCGGCGCGCGGGAAGGCAACGTGCCCACGGCCGAGCTGATTCCGATGCTCTGCGCGACGAAAGGCGGTGAGCTGCAACAAGCAGGGCGCCTGTATGAGCTGAAGGTCGACGGCGTGCGCATCATCGCCGACAAGCACGCCGGCAATGTCTCGCTGCGCTATCGCAGTTTGCGCCCCGCCGCCACGAACTATCCCGAAGTGGCACGCGCCGTCCGCGCCCTGGCGCCCGAGCGCCTCGTGCTCGACGGTGAGATCGTCACCTTCGATGCCCGCGGGCGCCCCTCGTTTCCGCTGCTCGCCCCGCGCATTCAAGCCCGTACCCAGCAGGACATCAACGTCGCGCGCATCAAGGTGCCGGTCAACTACGTGGTCTTCGACCTGCTGCAGCTCGGTCCGTACGATCTGCGCGCCCTGCCGCTGATCGAACGCAAGCGCCTGCTGAAACGCTTGCTCCCCGGCCGCGGTGTGATCTGGGTCAACGACCATGCGCTCGACGACGGGCGCGCTCTGTTCGAGTGGTGCAAGAAGGCCGGGCTCGAAGGCGTCGTGTCCAAGCTCGCTCGCGGCCCGTACCGCGAGGGCCCGCTGCGCACCCAGGACTGGATCAAGCTCAAGTGCGAGAAAGAGGACGAGTTCGTCGTCGTCGGCTGGATCTCGGGCAAGAACTCGCGCGAGCGCCTGGGGGCTCTCGAGCTGGGCAGCTGGGACGGTGAGCGCTGGGTCTATCGCGGGCGCGTGGGCAGCGGGCTCGGCGACGCCAGCATCGACGACCTGCTCGCGCGCCTCACGCCGCTGCAGCGCGACACGGATCCCGCCGTCGGTGAGCCCATGCCGTTCCAGGGCAAGCGCTTCCATACCGAGCCGCGGGTGGTCGTGCGTGTCTCCTTCCTGGAATGGACGCCCGACGAACACCTGCGCCACACCGTCTTCATCGGCGTGCGCGAGGACATCGATCCCAAGTCCTGCCGAGCCGCTCCGCCGGATCACGCTGCCGAGGCCGAGGCCGAGGCCGAGGCGAGCGCTGCTGCTCCACAGGACGCTGCTCCGCCGGCTACAGCGCCCGCAGCGCGACCTGCGCGAGCTCCCGAAGGCAAGAGCCGCGTCGCCCTCACCAACCTGGACAAGATCTTCTGGCCCGACGACGGCTACACCAAGGGCGATCTGATCAACTACTACGCGGCCATCAGCGACACGCTGTTGCCGCTGCTGCGCGATCGCCCGGTGATGCTCGTGCGCTACCCCGACGGCATCACGGGCAAGAACTTCTATCAATGGAACGTGCCGCGGGGCACGCCGGACTGGGTGCAGACGCTGGTGCTGCGCGACGAAGAACGCGACGGCAAGAACGTGGTCAGCTTCCTGGTCGACAGCGCCGACGCGCTCGTCCACATCGCCAACCTGGGCTGCATCCCGCTGCACGTGCTGGCTTGTCAGCGCCAGGCGCTCGACAATTGTGACTTCCTCACCGTCGACTTCGATCTCGGTGAGCAACCGTTCCATGTGGGCGTGAAGCTCGCGCTCTCCCTGCGCGAGCTGTTGAACGAGCTCGAGCTGCCGGGCTACCCCAAGACCTCGGGCCAGTCCGGCTTGCACGTGTTGATCCCTATGGGCCCCGGCATTTCCTTCGACACGGCCAAGGCGCTGGTGGAGCTGGTCGGTCGCGTGCTGCAGCTGCGCCACTCCGACGTCTCGACCATGGAGCGCCGCGTCTCGGAGCGGCGCGGCCGCGTCTACATCGATACTGGCCAGACAGGCCGTTCCCGCACCATCGTGGCCCCGTACTCGGTCCGGGCTTACCCCGGCGCGACGGTCTCCACGCCGCTCTTCTGGGAAGAAGTGCACATGGCGCTCGACCCTCGCCAGCACACCATGTTCACCGTGCCGGCTCGCGTCGCGGAGCGTGGCGATCCGATGGAGAATCTGTTGCGCGAGCGCCCCAACATTCCTCAGGCCGTCGCGCGCCTGGGCAAGCTGCTGGAACCCTTCCGCGGAAGCTGAGCCCTCTCGGGACGATCGTCAGAAGCAGTCGTCGACGATCGTCTTGCTGTCCTTGGCGGCGGCGACGCAGGCCAGGCTCTTGTCGGTGATGCGCTTGCCCACGCAGTCGGAGAGAGCGCGCTCCTTGAATGTCTGTTGCGCCTGCACCACCTCCGAGGAGAGCTCCTGCTGCGGCACCACGCTCTGCAGCTCGAGCTCGACGATGCGCTTCACGATCTGCTGACAGTCCTCCACCGTCGCCTTGCGCCCGCAACCGCTGGCGCACAGCGCCACTCCGCACAGCCACATCGCGCTCCGGCGCGCCCAGCTGAACACACCCGATTTCATCGCCTCCACACCTAACACTACGTTCACCTGCCGCCAGTTCCGAAAGCACCCGGAGGCGCTGCTGCCGCGTTTCTCGGTGTGTCACCGCTCCTCTCCTTGACGTGACACGGCCGACGCGCCAGCATCTTTTGAAGGAGCTTCCAAAAACTGGACGCTCGAGCAGTCACAGGGTTAGGGAAGCCGAACGTGAACGGGTCCGCCGGGGCAGAGGGCAAGGCGGGCGATTGGCTACGCAAAGCCACGCACGCCCAGTCCTCGGGCGCTCGCGCCAAGTATGCGACCCGCGGCCTCGCCGAAGCGGGGCGGGATCGCACGCTGCGTGCGATGCTGCTGCGGCAGCTCTACCTGTCGCAGATGGAATCGGAACAGTTTGCGCTCGCCGCCGAGACGGCGCGCGCGGTGCTGGACCTCGGCGTGCTCCCGGACGTCGCCGGTCAGGATCTGGCGCGCGCGCACCTGGCGCTCGGCAATGCGGCGGAGGCGATCGAGGAGCTGCGCCGCGCGAGCCGCGTGGGCCCCGCATCCCGGCGGGCGTTCCACCTCTGGACGCTGGGTACCATCCTCTACTTCCGTGAAGACGCTGCCGGGGCCGCCTCCGCGTTCGAGCGAGCGGTACGCTGGGGCACCACGGCGAGACCGCTGTACCGGGCTCAGCTGCTGCTGGCGCGCCTGGCGCAGGGGCGCAAAGGCTCGGCGCGAGCGCTCGCGGCCGCGCGGCAGGAGCTCGAAGGCGCCGCTTGCGGGCAAGGCTACGGGCGCTATGT
>JAICTU010000600.1 GCA_025936205.1 Polyangiaceae bacterium | reverse complement strand
GCGTCCACGGCGCCGCTCAGGATCTTCTCCAGCTCGCGCTCCAGCTTGTGCAGCAACTCCTCGTGGCTTTCGCGCTCTTCCGGGCCGCGCACCCAGAAAATGTCGAGCGAGCGGCTGCGGCCGTCTTGCCCCACCCAAGAATAAACCTGCGCGCTGCGCACTTTGAGCCGCGCCCGGCTCAAGGTCGCCGTGATCACCGCGAGTAGACCTGGTCGATCGTCCGCCACGACCCACAGCTCGAAGTAGGGATCATTGAGCGTGCCGCGCCGGATGCTGGCCCCACGTGACTGTGCCGCTTCGGCGAAACTCGCATGCTCGACGATAGTCTCGGGCTCGTTCGCGTAAAAATAGCGTTCGGGCAAACCCGAGGTGAAGTGCTCGATGAATACGCGGTCGCGCTGCGCACCCCACAGGGCGCGCACGCTCGAGCGCGCGGCCTCGATGCGCGACGAAGCCTGCGGCGGCCCTTGTGTGAGCATGCGCTCCGCCCCCAGATACAAGCTATCCAGCATGCGGCGCTTCCAGCTGGTCATGGAGGTCGGATTGGTGGTCGTCACATCGGCCACCGTCAGCAGATACAGCTCCTGCAACGCCTCCCGCTCGCGCAGGGTGGCGCAGAACTCGTGCAAATTGCGCGCGTCCTCCAGGTCGCGGCGCGTGGCCACCTCATACATGCTCAGATGATGACAGATCAGCTGCTGCACCTCGGCGCGCTCCTCCGCGTTCAGCCCCAGGCGCTCCAGGATCTCCCCCGCCATCTCCACTCCGCGCGCGCTGTGGCCCTCGCCTCCGTGCGCCTTGCCGATGTCGTGCAGCAGCGCCGACAAGAACAGCACGCGCCGGCGCGGCAGCTCGGCGGCCAGACGCGAGGCCAGCGGATGCTCCTCACACAGCTCCCCGCGGCACAGCGCGCGCAAATGATCCACCGCCGCCACCGAGTGCACGTCGACCGTGTACACGTGGTAGGTGTCCCGGTGCACGCGCCCGACCAGCGGCGCGAACTCCGGGATGAGCGCCACGAGCAGGCCGACGTCGTGCAGGTCGAACAGTGGTGATCCATGCGCCAGCTGCGTTTGCTGCACCACGCACAGCAGCTCCAGGAACAGCCGGCCCGCGGCGGGCTTGGCGCGCAACGCCGCGCTGAACTCGGCACTCGCTGCCGCCTGCAGGATCTCCTCACGGGTCTGCTCGCAGACCGGCAGGTTGCGCTGCACAGCTTCGGCATAGACGCGCAGGGCGAACACGGGCTCGCGCTCGAGCAGTCCCACTTCCAGAGCCAGATCGCCGCCCACCAGCAGCAGTCCTTCGCCCAATGACTGCCGGGGTCCGCGCCGGCGCGCGCTCGGGCGCGTGCGCGCAAACAGCCGGTCGCAGAGCCGCGTGATCGCGCGCGCCGCGATAGTATTCGCTCATCAGACGCTCGGCCGCGTCCGGCGATGTGCCTCGCCCGAGGCGCTCGCTGACGCGGTCCTGCAGGTCGAAGCTCAGGCGATCGGTGCGCCGCCCGGTAGACAGGTGCAGTGCGTGGCGGATCTCGAACAGCAGATTGCGCGCGCACTCCAGCTCCGCCCACTCGCGCGGCACGAGCACGCGCAGCGCGACCAACTCGCTCAGGTCCGAGACGCGATAGCGCGCTCGCGCGCACCAGTGCGCCACGTCCAGATCGCGCAATCCGCCGGCGCCGTTCTTCACGTCCGGCTCCAGCAAGTAGACCGAGTCACCGAAGCGGTGATGCCGGGCGCGGGAGCGCTCGTACAGGCGCTCGAGGAACGTGCCGACGTGCTCCACGCTGAACACGCTGGCGTACGCCTGTTCGAGCAGCGCGCGATCGAGCTCGCCATCGCCGCTGATGTGGCGCCAGTCGAGCAGCGTCGTGGCCGTGGTCACGTCGCTGGCGGCCAGCTCGAGCAAGTCCTGCACCTGGACGACCTGATGCCCGATGCTGAGGCCGGCGTCCCAGAGCGGATACAGCAGCGCCTCTGCCATGGGCTCGACCAGGGCCGGGTCGGAGGCGCTCAGCAAGCGCACGTCGAGGTCGCTGAACGGTGCGAGCGCGGAGCGGCCGTAGCTGCCGACCGCCGCCAGGGACAGCGGCGGCAACTTGCCCTGCTGCGCCATGACTCCACGGCAGCTGTCGAACAGCGAGGAGACGAGGCCGTCGTACAGCCTCGCGTACTGGCGGGCGGCGGCAAACCCACGCCCCTCGCCGGGTGCCGCGTGCTCGACGCGGCTGCGATGCTGGCTGACGTACGCGCGCAACTCCGCCACCAGGTGCTGGGAGAGCTGCGTGAGGATGCGTGGGGAAGGAACGAAGGAGCGGGGAGCTTCGGCGATCATGGCGCGTTCCCAGGCTGCGCCGCATGGATTGCCGACACGTTTCCACGAAGTGGCGGTGCTTCAAATTCCCCTTGCCACACCGGTCTTCCGGACCGATGCCCAGAAGCGTGAGCGATCCTCCCTGGCCCAGCCTGCTGCGCGCCCTCTGGGTCAGCGCGGGACGGGCCGCCGTCTCGCGCGCACTGCCGTTGTATTTCGGCGTTTTGATCGGCGCGAGCGTGCTCTTCGAAGGCAGTGGCGTGCGACCGGCGGATGTGGTCCAGGCAGCCGGCAAGTCGCTCGGGCCGCGCCTTCTTTTATATCTCGCCTGGACGCTCGTCAGTTTGCCTGCCTTGCGCGCCCTGCTGGCTACACCCTCCAGTTTCTTTCTGCGCACGCTGCCGGTCGCACGCTGGCGGATGTGGATGGTCTGGGCCGCGGCGTTGCTGCTGGCGGAGCTGCCCTGGGCGTATTTGTGGCTGCGCGGCGGCGGGCTCGGTACGGGTCTGGCGGCAATCGTCGCGGCACTGGCAGCGGGGACGCTCGCACTCACACGGCTGGAGCAGCCCAGCGAGGGCATCGCTGCGCTCGCGCTCGCTGCCGCGTTGTGGCGCGCCACCGTCCTGGCCACTGCTGCTCGCCGTGAGCGCGCCCTCGGCGGCGCTCGGCGCGCAGCGGGTCTGGCTGCGCGCTCCGGAACCGCGTGCGCGTCGTGGCAGGGGCTGGATCGGCGGAGGCCCGTCGAGCGCGCTGGCAGCAAGCCATGCCCTCGTGCTCTGGCGCCAGGCGCGCGCGCAGCTCTGCCGTGCTGGCGCCTTTCTGCTGCTCGCGCTGGCTGCGGGCTACTTCGGCGTGAAGAACACCCACCCCGGCTCCACCGCGGAGCTGCTCGGCCTGTGCTCGGCGCTGCTGGCTCCGGCGCTGATCCTGGGCGGCGCAAGCGTGTGCGGCCCGCTGCTCCGCGGCGAGGCCCAGCTGCGCTGGCTGCTCGACGTGTGCGGCACACCCCGCCGCTCGCGCTGGCTTGCCCGGCTCGCGCCGCTCGCGCTATTTTTACTGGGCCTCGCCCTCGTGCACGCTCTCGCGCTCGCCACGTTGCTCCAGCTGCCGACGCGGGTCACCGCGGCGCTCGGGCTCGCAGAGGGGTTCGCCGCCGTGCTGCTGGCGTCGCTGCTGCTGGCGGTGGCGCGCTGGGCACTGCGCGGCGACGGCAGCGACTCGGGCCGCCTGCTCTTGGGCGTGGGTGGTCTGCTGCTCGGCGCAACGTCCTCGCTCGCGCACTGGGGCAGCGCGGCGCTGATCGGCTGGGCCGCGCTGGCCTGCCTGGCCGCGGCCTACCCCCGAGAAGCACTCGACGCCACAGCCTGCGCCCGGCTAAACGTCTGAGCTCGTGCTGCACGCTCGCGAGCTGACCAAGGCATACCGCGGGCGCTGTGTGCTCGATCGCATCGAGCTCGCGTGCGCGCCGGGCGAAGTGTGCGCGGTGCTGGGCGAGAACGGGGCCGGCAAGTCGACGTTGCTGCGCGTGCTGTGCGGCATGCTGGAGCCGGAGCGCGGCGCGGTCCTGCTTTGCGGGCACCAGCTCACGGGCGGTGGCGTGGAAGCCCGCCGCCATCTGGGCTACGTGCCCGACGGGACGGAAGCGTTGCCCGACTTGTCGTTGCGCGAGTTCATCGACCTGGTGAGGTCGCTGAAGCAGCTCCCCGCCGACGCGGGGGCGGAGCGCGCGCTCGTATCCCGCCGGAGCTGGCTGGGGCTCGAGCAGGCCTGGCACCAGCGGCTCGCCACCCTCTCCTTCGGGCAGCGCAAGCGCGCGTGCCTGCTGGCCGCGCTGCTCGGCGATCCGTGGCTGCTGATCCTGGATGAACCGAGCAATGGCCTGGATCCTTCCGGCTTGTCACAGGTGCTGGAGCTGATCACCGAGCGTCGAGCCCGCGACCAGGCGACGCTCCTCGCCACCAATGATGTGCCGTTCGCCCGTCAGCTCGCCTCGGCGCTCGGGTCCGCCCTGCACTGCCTGCGCCTGCACGACGGGCGCTTGGAGCGCGAAAGTCTCTGAACGACGAGCTACCGCTCCAATTCAGCGAGCTAGTAGTACCCGGCACGAACTTGGGGCACGAGGTACTAGGCAGCGCCCGCGCCGAGCCAACTCTCGATCTGCCACAGCGATTCGATCCAGGCCGTCCCATCCTCGGCCTGTCGAGCCGCCAGCAGCTCGCGCACCGGCTCGGGCTCGTGCGTATCCAGCGGCTCGCGCAGCACCTGCAGCGTTTGCATCCCGGCCGCGCGCGCGCCACCGATATCCTTCAGCGCGTCGTCTCCGACGAACAGCACCTGCGCGTGTGGCAGGTCCCAGTGGCGCAAGGCCAGACGGAAGATCGCAAACTCGGGTTTGTGGTGACCGACCTCTTCGGACACCACGATCGGGTCGAAGTGATGCTCGATTCCGAGGCCTCGCAACTTGCCGCGCTGCGACTGGGTGCTGCCATTGGTCACCACCCCCAGCCGATAACGCCGGCTCAGACGCGAGAGCAGCGCGTTCAGCTGGTGATCGGGCCGCGCGTGGCGCAGAATCCCGCGCCGCAAGCGCTGCAGCCGAGCCCCCAGCGCGCGTTCCGGCCAATCCAGGGCGAG
>JAICTU010000071.1 GCA_025936205.1 Polyangiaceae bacterium | reverse complement strand
TGCTGACCAACGACTTCTTCGTGAACCTGCTCGACATGAGCACGGAGTGGAAGTCCGCCGGCGCTCAGGACGTGTTCGAAGGCCGCGATCGCAAGACCGGTGCGCGCAAGTGGACCGGCACGCGTGTCGACTTGATCTTCGGCTCCCATTCACAGCTCCGAGCGCTGGCCGAAGTCTACGCCAGCGCGGACGCCCAGCAGAAGTTCGTGCGCGACTTCGTGGCGGCGTGGAACAAGGTGATGAACCTCGATCGCTTCGACCTCGCCTGAGTCACAAAACGCGAGGTGCCCTCGCGCCGGTGGACGGAGGGCACCTCGGGGTGCGGGGTGTCTGTCCCCGCAGAACCCGGGGCGCGGGGTGTCCCCGCAGAACCCGGGCTCAGTTCGCGCCGCCGCTCGCTGACACGTAGGCGGTGGTGAAGTTGATGCTGCCGGAGCCACCGCCCGCTTCGACGAGGATCTTGGCCTCGTACATTTTGCCGAGCGCCATGCCCATGCCTGCCCAGGCCTTGAAGTGCTCGCTGATGGAGATGTGACCGCAGGTCCGAGGGGTCTGGCGCACGCTGAAGTACTGCTGGAAGTTCGCGTTGCCGTGGATCGACGGCTGATTTTGCTTCGTGCCCGAGTAGACCCGGTACGTGGCACCGTCGACGGTGAACTGACCCTTCTGGCTGGTGCCGTACGGAGTGGTGACCCCGTTCTGAAATGAATTCTCGACGATGTAGTATTCGATGAGCGGATTGTTCGACCAGCCATAGATGCCGATGAACGAGTAGTTGCCGCCGGTGCCGGTCTTGCTGAAGGCCATGTCGGCGCCGATCGTGCCGTACTGATCGAAGGTCTTCGTCTCGTCGAATTGCAGACCCGAGCGGGCGAGGAAGTCACCCGAGTTGTTCCAGGTCGCCTTGAAGCCGCCCTGCGGGTAGGTCGTGATGCAGCCGTTCGAGCCGCTGTACCACATGAACCAGTTTTGCCCGTCGATGTTGCCGCTGGCGTTGACGTTGCAGGCCTGCGTGCCGCCCGTCAGCGCGGGCTGGTTGTTGCAATCCAGCGCCGGACGGGGTGCGGGCGGGGGAGGCTGCGGCGTCTGCATTCCGCCGTTGCCGTTCTGCCCATTGCCGTTCTGCCCATTGCCGTTCTGCCCATTGCCATTCTGCCCATTGCCCATCTGGCCCGAGCCCATCTGGCCGCCGTTCTGGCCATTGCCAGCCGTCATTCCGTCGGTCTGCCCGGCGCCGTTCTGCGCAGGGGGAGCGGCAGTTCCATCGTTCCCTCCGTTGTCGCCGCCGCCGGGGTTCGCTCCGGGGTCGGTGTTGGCGATCGGCAGATCGGCGTTCGGGTTTTCGTTCGTGGGCTGCGAGCCCGCCGAGACCGGGTTCGCTCCCGAATTCGTGCCCTCCGCAGCCTCATTGGCGGCCGGGGCAGCGTTGTCGCCTTCCGGTTGGTTCGCGGAGGGAGTGTTGGCGCTACCGAACGGCACGTTGGAGCCCCCATACGGCGGCAGTTCAGCGCTGTCCGTGGGGACATCGGCGCATCCAAGAACGACCAGCGCGGCGCTCGTAACAAATCTCTTCAAAGCCATCCGGACCACTCCATCGGGTTCAAAAGCGACAAAGGCCAACACGAGACTCTGCGGCAAGGACCGGCCTGCCCTCGGTGGCTACAACGCCGAGGGTGCACAGGCTGCAGGGCTGCGAGCTTGCACTTGCGACGGACCCTGCGAAAGCCCATCACCATCAGTGATCCAATACATCGCACATCTTGCCGAAACCTACCAGCCCCAGACATTACGGCAGGGGGGCCATCCCTCAGAAGTTCCAGGAGAATCGTGTTTCACTGGATTACTGTAGCTGCCGTGTTTTGAGCCGCATTTGCGAGCGCTAGCAGACCGGGAAGCACAGGAGATGCGGTGCGTCGGAGGCGCAGCGCAGCGCGTTCGCGGCGAGTCCGAGCAACGGCTGACAAGAGCACGCAGCGCTCGAGCGGTTGTCCCTCGCCGGGCGCTCCCGGGCGGGTAGAATGGTCCTGACGGACTGTCCCAGAGCGGGTCGCGTTGCGCGTCAGGGATTTGTCGATCCGTGGGTACGGAAATATTCAATCCGGCTCCCATCCGCAGAGCGTCACGACCTTCGTGTTCGCGGCCCGCTTGGTCGCAGCCGGAGACATGTCCCGCCTGCGGGTGTCCTGCTCGCGGATGAGGGCGCGAGTGGACTCACGCGCGCCGCCGCGCTCCTCAAACCGCTGGGTGTAGCAGAAGTCGGCAAGCGCCCGAGTCATCGGGTCGCAGCCCGTGCGTCGGCGAGATATTCTCATCATTTGCAGCACGCGCCCGGCGCCGTGGACGCGGGCGCGCGACACGCCGAGACAGCGAGTTGCTGGTGAAGAGGCGCGCCCTGGCCGCTTTTCAGGCAGCCTTTGATGGCGATGTTTCAGCGAGCGTGAGACAATCAGTGCCATGTCCCTCGCCCAGTCGCTCGCACATTCGCAGATGCACCATCACTTCCACGCCTGCGCCTTCGTGATGGGTTCGGCGGAGGAGCAGGCAGTGATCGACCCCTTCTTCACCGAAGGGATGAAGCGCGGCGAGAAGGCGGTCTACATCGTGGATCCCGTGCATCAGGCGGAGCACGAAGCACGCCTGCGCAAGTCTGACACCTCGGGCGACCTACTCGACGTGACGACCTGGAACGAGGCGCACCTCAAGGGCGGTTGCTTCGATTCCGACCGGATGATGGCCGCGCTCGAGGAGTTGATCCGTGAGCACGCGGCAACCGGGAAGCCACCGATGCGCCTGGTCGGGCAGATGGGCTGGATCTTCTCCAACCCACCCGGCATCGAACAACTCGTCGCTTACGAGGCGACCGTCAACGAGGTGCTCAACCGCGGAAAAACTCCCACCGTGTGCGTGTATGACGTGCGCCGGTTGAGCGGGTCCATGATGATGGATTTGCTGCGCGCTCACCCGCTCACCGTCATGAACGGCGTGCTGCACGAGAATCCGTTTTACACACCGGCAAAGGAGATGCTGGAAGAGATCCGCCGGCGTCGCGCGCTTGCCTGAGGACATGCGAGAAGCGTCGCCCAGCAGCACCCGGCTGCATCGCTGCATTCGTGATCTGGCGACGCTGAATGCGCTGCCGACGCTGTGCGTCGGCCGTACTCCGGAAGAGGCCTTCGAGATCGCGATCGATGCCCTGCCCACGGCTCTGAGCTGTGAGCTCGTGCATTTCACCCGCCGTGACGGCAGGGTTCGCGCCTCGCTGCGGGGCAAGCCGGTAGAAGCCGAGGCGCTGGCGAGGTTGACGGAGGCACTCGAGCGAGAGCCCGATGACGCTGGAGTGTTCATCCTCGAGCAGCCCCAGCGTCTCTGGTGCCTCGCCGTTGACGTGCCGATCGGCTCGGCGCGAGGCAGGCTGGTGGCAGGCAAGAGCAAGCCGCTCGACCTCGAGTTGGACCGTGTGCTCGTCCGCAGCGCCGCAAATCTCGTCGGCACGGCGCTGGAAACGGCGCATGTGCTCGAGGCCGCGAAGCGCAAGGATGAGTTCTTGGCCATGCTCGGGCACGAGCTGCGCAACCCGCTGGCGCCGATCCTCACGGCGGTCGAGTTGCTCGAAGGGTATCCTCAGGCCGCACGCGAGCGCGAGGTCATCGAGCGCCACACGCGCCACCTCTCGCGCTTGGTCGACGACCTGCTCGATATCTCACGGCTGGAGCGCGGTCACATCGAGTTGCGCCGAGAGCCCGTGCGGCTGAACGTCGTCCTCGATCGAGCTGCCGAGCTCGCGTCGCATCTCCTGGAGCGCAACCATCACGAGTTGATCGTGACGCGGGCGGCGGATGTGCTGGTACAGGGCGATCCTGTCCGGCTGACGCAGGTGTTTGGAAATCTCCTCACCAATGCCGCAAAGTTCACGCCGAGGGGAGGCCGGATCGAGCTCTCGACGGCGCTCGACGGCGAGCGCGTGCGGGTGATGGTGCGCGACAACGGGCGCGGCATAGCACCGCATGAGCTAGAGCGCATCTTCGAGCCGTTCGTGCAACTGTACCGCATCACCGATGCGGCGCGCGGTGGCCTCGGCCTGGGGCTCGCCATCGTCAAGACGCTGGTGGAACGCCACGGCGGCAGCATCGTGGCGGAGAGCCAAGGGCCCGGCGCGGGCGCGACGTTCACGGTCGAGCTGCCGATCGAGACGTTAGCGCCCGAATCACATCCGGGAGGACCGGACACGCCGGAGCAGGCGGCTGCGCATCCGCGGGCGGCTCGACGAGGCATCCGCATCCTCGTCGTCGACGACAATGTCGATGTTGCAGAGTTGCTCGCGGAGGCGCTGGGCATCGAAGGATTCGTCACCGCCATTGCCCATGACGCGCAGAGCGCGCTCGAGCGCTGGCGTGAGCTCGCGCCGCACGCCGGCGTGCTGGACGTCGGCTTACCCGATATTGACGGTTACGAGCTGGCACGCCGGCTGCGCGCTGAACACGGCACGGGCCCTGCGCTGATCGCCGCCACTGGTTATGGACAGCCGAGCGATCGAGAGCGCGCCGTGGCCGCTGGTTTCGATTGCCACCTCGTCAAACCTGTCGGCGTGCAGGAGCTCGTGCGCGCGATCGACGCTCGTTTGAACCAACCGGGGCGCTGAGGCGCCGACCCGGGCACGGAGCTTGCTGACGGACGAGCATGCGTTCCTCACTTCGAACAGGTCTGGCCTTTGCAGTCATCGGGATTGCCACAGTGTTGACGGCGGCGACAGGCGCGCGCGCCACCCGTCGAGGCAAGCCGTGGTACCGGTGGGTCCGCAAGAGCCCGTTGAATCCACCGGATGCCGCGTTCGGCCCCGTCTGGACCGGCCTCTATGCCGCGAGCGCGCTCTCCGCGGCCCGAGTCTATCGGGCCGAGCCGTCGAGCGATCGCACCCGCGCCCTGGCGCTGTGGGGAGCCCAGCAGGCACTGAACGCGGCCTGGTCACCGCTGTTCTTCGGCCAGCGCCGGCCGCGCGCCGCGCTCTTCGACCTTGGACTGCTCTGGGGGACGCTGGGCAGTTACCTCCGGCAAGCTCGCAAGGTCGATCCCACCGCCGCTGCACTCGTGGCACCGTATCTCGCCTGGGTCAGCTTTGCGGCCCTGCTCAACGAAGAAGTGATCCGGAAAAACCCGAAGTGGTTGGTCTCGGGCTGACGCGAAGCGACCCGAGGAGGTATCTTGTCCCGACTCGTCATCGTCTCCAATCGTTTGCCGTTCACGCTGCATGAAGGCGACGGCGAGCTGGAGTGCAAGCCCAGTACCGGCGGGCTGATCACCGCTTTCGGCGCCTATGTCGAGGGCCGGCGTCAGCAAGAGCCTGGCTTCGAATCGATCTGGGTGGGCTGGCCCGGAAGTGAGATTTCCGGCGCCGCGAGAGGCCGTGCGCGCGAGCTGCTGGCACAGCAGGGCGCTCAGCCCGTGTTCCTCACGCGCGAGGAGAGCGACGACTTCTACTACGGCTTCTGCAATCGCACGCTGTGGCCACTGTTCCACTACTTCTCGTCGTACGTCCAGTATGAGCCCAAGTACTGGGACACCTATGTGCGCGTGAACGAATCCTTCTGCAACGTGGTGTCCGGTCTCGTGCAGCAAGGCGACACGGTCTGGGTGCAAGACTATCAGCTTCTGCTGCTGCCGGCTCTCTTGCGCGAGCGCCACCCCGGGCTCGACCTGGGCTTCTTCCTGCACACGCCGTTCCCTGCCTACGAGTTCTTTCGGCTGCTGCCGACGCCCTGGAAGCGCGAGATCTTGCGCGGCATGCTCGGGGCCGATCTGATCGGGTTCCATGTGCACGAGTACACGCAGTACTTCCTGCATTCGGTCCAGCGCATCCTCGGCCTCGAGCACCATCTGGGCCAAATCACGGTCGGAGGTGAGCTGAGGCGCGCGGATACCTTTCCGCTCGGCGTCGACTTCACCAAGTTCGAGCAGCTTGCTGCCAGCGAGAAGGTGCGCCAGCGCCGCTTGCAGATCGTTGACGAGCTCGGGCAACGCAAGATCGTGCTCTCCGTCGATCGCCTCGACTACACCAAAGGCATCGAAAGCCGGCTGCGCGGCTACGAGCTCTTTCTGGAGCGCTTTCCGGAGTGGCACGAGAAGGTGGTGTTCGTACCGCTGGTCGTTCCCTCTCGCGTCGAGGTGCCAGAATACGAGCAGCTCAAGCGCGCGCTGGACGAACGGGTAGGCGAGATCAACGGCCGCTTCGGCACGCTCGGCTGGGTGCCGGTCGTGTACCAGTACCGCGCGGTGGACCAGGACGAGCTCGTCGCGCTGTACGGCGCGGCGCACGTCGGCTTGATCACGCCGCTGCGCGACGGCATGAACCTGGTCGCCAAGGAGTATCTGGCCTGCAAGAGCGACGGCTCGGGTGCCTTGATCCTGAGCGAGATGGCCGGTGCCTCGCGCGAGATGGCGGAGGCGATCTTGATCAACCCCAATCACTGGGAAGAGATCGCCGAAGCCTTACATCAGGCGCTGAGCCTATCTCCGGAGGAGCAACGGCGGCGAAGCGAACCCATTCGCGAGCGTCTGCGAGCCTACGACTCGCGCTGCTGGGCGCAGCACTTCATGAACTCGCTCGGCAAAGTGAAGGAGCGGCAGAGGCGCTTGGGCAGCAAGTTGCTGAACCGTGAGCTGCGGCGCGAGCTGGCGCGCAATTATCGCGAAGCGAAACGGCCGCTGCTGCTCCTGGACTATGACGGCACGCTCGTACCCATCGCCGCCGAGCCGCAGCTCGCCGCGCCCGATCGAGAGCTCCTGGACCTCCTCCGGCGCCTGGTCGCGAGAGTCCAACGCAGCGTCTACATCGTCACCGGCAGAGAAAGGGGCGCGCTCGAGCGCTGGCTCGGCGCCAGCGGCGTGGGGCTGATCGCGGAGCATGGCGCCTGGCTGCGCGAGAGCGGGCAAGACTGGCGCCTCACCAAACCCCAATCGCCGGACTGGAAGGCACAGATCGCCCCGATCCTGCGCGCCTACGTCAACCAGGTCGCAGGCTCTTTGTTGGAGGAAAAGGATCGATCGATTGCCTGGCACTACCGGCGGAGCGACCCCGAGCTGGGCGCCCAGCGTGCCAAGGAACTTGCCGACGAGCTGACACAGTTCACGGCCAACCTCGAGCTGCAGGTGCTCGAGGGCAAGAAGGTCATCGAAGTCCGCGGCGCGGGGGTGAACAAGGGCGCGGTGGCAGTGACGCTCGCGCTGGAGCTGCGGCCCGACTTCGTCTTGGCGATCGGTGATGATCAGACCGACGAAGAGCTGTTCCGCGCCTTGCCTCCCAGCGCGTACACGGTGCACGTCGGCACACCGTTCACGAGCGCTCGCTTCAATGTGAACGAGCAGAGCGATGTGCGGCCGCTGCTCCGCGAGCTGCTCGAGGAGGATTTGACCTGAGCGTGCGCACTCCGATGCGAGGGAGCTCGGCAAACTGCCCCGCCGTGGCGCCTTGCCTAGCACGTGTTGTGGCTCTACCGCCGACGAAAACGAGTTGTGTCTCCGCTTTCGTGGAATTTTCCGAGCATGGCACGAGCGCTGCACCTTCTGCCGCGAACTCAGTTTGAGCAGAGGAGCAGCTATGAAACGAAATCAGTTCAGAACGGCGATGCGGTCTGCCGCGGGTGCGGCGATCTTGATACCGGCCCTCGCCTTCGCCCAGAGCCAGGGCAGCCAGGGTGATCCTCACGGCACACAGGGAAGCGGCACGCAGGGAAGTGGCACGCAGGGAAGTGGCACGCAGGGAAGTGGCACGCAGGGAAGTGGCACGCAGGGAAGTGGCACGCAGGGAAGCGCCACGCAGGGAAGCGGCACGAGCAGCACATCGGGCAGCTCGGGCAGCACGAGCCAGAGTGGCTCGATGGGTGGCTCGCAGCCATCCGGTATGCAGCCATCCGGTATGCAGAGCGGGTCCAGCATGGGCTCTTCTGCTCGGCAGAGCATCGACCCGGCGGAGGTCCAGCGCGTCTTCGGGAGCGACGTGACGATCGTGGATCTTCAATCGCTGGGTCCTGACCAGATCCGTTCCGTTCAGCACTCCCTCAAAGACCGCGGTCACTACAACGGCCCCATCGATGGCGTTTATGGCCCCCAGACTCGCGCGGGGCTCACCGCGGTGCTCGCGCAGCAGTACTCGATGAATCAGCGCCTGATCAAACAGGGGCAGGTCACGGGCCCCCTCGCCACCAGCCTGGGCATCCAGCAGAGCGACATCTCGACCGTGGGCGGCACCGACACCCGCTCCGGCCAGCAAAGCCCGGGCATGAACGGCTCGCAATCGACGACTCGGCAGGGCGGCTCGCAGCGGTCCGGCAACTCGACGAGCGGCAGCTCGAGCGGTACCGGTCGCTCCAACAGCGCGAGTCCATCGGGCTCCTCGAGCTCCGGCACCCATGGGACCTCCGGTACCGGGACCTCCGGCAGCTCAGGCCCTGGGACGTCGAGCGGTTCCGGAACGACGACGCCCTGAGTCGCTTTCTTTGCGACACCGAGGCCACGGCGGCATCCCAGCAACCGTGAATGGCTCGGTGTTCCAGCGCGCTGCCCCGCAACCTGTGGACCCACGAGCGCAGGGCGGGGCCGGCGCGCGGCTTGACCGGTTGTTAATTACGGAGTATAAACTCCGTAATGGCCCGCCCCCCGAGCATCACGGACGAGGAAGTCTTGGCGGCGGCGCGCGCGGTGTTTCTCGACAAGGGCATCACCGCGACGGTGGAAGAGGTGGCCGAGCGCTGCGGCGTGGGCGTCGCGACCGTGTTCCGGCGCTTCCCCACGAAAGCCGCGCTGTTCGTCGCCGCGATGGACACCACGCCCGAGCCGGACTGGGAGCGCATCATCGACGAACTGTGGCCCAGCTCGCAGCGCACCGGTTCGGACGTGCGCGGTGCGCTCACGAGCCTGGGGCAGAAAATGCTCGAGCTCGGCCGCAAGATGTACCCACTGCTGCGCATGAGGCTGTCCAATCCGGGCTTCTTCCATCAAGGCAAGCCCCCGCGCAGGCTCACCAAGACGCTGGAGATCCTCGCTGAATTCTTCGAGCTGCACATGCGCGCCGGGCGGGTGCGGGGGCAGAATCCGCGCGTCGCGGCCCGCATCTGGCTCGGCGCTCTGCAAAACCGGATCTTCCTCGAAAACTTCGCGTCGCCGCTCCAGGACGTATCCGCGGACGAGTACATCGAGGGACTGGTCGATTTGTTCTGTAACTCCGCGCCCGCGGCGAAGCCCCCCAAGGCCCGATGACGTTCTTGATCCAAACTCTCCCGCAACGCTTCCGCTGGGCGCTGGGCGCCCTTTTTTTTGCTTCATTTCGGAGCATAAACTCCGAAACGTTGAGGCGAAAGCGCAACGCTCTGCTCCCGCTGAGCCTGCTCGCCGTGCTCCTCTCCTGGGGTTCCCCGGTGCTGGCGGAACGGAGCCTTTCGCTGGAGGAAGCCCTCACCCTGGCACGCTCGAACAACCGGGATCTCCGTGTCGCGCGGGCCCACCTCGAGGGCACCGCCACGAGCGTCGACCTCGCCTGGGCCGCGCTCCTGCCGCAGGTCACGGCGCAGGGCAAGTACACGCACAACTACAAGGATGTGAGCCTGAACCTCGGGCAGCTCAATCAGGGCGTCACCGGGCTCGCCGGCACGATCGCCGCGGCGTCGAACAATCCTGCGGAGGCGGCGGCGCTGCAGCAATTCCAGCAGGCACTCGACGCTCAGACGTCGCGGCTGCGGCCCGCGGTGATCCAGAAAGGCGATCAGCTCGACTTCACGGCGACCGCCGTCGTGCCGCTGGTGATCCCTTACGCCTACGACGCGATCCGCGCGGCGCGGCTCAATCAGCAATCCAACGCAGCCAGCTTTGACGTCACCGACGCGACGGTGCTGCTCTCGGTCGCGCAGGCGTACTACGCCGCGGCCGGCGCGGATGAGCTGGTGCAGGCACGCCACCACGCCATCGCGGTCGCGACGGACACGTTCCAGACGGCGAAGGCGCGGGTCGACGCCGGGTTCGTCAACCGCGTGGAGCTGACCCGCGCCGAGGTGGCGCTGGTCCGCGCCGGGCAAGACGAAGCCGACGCGGTCAACACGCGCGACGCCGTCTATCGCTCCCTCGGCACCCTGCTCGGCACGCACGAGCCGCTCCGCGTCCAGCCGAAGGATGTGGCACTGGTCGAGACCGCCTCCGTGCAGGAACTCGTGGCGGGCGCGCGGCGGCTGCGCCCGGAGTTCGCGCTGTACCGCGACGCGGTCCTCGCTTCGGAGGCGAGCGAGCGTTCGCAGGCGTGGCGCTGGGCACCGGCGCTGTCCGCGTTCGCCACCGGGCGCCAGTCGAACTACGCCGGCTTCGCCGGGGACAGGTACTTCTGGGCCGTGGGGGCCAGCCTCGACTGGACGCTCTACGACGGCGGTGTGCGCGATGCGCAGCGCCAGCTCGCGGCCGCGCAGGGGCGCGAGAGCGCGGCGCGGCTCGAGCTGCTCACGGACACGGTCGCGGACGAGGTCGTGAACGCCAAGGGCACCCTGGAGACCAAGCGCAAGGCGGTGGAAGCCGCTACCCGCGCTCGGGACCTCTCGAACGACGCGCTCACGCTGGTGCGCGCTCAATACGAGGCGGGCACGGCACTGCAGCTCGATGTCCTGCAAGCCCAGGATTCGCTCGTCTCCGCCGAGGTCGGCGTTGTCCAGGCGCGCTTCGATCTCAGCCTCGCCGAGCTGCAACTGAAGAAGTCCGCGGGGCTATTTCCGCCGCGGGAGAGCCAGCCATGAGCACCAAGACACAGAAACCCAATTCCAGCTCCCGGGCGCGCCTGATCGCCGGCGTAGCCCTGATCGCCGCGCTCTATGGCGGCTATCGCCTGTACCAGGCGCGCCGCCCCTACGAGTGGAGCGGCACCGTCGAGGCGCGCACCGTCTCCGTCGGGTCGCGCGTCGGCGGCCGGGTCCAGCAGGTGCTCGCCCGCGAGGGGGACGCCGTGAAGGCGAACCAGGTCATCGTCACGCTGGAGCCGGGCGATCTCCCCGCCCAGCTCGGGCAGGCCGAGGCTGAGGTAGCCGAACGGCAGGCAAACCTCGAGAAGCTGGAGAAGGGCGCGCGTCCTGAGGAGCTCGCCGCCGCGCACGCCCGCGCGCTCTCCGCAAAGGCGGCGCTCGCCCAGGCGCTGGCCGGCAGCCGCCCCGAGCAAATCGCGGCCGCGGAAGCGCGCCTCGCGGCGCAAGAAATCGCCGTGCAAAAGGCGAAGCTCGACTCCGATCGCATGCACAAGCTCGATCAGTCCGGGGCCGCGGTTCCCGCCGAGCTCGATAACATCGACCTGTCGCTGCGCGCCGCCACCGCGCAGCGCGACGCGACGAAACAGCAGCTCGAGGAGCTGAAGAACGGCTCGCGCCGCGAGGAGGTGCTGCAGGCCCAGGCCCGGGAGATGGAGCAAGCCGCGTCCGAGAAGCTCGTCTCCTCCGGCACGCACGTGGAAGACCTCAAGGCCGCCCGCGCGCAGGTCGATCGCGCGCTGGCCAGGGTCGCGCAGATCCAGACCTCGATCGACGAGCTCAGCATTCATGCGCCCGTCGACTCGCGGGTGGAGGCGCTCGATCTCCGGACGGGTGACATCCTCGCGCCGAACGCGACCGCGGCGGTGCTGCTCGAAGAGGGCCAGCTCTACGTGCGCATCTATGTGCCCGAGACACTGCTCGGACACCTCGCGGTCGGTCAGAGCGTGAACATCGGCGTGGACTCGTTCCCGGACACCACCTTCCAGGGCATCACGGAGCACATCAACCAGGTCGGCGAGTACTCCCCGCGCAACCTGCAGACCGCGGACGAGCGTGCCGACCAGGTCTTCGCGACGCGCATCGGCTTGAAGACGGGCCTGGAGCAGCTGCGCGCGGGCATGGCCGCCTTCATCCAGGTGCCGAAATGAGCGACGACGTCGTCATTCAGGTCGATCATGTGACGCGCCGCTTCGGCGACTTCGTCGCGCTGCAGGACGTGGAGCTCCAGGTGCGGCGCGGCATGGTCTACGGCCTGCTCGGCCCCAACGGCTCCGGCAAATCCACGCTGATCCGCATCCTGTGCGGCCTGCTCGCGCCGTCCGAGGGCAAGGCCAGCGTGCTCGGCATGGACGTCGTGGAGCAGGGCGAGGAGATCCGGCGCCAGATCGGCTACATGAGCCAGAAATTCTCGCTCTACGAGGACCTGACCGTCCGCGAGAACCTGGAGTTCTACGCCGAGATCTACGGCCTCCGGGGCGGCCGCCTGCGCCAGCGCGTGGACGCGGCGATCGCGCTGACGCACATCGGTCCGTACGTGGATCGCGTGGCGGGCGCGCTCTCCGGCGGCTGGAAGCAGCGCCTGGCGCTCGGCGCCGCGTTGATGCACGAGCCCCGCGTCGTATTCCTCGATGAACCGACGGCGGGCATCGATCCCGTCGCGCGCCGCGAGCTCTGGGACCTGCTGTTCCAGCTCGCCGCCGAGGGCATCACTCTGCTCGTCACGACGCACTACATGGACGAAGCCGAGCGCTGCGGAGAGGTCGGCTACATCTATCTCTCGAAGATGCTGGTGAGCGGTACCCCCGACGACCTCAAGGCGCTCCCGGTCGTGAACCGGCCCCACTCGCGGCGGCTCGAGATCGCCACGCGGCAGACGGCGCGGGCGCTCGCGTGGCTCCAGCGCGAGCCGTACTGCCTGGGCGCGACGATCTTCGGCCAGGCCGTGCACGCGGTGCTCGACCGCTCCGTGTCGGATGCCGAACTCGCTGAGCGCATGGCGCGCGCGGGCTTCGGTGGCGCGCAAATGCGCGAGATCGCCACCTCGCTCGAAGACGTCTTCGTCTCGCTCACCGAGGAAGCCGCAGCCGCGCGCCAGGCGGAGGCGGCCCAATGATGAGCTCGTTCCGCGCGATCTTTCGCAAGGAGCTGATCCACATCCGGCGCAACCGCGCGATCCTGTTCCTGGCCGTGATGATGCCGCTCATGCAGCTCACCATGTACGGCTTCATCGACCAGAGGGTGCATGACGTACCCACCGTGGTCGTCGACCAGGATCGCTCCGTCCAGTCGCGCGAGCTCATGGACCAGCTCCGCGCGACCAAGACCTTCGCCATCCGTGCCGTGACCGGCAGCTCTCAGGTGGCGCGCACCGAGATCGTCGCCGGACGTGCCGGCGTCGGCATCGTCATCCCGCCGGATTATCACGACAAGCGCGCGCGCGGCGTCACCGCCAAGATCCTCGTGCTGATCGACGGCTCGGACTCCATCGTGAGCTCCGGTGCCCTCGCGGCCATCAACGGCGTGGTCGCGACGCGGAACCTGGAGCTGGTCGCCAGCGACTCCCGCTCCGGCATGCCCATCTCGGCGCAGCCGATCATCCTCTTCAACCCGGAAGGCCGCACCGCAAACTTCATCATCCCCGGACTCGTGGCGGTACTCCTGCAGATGATCGCCGTCATGCTCGCCGCGGGCTCCCTCGTCCGCGAACGGGAAAAGGGCACGATGGAGCAGCTGCTCGTCACCCCGGTGAACCCCGTGGGCCTGATGCTGGGCAAGGTCGCGCCTTACCTGTTCGTCGGCCTCGGCGAAACGGCGTTGATCCTCACGCTCATGCGCTTCGCCTTCAGCGTGCCGATCCGCGGCAGCCTGATCTTCCTCTTCTCGATCATGACCCTGTACATCTGCGCGCTGCTCGCGCTGGGCCTGTACATCTCCACCTCTGCCAACACCCAGCAAGAGGCGCAGCAGAAGGTCCAGATGCTGTTCTTGCCCTCGATCTTCCTCTCCGGATACCTGTTCCCGCTCAATGGCATGCCACTGATCTTGCAGGGCATCGGCCAGATGCTGCCGACGACTCACATGGTCGCGATCATGCGCGGCATCGTGCTGCGCGACGCGGGCGTGATCGAGATGTTGCCCCACGTCGGAGCGCTGGTCTCGTTCGCGGTGCTGATGGTCTGGATGAGCGTGCGGAAGGTGAGCAAGATCAGCGTTTAGGACCCCGGGCGGGGAACGGGTGTGCACTGACAATCTGACCGGTGACCCGGGGCGAACAGGCAGCCCTGTGGCGATTGCGCAGTGATCGCAAGGCGCGCCGACTCATAGTCGTGGGCGCCTCTCCGGAGACGGATAGCGGGCTTGGTGCCGCTCGGGGCGGCACAGAGCCCGCTCTCCACCCCATTCTCAATGCGAAGAGAAGACTTCGTTGGCCTTCTGCACGGCTTTGGCCGTGGCGACCGGGTGAGCGCCGGCTTGCCCGCCCAGCAGCTTGCCAGCACCCTCGCCCAGGCGCTTGCCGACGGTGGTACGCAGGTCACGCCCGCGCGAAGTAGTAAAGAAGTAGGTTGCAGCGCCCCCGATCAGGACGCCGGCTCCGATCAGCGCCGAGGTGGGCGAGAGCCAGCTCGAGCGCCTCCTGCGTACGCCCAGCCAGCCCAGGACGGCGGGCAAACCGAGCTGCGTGAGCATGCGGTTTTGCGGCACCGTGGCCAAAGTGCGCATCACAGGACCCATGAATTGTTTGGTCTTCATGCGCGCTGCCTTGCAAACTACGCACCAACGCCGCCCCTCGACTCGCCCGTATCCGCGCTACGCGGATCGAATGCGGGGCTCGGCACCAACGCGCCTCACACGACCCCAGGACTACCCACTGGACGCTCGGCTTCCTCAGGCACATTCGGCGGGTTGCTACGCACCTGGGCGCTCTCGACCGGGTAGTAACCCGTGCTGGTCTTGCGATCGAGACGCTCAGCGGAACCAGAGCCAGATGGCACCCGCAACGAGCGTAGCGGCTCCCAGCAGCAGGCGCGAGATGGAGTGGGGCCGGCGGACGGAGATGACGTTCGTCAAGCCGCTCAGCACGAATACGGCGCCCATCCACATGCTGTTGTTCGTCGGGGTTCCGTGGAACAGGCGCTGGATGGGGCCGATATCGCGGAGCAGGCCAAACACTATGATCAGCACGCCCACCAGGCCAAACAGCAGAGCCCCCCGTTCGATCTCCCGGCTCCCGCGCGCGCGCTCGACCATCCGTGCATAGGGGAATGCGACGATCGACACCATCCAAAACATGACGAGGCCATACACCGCGTCGAGCCCGGAGAACTGGCAATACAAGAACAGCGCGATGCAGAGCGTATCGACCAAGATCCGAATGACGCGAGCTGCGCGATCCACTTTCGTTTTCGGCGCATCGGCCGCCGAAGGCGTGGATGCCTCTTCCACTGGCATGGTCACGCGGTTTACTATCATTTCCGTCTCCGTCGGGCCAACGCTAATCCTGGCGTGTGCGAGTGACTCACGTCGCCTCGTGCTACGGCTTCCTCGATGTCGATGACGTGCCAGCTGAATGTTGAGATTGCGCTCGAGCCGAAGCGCTGGTGCCGACATGGCCTTTCTGATTGTTGCACACGCAGGGCGAACCATGCGCCCCGCTGGCGGCTGGCACGAGCGCAATGCATGCGAAGTGCAAGGCAGCTCGGCCAGCTCTCGCGGCCGAGCTGCAGAGGGAGCGCGCTCCGCTCCCCCCTCGCACCTTCTCATCGCAGGCTCACGCCTGGGGCTTCGGCGGGAAGACCACGTCGGTAATGATGGGGATGCTGAGCAGCTGGGAGCCGTCGCGTATGAACGACTCTCCCGCCGAGATGGTACGGCCCACCCAGTTCTGAAACAGCGACTCCCCGGCGCTGGTCGGCGCCGGCGGCGACGGGTAAGGCTCCATAGCAGGTTGCGACTGCCCACCACCGGCGCCCCCGGCGCCATCATCGAAGCCCGAGCCGTGGTGCTGGTCTCCCCCTTGGCCTCCGGCGCCCTCGGCACCCCCGTTGTGCGAGCGGAGGTCCAACGCGTTCGCGTTCGAATTGGACGGCTGATCGTCCCCTGCGCCGGATGCTGATACGTTGTTGGCGCCGCTGCCCAGGACGAGGTCGAGTTCATCCATCGAGAGCTGCCTGAAATCATTCAATTCGAACATGTTGGTGTTTCCTTCTGTGCGACAGTGCCGCTGGTGACACCTATATCGGCAGCCAGGTTGAACGAGTTGCTCGCGATGTGGTGCGCAGGCAGCGCGGTACGCAGCTTGAGCTGGCCGGCCTCACACGCCACCAGGACTGCCCGCTGAACGCTCGGCTTCCTCCGGTACATACGGCGGGGCGCTGCGCACCTGGGCCCTCTTGACCAGGTAGTAGCTCGTCGCCAGCACCAGGATCAGGCCCGCAATGCCGATCAGGAGGATGGGTTCGGTATGGTGCAGATCGATCTCCAGCACGTGCCGCCCCATCGCGATCAGACTGACCAGAAGGATCACCTCGACGCGCACCTGATGGTCGCGGAAATAGACCTTCACGGTGTCGAGCAGCTCGAGACCGAGCAGAGTCAACAAGACTCCGGAGAAGCCCCTCAACGCTGCTTGTTGAATGTCCTTCACCGTCTCCACGCTGGCGAGCGTTCGCACGAGGTTGTTCAAAAACAGAAAGACCGTCAGACCCAAGATGGCGAGCACCATCAAGATCAAGAGCAGGGCGAGCACCGCGACGATCATCTGTTCGATGCGTTCCACCCAGGGAAGCCACTGCAAATGCCGCTTGCTGGAAGTCATCTCGAGATGCATTTCGACCGACTGGGCGTGTCCATGCAACGCATTTTCAAAAATGCGCGGCGGGTGTTCCAGGCCCGTAACGTTGCGTGTGGCAGGCGGCGCTATCAGGGCAGTGCTGAACGCGAGCGTTCTTTCCTCGCCAGCTCGAGATTGCTCTCTGCCACTGCCTTCCAGCCTAGCCCTGGAACAGGCTCCCGGCGGCGACGCCGTTGTACAGCACGTGGACGAGCAGGGCCGCATACAGGGAGCGAGAGCGCTCGAGCGCGAGCGCCATGCATACGCCTGCGCAAAATACCGGGACGGCGGCCGTCAGTGGATGGTCGAGCGTGAAGAACACAGTGCTGCTCAGTAGGCTGACCGCGCTGCCGTAGCTCGAGCGCAACGAACGGTAGAGCATTCCCCGGTACAGCAGCAGAGCGGGCCAGCGAAG
This sequence comes from Polyangiaceae bacterium, assembly GCA_025936205.1. Next base: position 7,511 of record JAICTU010000071.1, on the reverse strand, counting down.
GAATGGCGCCGGGCGGCGACAGGTCGCGCCGGCATGGCAGCGCGCAGACCAGCGCGGGCGGAGCGGCCCAGCACGAGATCCGTCCGGTACAGCTTGTGCAGCGCAAACGCGCCGAGGCTCAGCAAGACTGCCATTTCCGCGCTGAACAGCCCCAGCTGGGCGAGCGCGCCGAGCGGCGCCCGTTTCCAGGCGAGCATCGCCCGCGCCGGCTCGGAGAAGGGAAGCCAGCTCGGCTCGGGGAAGGCGTCCAACCAGCTCCAGACGTCCAGGTTCTGGCCCTGCAGCGCCGACGCCGCCAGCGACGCGACGAACACGGACACACCGAGCAGGGGTCCGAGAACACGCACGACGCGAAATGTTCGTGACTGCGACAGCGCGATCTGGGCGAAGTCGACCACGCTCCCCAGCAGCGCGCAGCACAACAGGATGGGAAGGCAGACGCCGAGCGTGACCAGCGGCGCCAGCAGCCCGAGACCACAGTGCAGGCCCAGGCCGGTGAAGAATGGAACGAGCAGCATCCAACCCACTGGATTCAACAACGCTGCCTCCGCGAGCTTGGCGGCGTGCAGCACCCAGGCCGGGGCGGGCAGCGTCGCCAGCCACTCGATGTCGTCGCCCTGTTGCCGATCGAGGGCGCGAGTTCCCGGGAGCGCCAGCAGCAGCAGGCTCGCGACGGTCAGGCTGGAGAGAAAAATGGCGCGACCTTGCAGGCGCTCGGCGCCGTGGGCGCGGGCAAACTCCTCGAAGGTCCGGAACGAATTCACACAGAACAGCAGCACCATCACGGCGAGCCAGAACACCAGTGCAACTGACGCAGAGCGGGTGGTGGAGGCGCGGCGCCGGGGGCCCATCGCTGACGCTCGAGCCCGCCCCAAACCCAGCCGCATCCGGTTCTCCCAGCGTGTGAAGCGGAGGCGAGCCAGCAGCCAGAAAGCGCGAGCCAACGACAACGAGGCAGACCGCGAGCCCTGAGTTGCACGCGCCGGCTCGCTGGAGACGAGCGACGTCACTGCGCCTGATCCGCTTGCTCGGCAGTGAGCTGCAGGAAGGCCTGCTCGAGGCTCGCCGGACCGGCGCCAGACGCACCGGCTCGAGCGCAGACCTCCGCGGGAGCCCCACTTGCGACGAGCCGCCCGCGAGCGATGATGCCAACGCGGTCGCACACGGACTCCGCCATCTCGAGCCAGTGCGTGCTGAGCAAGACAGTACGACCGGCGTCAGCGTAACTGCGAATGAACTCTCGAATGTGCCGACTCGACTGCGGATCGAGGCCCGTGGTGGGCTCGTCCAGGATCAGGACTCTCGGCTCGTGCATCAATGCCAGCGCCAGCGCCATCTTCTTCTTCATCCCGAGCGAGTAGCTGGTCACGAAGTCGTCGCCCGCGTCGGCCAGCTGCAGCTCACCCAGGAGGCGCTCGCCGCGCTGCACGCTTTCTGCCGGCTCTAGCCCGTGCACCTCGGCAATGAACCGAAGCAGCTCCCAGCCCGTCAGGTGGTCGTAGAAGAAGGGTGTATCTGGCAAGTACCCGATCTGGCGCTTCAGCTCCACGCGATCGGCAAAACAATCCATGCCCAGGATGCTCGCGGACCCCGAGCTGGGCACCAACAGACCCATCAGCAGACGGATGAGCGTCGTCTTGCCCGCACCGTTGGGGCCCAGCAGCCCGAACACCTCACCTCGTTCGACTTCGAACTGAAGCCCCTCCAGAGCCTGGAACGCCCCATAGGCCTTACTCAGTCGGTCAATCCGAATCTTGTCGTCTTGCGCCATGGCCGTGCTGTTTGTGTAACGACTCGTGTTGGACTCAGGCCTGACACCAGCTTCGTCTCCGCCCGGATCACCTGGCCGTGTTCATACACTACCTCGACCCTGCCTCGCCCGATGAGTTCGCCGACGCGCACGCGACGTTCTCCAGCAGATACATACGGAGTGAACATGCCGGGCGAGCGCGGTACCTGGCAGGAGATCTTCAATTTCCCAGTCACCCCCAATGTGGCCGCCACCGTCACATCATGGCAGGCAGCACGACATTCGTCATGAAACCAAAGGGACCGCCCGAGTCCAACGGCGCGTAGTTGCTCCCCGTGAAAACCACCACCGCGTCCAGCTCAGGCACGATGAAGATGTATTGCCCACCGTTGCCGCGGGCCGAATGGACACGGAGCATTTTGGCTTCTGCAACTCTTCCGGTCCCGGCCGTGCTCCCTGCGGCCGTGCTCCCTGCGGCCGTGCTCCCTGCGGCCGTGCTCCCTGCGGCCGTGCTCCCTGCGGCCGTGCTCCCTGCGGCCGTGCTCCCTGCGGCCATGTCTGTCGTCCACCACTGGTAGCCGTAGCCATTGGCGCCGGAGGACTGCAGCGCCGTCGTCGAGCGCTCCACCCACTCCTCCGACACGACTTGCTGACCTTGCCAGCGCCCGTGATCGAGCATCAGCTGGCCGATCTTCGCCATATCGCGAGGGCGGAGGGATAGCCCCGCCCAGGCGTTGCAAAGACCGTCCGATTGCCGCTGCCAGTAGTAGCGCTCGATGCCGAGCGGACCGAAGAGCGAACGTTCAGCAACGATGTTGGAGTGCTCCCCGGTTGCCTGCTTGACGATACCCGCCAGCAGAGCGGAACAGCCGCTGTTGTACAGAAAGACCTCGCCGGGAGCGTACTGCATCTCTCGGCTCAGCACATACTCGAGCCAATTGTCGCTGCGCTCCAGCGCACCTTCATTGTTGCGATCATCCGAGTGATCAAAACTGGTCTGATCCCAGCGCAAGCCAGAGCTCATGGTCAAGAGGTGCTCGACGCCAATCGCGCCCTTTGAGCCATCGGAGACGAGAGCCGCGTACTGCGGAAACAGATCGACCATCAGATGACCGACGCCATCGAGGGCACCCTGGTCGATCGCGATACCCACGAGCAACGAGTTCACGCTCTTCGAGACGGAGCGCAGCTCATGCAACCGCTCGCGCTGCCAGCCACCGAAGTAGCTCTCCAGAACCAGCTTGCCGTGACGGACGATCAGGAAGCTGTCCACCCTCTGGGGGCTGAGCTGGAGTTCACGAACCAGGTTCTGAACTGGCTGACCCTGGACGCCCTCGAGCTCGAGCTCGGAGACGGGCCAGCCATCATCCGTGGCGGCGGGTGGACTGAGGTTCTCCTCCAGGCTGGGGCTGCCCGGCTCTCCACATCCGAAGAGCAATGCGACACACAGGCACGAAATGAGAGACTGCATAAATTTGATCAGTGGCGCCGCGCTGCGATCTTTCCCCTTGAAAGGACCAATTTCGTCGAGGGTCCGCCTATTCCTCGACCACAGTCGTGAAGAGCTGAGTCTCGGCTCGGTCCTGCTGCATGAGCGTGACCAAGCGTACGATCCTGAGTCGAAGTGGATGCAAACTTTGCCGAGAGTGCGGGCCGCGCTCGAGGCGTTCGGTACATCCTCCCTGCTGACGGACTTTGGGCGGCTCCTGGCGTTTGATGGTTGGATTGGCAATGCCGACCGGCACCAGGAGAACTGGGCGTGATCACTTCAACAGCCGGCGGTATCCGATTGGCACCCATGTTCGATCCGGCCTCCTGCTTGGGGGCGGAACTCCAAGAGGGAAACAAGCAGTCCTCGTCCGTGAATGCCAAAATGATGGGCAAATACATGGACCCATGCGGGAGCGGGTTCGGAGACGGAAACGCAAGAGTCCCACTTCGAAGGGTCGTAGAAGAGCTGACATCGTGGCCCGAGTGGAAGTCGCAGGCCCCCTCCTGGGTTGCCGACTTCCGCTCAGCGATGGATACCTTCCAGGGATTTCTCCCCACGGTCCCGTCTGTATGGCTTCAGGATCATCGAAGCGGTTCGCCTTGGAGCTTCTGGAGGCTCGACTGAGCTGGATACAGAGCCTGCTTTAGGCCGCGCTGTCGAGCGCCTGTTCGTTTTGTGGGGCGAACCGGAAGGTGGGCGCCGGCTGGTCATTGGAGAGCTCTGGCAGGATGCTCAGGGATTTGCCTTTGGCTACGGGCACGAGGTCGATCTAGCGACCGAGAAGCGGTTCCGACTGCTTCCCGAGTTCCCCGTGCGCCGCGAGCTCGATTCCCCGTATCGCTCCACTCATTTGTTCGCGACGTTCGCTCAGCGTATCCCATCACCGAGACGCCCTGATTTTGAACGAATTCTGGAGTCTTGGGGTGTGCGCGCCGGCGATTCGCAGCTCGAGATCTTGGCGCGAAGCGGTGGCGTGCAAATGACGGATCGCATCGAACTCGCGGAGTATCGACGCGATGACGATTTGCTCGAACAGCCGCTGGTCCTCAGGGTTGCGGGCATGAGGCATTATCAAGGCGCCAGCCACATCAAAGAAGGCGATGCCGTCCTCCTCGAGCGCGAACCGCACAACTCCTACGAAAGTTGCGCCACGGCAATACTGACGGAGAGCGGCGAAGAAGATCGGCTATGTGCCGCAGCAGTACGCCAAGCTCATGGCCGCGCGGCTCAACGCAGGAGCTTGCTCGGGGGCCCGGGCGCTACGACGGCTGATGGAGCCGGCGGATGGCGGTAGATGGTTGGTGCAGCTCCGCCGCCAGGGCGGTTAGTGTTGGCGAACGGCAGGCGCGTTTTTCAACCGGAGCCACCTGCCCTCCGGCTACTAGGCTAGGCGCTCGTTCTCGGTTGGACTGTGCGCTGAGGCTGCGGTGAGTGGGGTGCCGACTTCCGCGCCTTCGATGCCAGCAGGTCGGCAGGCTCGCCAACAAGGCCCTTGGCTACTCCTTCAATCAGGAGAAGGAGTTGCGCCGGGTGCTCGACGACGGCCGCTTGCCGCTCGACAACACGCGCTCCGAGCGTTCCCTGCGAAAGATTGTCGTGCGGCGCAAGAACTGATGTTCTACGGAAGCGACACGCACGCCGAGAGCGCCGCGGCGATCTTCTCTATCATTGTCTCCTGCCGGCTGCATTTGCTCGAGCCCCGAGCAGTACCTCGACGAAGTGCTGCGCGTGCTGCCCTACTGGCCCAAGGAGCGCATGCTCGAGCTGGCGCCGAAGTTCTGGATGGCCACCCGCGCCAAGCTCCGCGGCGAGGAACTCGATGCGCCGCTCTGTACGTTCACCGTCCCGGCGGCGTGAGCCTGACCACCCGCGCATACCTTCATGCCGGGTTACAGATGGGGTCCGTGGAGCGCGTACCCTTCACCAACCGCCCGCGCGCCGAATCGTCTGCGCAAACGGCTGCCCCGCGCCTCCGTGTTGGTCCCCGCGGACGGTTCGCGTTTGGGCCGCGGCAGGGACCGCAATCTCAATGGCCTTCGTCGATCAGGAGCAGCGTGATGCCCGCGTAGTAGCGAATGCGGCGCTCGAGGGCGCGAGCGCTTTCCTGCTTACCCAAGTCGAGCAGGAGGTCCGAGGCGGTGATGAAGAGCGCGGTGTGCCCGGCGAGCACGGCGTGCTGCACGATGTTCTTGGCGATCAGCGTCTTGCCGAGGCCCTGGGCACCGACGAGCACGATATTGCGATGCGCGGCAGGAAGTCGAGGGCGAGAGCCGCCTCGACGAGAGGGCGGTCAATTTGATCGGGCCAGTTCCAATCGAAGTCGGCGATGGGCTTGAAGCGCTCGAGCTTGGAACGGCGCTGTCGCCGCTCGAGCCCACGGCGCGCGCGCTCCTTTTCTTCGAGGGCGACGACGTGCTCGACGGCCTGGTTAAAGCTGCAGCGTTTGGTGGTGACGAGAGCCACGACATCGTCCCAGCCGCCGGCGCGAGGACACCGAGCGCCTGCAGGCGTGCCATGAGATCGGTCACGGCTGCTCTCCGCGGAAGTGGCCACCAATCGATCGTAGTCCTCGAGCCGGTGTTGGAGCAGGACGAGGTCGCGCACGTGTCAAAGACGCCGCGATCATGGCGAATACGAAGGTGCCCGTCGTTCGGCGACTCTTCCTGGGTGTCTGGATCGAGAAGGGCCGCGCGTTTCAAACGTGGTTCGGCTGAAGTGGGCCGACCTCACGCTCGATGTTGGGCCTGGCCGCAGCGGGCGCGCCGTCATCGACAGAACAAAGAATCGCGAGCCCTTGCACTGGATACTCGACCCCGGGACGGCCGAGGCGCTCCGCCGGTGGTGCACACGACCTGCGGGCGACCTTCATCACCTTGGCCCTGGCCAGAGGTCGCAGCGAAGATTGGGTCCGGACGATGACCGGGCACCGGACGTCAGATGATCGCTCGGTACCGCCAGGAGGCGAAGACCGCCCAGGAACTCGAGCTGGGCTGGCTGCTTCCCCTTCACGAAGTCGTCCTCGAGCTAGCAGCCCTGGGCCCCGCGGAGCCCAGCCCCGAGCACCAACTGTCGGCAAACTGTCGGCGCCAGCCAGAAGGTGCGCCCGCGCCTTCCGACGCGGTCCTCCACTAGCCCAACGATTTCAAACTCGTGCGCGAGGAGGGACTTGAACCCCCACGCCTTGCGGCGCTGGAACCTAAATCGGGCCTTCTGGATGCGAGCAGGGCCGAACGGAGGCATTCTGAAGGGTTGCGCGGGTGCAGATGAATCCGTTGAGGCTCGTTCAGCGTGTCTGCCGACAGTTTGCCGACAGTTGCTGTTGCCGACGCGTGTGGGTCAGCCCTCGCGGGCGATGGCAAGGTGCCAGCGGGAGCGGGACGGCTGCGGCGAGTGGGGTGCCGACTTCTGCGCCGTCGATGGCAGCACGGTCGACAGGGGCTTCAGGCTCTTCAGCGGCTCCGAATCTGAGCCCGAGCGGCGTGCTGGTTGCGTCGGGAGGCAATGGATCAGCCAGCGTGTGCCAGTGGCTGCGCAAGAACTGCAACCACACGCCAACGCCCGCGCAGATCACCAAGGCAAGGCCTGCCAACTGCCAGGGGCGTTCCAAGCGGAGCTCGGGTGTATCTCCCAGGTAGTACTTGCTCAGAACCACCCACCCGGCGTTGTTCAAGAAGTGCAGAACGATGGGTGCCCACAGCGAACGGGTGCGCGTGTAAGCCAGCAGATACGTCAACCCCGAAAGGAACACGGTCACGCCTTCCGCGTGGATCATGCCAAACAGCATGCTGGAGAGCAGCGCCGCCATAGCGGGGCTGTAGCGCCCTCGGCAGTTGCGAAAAATGGTGCCGCGAAACAGCAGTTCTTCGATCAGCGGCGCAAGTAGCGCGGCGTTGACAATGGCGAAAGCATCCCAATGAGTGTGCGGCAGCCGGAACGTATAGCCGCCCCTCAGGCTCGCCTCCTGCAGAAGGTCACGGCAATCACGCTGGATCCACCAGAGGACGCGGACGCTGACGTTGCCGAGAAACGCCAGCGCGACAACGCGCCAGCCGGCGAGATCGAGAGGCTGCCCAAAGCTCGCCCGCACGGAATACGGACGGGGTGCCACCTTCAGCAGCCATCCCGAGGCGCCGGCCCACAGCAGCACGACCTGGAGCTCCCCTGTCACAGTCGCCGGAATACTCAATCCTCGCGCGAGGAAGGTCCAAGCGAGCGCCGGCCCGAACATCGCCGGGATCAGCGTCCAGAGTCGAACTCGGGAAATGCGAT
>JAICTU010000437.1 GCA_025936205.1 Polyangiaceae bacterium | reverse complement strand
TCGTCGACCTGGCGCTGGCCCAGGTGGCCGCGCTCGGCAGCACCGTGGCCTTTCTCTACGGCTATGAGATGAGCGACCCGATCACGTACTACGTGTCGCTGCTGTTCGCGGTGGGGGGAGCCTGGTTCTTCTCGGTGGCGCGCTTGCCGGACAATCGCGTGCCGCAGGAGGCGATCATCGGGCTCACCTTCGCCGTGGCCTCGGCGGGAGCGATCTTGCTCTCCGCCGAGAACCCCCACGGCGCCGAGCACCTGCGCGACATCATGGCCGGCAGCATCCTGGTGGTGTCGTCCAAGGAGGTGATCCAGGCCGCCATCTTCTACGGCGCGATCGGCGTGTTCCACTGGGTCTTCCGGCGCCCTCTGCTCGAGGTCTCGTTCGATCGCGAGGGCGCGGAACGGCGCGGTCTGCGCGTGCGCTGGTGGGACTTCTCGTTCTACCTCTCGTTCGCGGTGGTGATCACCTCGTCGGTGCGCATCGCTGGCGTGCTCCTGGTGTTCATCCTGCTGATCGCGCCCGCGGTCTGCGGGGCGATGTTCGCCACGGGCGTGCGTGCGAGGCTGCTCGTGGGCTGGGGTTGCGGCATCCTGGCCACGATCGGTGGGCTGATGTTGTCGTACGGCATGGACTGGCCACCGGCGCCGGCCATCTCCTGCATCTTCGCCGCGATCCTGGTCGGCTCCGGGGTGGTGTTCAGCGTGCGGCGATCGCCGCGGCCGGCGCTCGCGCTGGTGCGCTTCGCGGGGGGCGGCGCCGCGCTGTGTGCGCTGGGCTTCGGGCTGACCGCGTTCCTGCGCGCGGGTCGCGCGCAGCACGAGCTGGCGGAGAGGGAAGCCCTCGCCGCCGAGCCGGGTGGCGCCGAGCATGCCCCCGAGCACAGCCACGGCACCCCGGAGCACGGGCTCGGGGGCTCACGGCAAGATCTGCTGAGCGCGCTCGCGGACGAGCACGACAACGTGCGCGCCAGCGCCGCGGAGCAGCTTGGCAAGTCGGGCGATCCTGCGGTTCTGCCCGCGCTCACCCAGGCCCTGCAGGACCCCGCCGACGCAGTGAAGGAGAAGGCAGCGGAGGCGCTCGGCGCGCTGGGCCGCGCCGAGTCCGTGCCGGCGCTCGAGGCAGCGCTGGCGCAGCCGGGGCAGGATGAGTGGGTGCAGCTGCGCCAGGCCGTGGCCCTGGTGCGCTGCGGCGGGCAAAAGGGCATGAGCGCGCTGATCGGGCTGGCCAAGGACGCCGACGCCCAGCTGGTGCGCGCCCAGGCCCTGCAGCAGGCGCTCGCCTTCGCCGGGCAGGCGCCCCCGGCTCCGACGGACGGGGCGGCCCAGCAAGCGCTGCAACAGCTCCAGGCCTGGTGGGCAGCGAATGCTGCTCAGGCGCGCTGGGACACGGCGACGGCGCGCTTCACCGGCGCGCCCTCGAGGTAGACTCGGCCATGCTCCGACTCTTGGCTCGGCACTCGTTGGCTCCCTTCCGTCCCTGGCGCGCTGCCCTCGGCGTGAGCGCGCTCTGCGCGGCGCTGACGGGCAGCGCCCCGAGCAACGCGGCCGAGCCGGCCGCAGCCGCGCCCGCGCCCGCGCCCGCGCCCGCGCCCAAGAAGCCGGCGAGCGGCGCCGAGCTGTACGCTCGCTACTGCAAGCTGTGCCACGGACCGAGCGCCAAGGGCTACGCCGCCGACAACGCACCCTCGCTCGTCAGCCCCAACTTCCTGGGCTCGGCGAGCGACGACTACATCGCGCGCGGCATCCGCTTCGGGCGCCCCGACACCGCCATGGCAGCCTATGGCAAAGCGCGCGGCGGCCCGCTCGACGACACACAGATCGCGGCCATCGTCGCCTTCCTGCGCGCGAAGGGGCCCGCCGCGGCGGCATTGCCCGAACAGCCCGTGAGCGGCGATGGCAAACGAGGTGAGGCGCTGTTCGCGCAGAACTGCCAGTCGTGTCACGGCAGCGCGAAAACGCCGGGCAAGGCCCCGCAGCTGTACAATCGAGAATTCCTGGCAGCGGCATCACCGGCCTTCCTGCGCCGCGCGATCGCCCAGGGCCGGCCGCCGACGCGCATGCCGGCGTTCGAGCGCAAGCTGAGCGCGAGCCAGATCGAGGACCTGGTGGCGTGGCTGGTGAGTCAGCGCACGGCGTCGCCCGTCGCTCCGCAGCCGCCGAGCGGCGTCCCCGCCGACTTGCCGGTGGTGATCCATCCAGGGGGCAAGGCTCCCGAGTTCACGCTGCGCGAGGATCGCTTCGTGCCTGCCGAGCAGGTCAAACGAGCACTCGACGAGCAGCGCAGGATCGTGATCATCGACGCGCGAGCGCCCTCGGACTGGCTCCAGTTCCACATCCCGGGCGCGCTCTCGATCCCGTACTACGACGCGGCACAGCTCGATCGCATCCCGAACGATGGCACCTGGGTGGTCGCCTACTGCGCGTGCCCGCATCACGCTTCGGGTGTGATCGTGGATGCCTTGCGGCAGCGCAAGTTCGAGCACACGGCCGTGCTGGATGAGGGCATTCTGTTCTGGAAGCGCGCCGGGTTTCCCCTGGACGGGCAGGCTCCAGGGTTGCCCGCTGCAGCTGCAAAACCACCGGCCCCATGAGCTCCCGGCGCTCAGATCAGCTGCGATTTCGGCGAAGCCCTCGCTGAGAATCCGGCAGGGCTCGGCCCCACAAGTCACTCCGCGTCGCTAGCATATGCCCACTGCCGCTCTGATGTTCCTGCGTACGGCCCTGCTGATCACGGCTCTGACCAGCGCGCTGTACGGATGCCGGCGGGACGCCGGTGACAAGGCGAGCGAAAACGCCGGCGCCAGCCCCGCGCCGGCCGATATGGCCGCCCCCAAACCGAGGAGCCAGCCTCCGGTCCCGGAGGATCCCGAGCTCGGGCGCAAGGCGACGGACCCGTGGCAGGAGCAAGAGGAGGAAGAGCAGCGCAACCGACAACGCTGCTTTGACTTCGAGCACCGGCCGCAACATCGAACCGTGCTCGCAGCGCTCGAGCGTTTGAGGAAAGCCTACGACCGCGCCAAGTCCAAGACCCAGATTGCTGCAGCCCAGGCGCGAGCCACGCGCGAGGCCCCGGCGCTGCGCGAGCAGATCGATCAGATCGACCCCTGGCAGAACAGCTCGCTCCTGGTCGCCGATCAAGCTGCGCTGCTCGATCTGCTGACGCAGCCCTCCGCGGGCGCTCAGAGCGGAGACGCCGCCGAGCTGAAGGCGCTGCGCGGCGAGCTGCGCCAGAGGTTGCAGTCGCTCCAGCAGAAGCTGAAAGAGTCGGAAAAGTGCGAGCGCGACTGACGCGCGGGCTCGCTCACTGGCGACCGCGTGGGACATCGCGCGAGAAATCGCGCACGAACTGCCCGACGATGGGTTGCGCGTCCAGATGGCGCCGGAGGCGCCCCGCTTCCACCGCCAGCCGCTCCACGTCTTGCAACTCGGAGCCAAAGAAGCGCGTGCCATGCTGGCGGAAGGGCTCGGGGTCGCTCGTGCACTGCGCCCGGACCAGGCCACTACCGGGCTGATCAAAGTCCGGGTGCCGCTCGAGCCAGTCGGCGAGGCGTCCGGCGACGAACGGCGCCGGGTCGAGCACGCGCGCGCTGCACGAGGCCAGGAAGGCTGGTAGGAGCAGCGGATAGTGGGTGCACGCCAGCACGAGCGTGTCGATGCCGGCGAAGCCGCGCACGTAGCGCTCGACGATCTGCCGGGCCACGTCCGTGCTCTCCCAGCCCTCTTCAACCAGCGGCGCGAGCAGCGGGGCAGCCCGCTGCGAGACGGTGTGCCCCCCCAGCTTGGCGATCTCGAGCTCGAACGTGCGCGACAGGACCGTCCGGGTGGTGCCGATGATGCCGATATGACCCTGGCTCATTGCCACGGCGGCTTCTGCGGCGGGAATGGTGACGCCCAGGACTCGGCGCGCGGAGCCGGCACCGGCATAGCGGCGCTGGAGATGGCGAAGCGCCACGCACGACATGGTGTGACAGGCGACCACCACCAGGCGGCAGCCCTCGTCAAAGAGGTGTTCGGTGCACTGCTCGCCGAAGTCGAGCAGCGTATCGCAGTCTCGCCCGCCGTACGGAGCCCGGCCCGAGTCGCCCAGATAGAGGAAATCGCGCTCCGGTAGGCGCGCGTGGAGCTCGCGCAGGACGGAGAGGCCGCCGAAACCCGAGTCGTATACGCCGATCATCTCGCTGGTCAGCCCAGGTGGGACAGGAGCCCGCAGCATAGCGCGGATTCAGTGCGAGGCCCATGGGGGTATACTGGGAGAATGAAGGCCCGTACCGATGATCTGCGGATCGAGCGCGTCCGGCCGTTGGTGTCCCCGGCGGTGCTGCAGGAGGAGCTCCCATTGCCCGAAGCAGCGGCGGCGGCGACCGGCGCCGCGCGGCGCGCGATCGAGCAGGTGCTGTTCGATGATGATCCGCGGCTGCTCGTGATCGCGGGCCCGTGCTCGATCCATGATCCAGCCGCGGCCCTCGAGTACGCGCAGCGCTTGCTGGACGTGGTGCCGCGCTACGCGGCGACGCTGCAGATCGTGATGCGCGTGTACTTCGAAAAACCGCGCACGGTGCTGGGCTGGAAGGGGCTGATCAATGATCCCGGCATCGATGGCAGCTATCGCATCAATCAGGGCTTGCGCCTGGCGCGCAAGCTGCTGATCGACATCACATCCCTGGGGCTGCCCGCGGCGACGGAGTTTCTCGACACCACGCTCGGTCAGTTCTACACCGATACGATCAGCTGGGGCGCGATTGGCGCGCGCACGGCGGAGAGTCAGATTCATCGTGAGCTGGCCTCCGGGCTGTCCATGCCGGTGGGCTTCAAGAACCGCACCGATGGCAACCTCGAGGTGGCGATCGACGCCATTCAGGCCGCGCGACACCGGCACCTGTTTCCCTCGCTGACCAAGGAGGGGGCGCCCGCCATTCTCGAGACGCGCGGCAACGACACGGGGCACCTGGTGTTGCGCGGCGGCAGCGCGAGTGGACCGAACTTCGCCGCGGACGCGGTGCGCAACGCCGCTCGCCTGCTCGCCACGCGCGGGCTACCGGAAGTGGTCCTGGTGGACTGCAGTCACGGCAACAGCCAGAAGCAGCACGCGCGCCAGCGCGACGTGGCATTCGACGTGGCTGCCCAGGTCGAGGCAGGGCCGTCGCCGATCCGTGGCGTCATGCTGGAGAGCCATCTGGTCGGCGGACGTCAGGACGTCGTACCGGGGCAACCGCTCACGTACGGGCAGAGCATCACCGACGCCTGCCTGTCGTTTGTGGAGACGTTGCCGATCCTGGACCGGCTGAGCGAAGCGGTGGCGCGGCGTTCCACGCGCGCGCGTCAGAGCGCCGGCACTTGATGCCAGCCGGCGCCGTCGAGCAGCGCGGGCTCATCACGCCCGGGGCGCGGGTCCTTGGGGCGCAGCTTGATCAACTGCGCGTCTTGCTGGCGGAACGTGCCCCATTGCTTGAAAAACAGCGGCACGCGCGCGGCCACGCACTGGTCGCGTAGATCGCGGTACCAGCGCACGGCCTCTTCCGGGCCGCGCGCTTGAACGCCGCTCTCGCCCCCGAAGATCACCCAGTTGACCTGGCCCGCGCCGAGGCCGAGGAAGGGCCGCAGGTCGAGCGCGCTCAGCATCGGCTCCACGCTGATGAAGCGCAGCGTGCTCTGTTCCGCCAGCAAGTGGGGCAGGCGCTGCGCCGCCCACTCTTGGTTCTCGACGGTGGTGCCCAGCCAGACATTGCGCGGCCAGCGTGCGGGCCCGAGCTTGCGTAGATTGTTGGGGCGCTTGGTGAGCAGCAGCCAGTCGAGCTGCGGGGTTTGCTCGATCAGCGCGTACAGGCGCTCCAGATACGGGCGCTGCTCTTTCAGCCCCTCGAATACGTCCATCATCGAGCCGCAAAACACACGCGGGCGGACGCCCTGCTGCAGCGCTTTGCGGTTCCAGGCGAGCGGCTCTGCCCAGCGCTGCTCGCCCGCGTAGCCGCGCTGCCCGCCGGGCCCCCACTCGACGGGATGCCCAAAGAGCCTGCGCCCGATGCGACGCGCGAGCACCATCGCGTAGCAGTGATCGCAGGCCGGAGAGATCTGCACGCAGCCCCACCAGGGGTTGAAGACGTACTCCACCCACTGGATCTTGGTCTTGGCCATCTCCAGTTCTAGCAGGCGTACGAGGCCGGTGCGCGCCCCGATGCGACGGAAAGGGCCGGGCGGCTGAGGCCCGGCCCCATTCTTTGCCTCCGCTCAGCGCAGCTGGAAGATCTTGCAGCCGCGGCAGGTGGCGTCGCCGCCGGGGCCGACGTCGCAGGTCTCGCCGAAGTCCACGTCCTTGACCCCGTCGCCGCAGAACGGCCCCAGCTTGCAGTTCGCATCGCATTCGCCGTAGCCGCCGATATTGCCGTCTACGCCGTTGTCGCACTCCTCACCGAAGCTCAGGATGCCGTCGCCGCACTTCGCCTCGCAGCTGCTGGGCTGTGCGTCGAAGCCGGCGAGCGTGAGCTGGAAGGAGGAACCGGTGATCTTCCGCTCCGCGTGGAAAATGTCGATCTTGTACACGTTGCCGGCGGACATCCCGAAATCGCCCGGCGTCGAGCGCACCGTGACCGGCGCAGCAGCAGTTGGTGGCGTGGTCTCCAGCCCTCGGCCGTCCTGCGTGACGCTCGTGACTTGATTGGCGGCGGCGTCAATCGTGACCGAGCCCTTCGAGGGCACGTGCAGCCCGCCCAGATCGACCGCGAGGTTGCCGTTGATGAAGACCCACACGTCATCGTCGCCGAGGAAGGTGAGGGTGGCCTTCATGTTGGCGCTGTACGTGAACCAGTACTCCACGTCGGTCGTGAAGTAGAAGTTGTGGGGGCGAGCGCCGGGGAACACCGTGTCCTCCGTCGGGAACCCGGAGAAGACGCTGGTGCCCTGGCCGTTGGGCGGGAGCCCGTATTGCGCGGGAATGGTGGCCTTCACCGCGTTCGCGGTCGGGCCCGTCACGCTGTCCACCGGGAAGAACAGCGGCGTGCCGTCCAGCGTTTGCTGGGTGCCGCCGTAGCAGTAGCCAGTCTGCGGATAGTCGCAGACCTTGCAGCCGGCGACGCAGGGCGCGACGCGGGCATCGAGCAGCGCCTGGCAGTCCGTGGTGCAGGTAGCGGCCGTGGCCTGCAGATCGGCGAGCTGCACCTGCGCGGCATCCACCGCCGCCTGCGCGTCCGCGATGGCCACTGGATCCGGCGGATTCGCATTCATGGCCTGCGCGAGCTGCTGCTGCGCTTGCTGCAGCCCACCCGTGGTGAAGCGTTGCACCGCGTCGGTGGCATTCCGGCATTGATCCGCGCAGCGCAGCTGCGGCCCCGTCAGCGGCGCCTGGCCGTTGATGGCTCGATCCAGGCAGGTTGCCTGGCAGGCGGCCAGGGTCGCGCCCATCTGGCTCTGCGTGCCGTTGGCGGTGTACGTCCACTTCTCGCCATTGGCGCCGTAGCGGTTGACGTAAGAGCCGTCCGGGTTCTGGTACAGCACCAGCTCACCGACCACCGTCACTTCGCCGGCATGGTCCGTGTACCAGGCGTTGAAATTCTCGGGCGTGCTCATGCACGCATTGGTGAGCACAGCGCCGGTTCCCGCGAGCACCGGTTTGCCGGCGGCATTGAGCTTGGGCGCCACCACGCCGCGCGTGAGCGCGGTGCAGCTGTTCTGACTGTCGATGAAGTCGGGTTGCGTCGCCGGGAAGTCGCGGAACACCACCGGCACGCGCAGCACGCACTCGCCGGTCGCGCCGCGTTCGCAGTCGGCGGGACCTGGGCAGGTGAAGCCGGTCTCGATCGTGCAGGCCGAGGAGCAGCCGTCGCCGTCGATCAGATTGCC
>JAICTU010000015.1 GCA_025936205.1 Polyangiaceae bacterium | reverse complement strand
GCCTCCCCCGTCGCTTCTTCGAGGAGCGCGCGAACGCGCTACGCCAGGCGGGCGGCGAGCTCGCCTGGCTGATTTGCTCGGAGCCCGAGCGCGGCCCGCTGGCGCGCAGCTCCGCGAGCGTGCGTGACGGGCTCCGGCACTCGGTGAGTGCCAGCGCCGGAGACGTGGTTCTTCTTCTCGCCGGCTGCGGTGGCAGCGTTCAGCGCGCCGCCTCCGAGCTCCGCGCCGCAGTCGGCGAGGCGTTGGATCTCGTGGAGCGCGGCAGCCATCGCTTCTGCTGGGTCGTGGACTTCCCCATGTATGAGGCCCATCCAGATACGGGTCGCATCGAGTTCAGTCACAACCCCTTCTCCATGCCGCAGGGCGGCCTCGACGCCTTGCGCGGCGACCCGCTGCAGGTCCTCGCGCACCAGTACGATATCGTGTGCGACGGCATCGAGCTGTCGAGCGGAGCGATCCGCAATCATCGCCCCGACATCATGCTCGAAGCCTTTCGCATCGCTGGCTACGACGAGGCGGAGGTCGAGCGCCGCTTCGGCGGAATGCTGTCTGCTTTTCGCTACGGCGCGCCACCGCATGGCGGGCTGGCCCCCGGCGTCGATCGCATCGTGATGCTGCTCGCGAGCGAGCCCAACATTCGCGAGGTGATCGCCTTCCCTCTCAGCCAGGGCGCGGAAGACCTGATGATGGGCGCGCCCAGCGAGCCCTCGCCGGAGCAGCTGCGAGAGCTGGGGTTCAGCTGGAATGGCTCGGCGCCGCCCGGCAGCTCACGACCCTAGAATATGCCCACCGCGCGACGTCAGCGGGGTGCCGAGTCATTTGGCCACACCACCAACAGCCGGGTGCCCTGGCGCCTCGCTGGCCCGCCTGCTAGGTCGGTCTAGATTGCATCATGCGCCACGGTACTCCGTTCAGTCTCTGCCTCTCGCTCCTGACGGTGAGCGCCTGCTCGTCTTCGGACCCACAGGCTCCCGCTGCCTCACAGCCCACTCGTTCCGGGGATGCGTCCGAGAGCGCTCCTGCCGGCGCCGTGACGTTCTACGGCGACATCGCTCCGATCACTGCCCGCCACTGCACGGGCTGCCACCAGCCCGACTCGATCGCGCCCTTCTCCCTCGTCGACTACGACTCGGCGGCGCCCCATGCTCGATCCATCGCCGCGGCCACGGCCGCTCGCGAGATGCCGCCGATGCCCGTCGACAACGGCGGCAGCTGTAACACCTACGCCAACGCGCGCTGGCTCGACGACGGCGAGATCGCGACGTTTCAGGCCTGGGCGGAGCAAGGCGCGCTCGAGGGAGACCGCGCGCTGGCGCGTCCCGCTCCTGCGCCGCCGAGCGGCCTCGACCAGGTGGATGCCGAGCTCACGATGAACTCGGAGTACTCGCCGCAACACGACGACCCGGCGCGGCAAGACGACTATCACTGCTTCGTACTGCCTGCGCCGAGCGCGAGCAACGCTTACGTCACGGGCTTCGAGGTCCTGCCCGGCGACCCGCGCGTCGTGCATCACGTGATCGCCTTCCAGCCCCGGAATGACGCTGCCGCGACGCAAGCGACAGAGCTCGACGCTGCCGAGCCTGGCGAAGGCTATACCTGCTTCGGTGGTCCCGGTGTCGATGCCGATCTGTTCGCCGGCTGGGCCCCCGGCGCCGGACCCACTTATCTGCCCGAGGGCACGGGCGTCGCGCTCGCCGCTGGTCGCAACGTCATCCTGCAGGTCCACTACAACCTCGCGCAGGGCGTCTACCCCGATCACACGCGCGTGCGGCTGCGCCTCTCCGACAGCGTCGCGCGCCCCGGCTACTATGCGCCCATGGCGGATCTCGGATTGGTTCTTCCGCCCGGGCAAGCCAACGCCGAGGCGAGCCGGCGCGTAGCACTCAACCTACCGGCGCCGCTCACCATCCACGGCGTGCTGCCGCACATGCACTGGCTCGGACGCTCGCTGCACATGGATCTGGAGTCGGGAGGTGAGTCCACCTGCCTCGTCGACGTCGATCGCTGGAATTTCCACTGGCAGAGCACGTGGTGGTACGACACGGCCCTCGCCTTCCCCAGCCTCGATGCGCTCTCGATCCGCTGCGGTTACGACACGCGCTCGCGCACCGAGACCGTCACCTGGGGCGAGGGCACCGCCGACGAGATGTGCCTCGCTTACCTCTACATCACGTCTCCCGCGCTGGATCTCTTGAAGAGGCGATAGGCGCGGCACAGGCGGCCCGGGCCCCAGCGCACGGGCGTGTCGAAAAAGCCGCCCCGTCGCTCAGGATGGCTGCGGGCTGGTGCCGGTGGGCTGCGGGTTCATGTTGGGCGGCTCCGCTTTCGAGCTGGTGGGGTGCGGGTTCGTGTTGCGGGGCTCCTGGTTATTGTTGGCGGATTGGACGACGATCTCGACGCGCCGGTTGGTAGCTCGCCCGGCAGGCGAAGCGTTGTCCGCCACGGGCCGAGTTTCACCGTAGCCAACGGCCTGCACGCGGTCAGCCGGCACACCGTCGGAGATCAGGGACTTCCGCACCGCCTCGGCACGCTGCATCGAAAGCTGCTGATTCTTCTCCGGCGAGCCCGTGGCGTCCGTGTGCCCTTCGACGATGATCTTGGACTGGTTGTCGCCCTGCTTCAGCGCCGTGGCCACCTGTTGCAAACGGTTCGAGGCAGACGGCAGTAACGTGGCCTTTCCACTCGCGAAGCTCACGCTCCCGGGGATGGTGATCACGGTCCCGCGCGCCTCATCCTTGACATCGCCGAGCTGGGCGAGCGCTTTCTGCTGGGCAGCCTCGGCTTCCTGCCGCCGCTGAGTCTCAGCGTTCAGTTGCTCGCGCGTCTGCTGCAGCTCTTGCTTCAGCTCGTCGCGCTGGTGCAGCGCCGTTTGCTCGCTCCGTTGCTTGGCCTGCTGAGCCAGCTGCGTGTCCTTCGCGATCTCGGCCTGCACTTCGGCCAATTCAGCCTTGCGCATCGCCACGTAAGCCCGATCACGCGCGTTCTCGGAGTTGCCCTCGTCGTCAAACGTCTTTTCGGCCAGGGACAGCGAGACATTCGCCGCGTGCAACTGCGAGGGTGCGAGGTCCTTGGCGGGGCCGTCCGCCGCCCGGTGATACGCGGACCGGGCGTCCTTCAAGTTTTGGGGTGGTGCGCTGGCGCAGCCCGCGGCCAGCAGAATCAATCCCATCGCTGCACTTTGCTTGACTTGAGACATTGCATCGCTCCTTCGCGGTTAGCTGGAATCGAGATCACCGTGCGCGTCAGGGTTGCGTCTGCGTGCTCGTGCCGCTCGCCTGACTGGCGGCCTGCTGTGCCTGCGCCTTAGCCTCTTCGGCGCGCACCAGCGCGACGGCCAGCTGCGCATCATTGAACGCGCGCAGGGTCATGAAGTCGGCGCGCTCGTTCTTTCCATCACTCATCATCCGCCGAGCTTGTGCCACCTGTTCTTCGGCGAGCTTCAGCTGCAGCGCCGCTTTGGGCACCTGCTGGGCCCCTGCCACCTGCGCGCCATGGACAGCGGCGATGGCGGTCGCGAGGTGGTCCGTCGGCGGCGGACGGCTGGCGCCACATGCAACGGCGGCTAGCGAGGCGGTGGCTATGAACACACGTGCGAGGCTCTTCATGGTGCTACTCCCTGCTGATGACGCTGAAGCAGGTGCAGCAACCATGCCGCTGCGCCGCAGACCGGCTGGAGGCACTCGAGGCCGGCGTGCAACTTGCCTTGAAGAAGGCTGGACGGGACGAGGCCGATGCGCAGGCGAAAGCCTCGAGCCCAAAACACAGGAGACGATATGACCTTCCCTCGTTCGCGTTCGACGGTGGCGCTGAGTGCTGCGTTTTTGATCACATGGGCGGCTGTCAGCCCCGCACAGCAAGCACCGGGCTCGAATGCCCCTACTCCCAATCCCATTCCGGAGAACACCCCGGCTGTGTCGACCACCGCGGCACCGGTGCTGCAGGAGCCAGTGATCGAGCCGACGACGCGCTCTTCCTCCGTTCCCAACCGGCCCTTGCTCGTGACCGGAGTCGTGCTGCTGGGCGGTGCATACGGGGCTTCCGCAATTGCCGCCGGGTTCTCCAACCGCGATTCGGAGAACAAGCTGTTCTATCCAGTGGTCGGTCCTTGGATGGCCTTGAAAGACCGGGACTGCGATGCCGAGCCTTGCAACCACAAAACACTGAACACGACCTTGCTGATCGGCAGCGGTGTCGTGCAGGGGCTCGGTGCGCTGAGCATGCTCATGAGCCTGTTCGTACCCGAGAAGACCACGCACAGCTGGTACCTGATCGGGGATGAGCAGCACCCGCACCTCGCCCTCAGCCCGGTAATGGCTCGCGATCAGGTCGGCGCATTCGCCATGGGTCAGTTCTGAGCGCTACGGGCGAGCAGCCATTGCTTTCGCGGATGAGCCTTTTGCGCGCACCCAGGGCTTTTCACCTCGCGACGGCACGCCACGGAGCGCAACAGAATGCCCGAGACAATACGAGTCGCCGAGCCACCGGGGAAGGCCGAGAATCCCGCTCCCACGAGCTGGCACGGCACGAGCATAGGCAAACGCCAATGGCAGACCAGCAAGATACAGTTACGGGACGAACGGGCAATGGCGAACGAGGTAGCAGCGGCCTATCTGGTAAGACACAAGCAGCTGCCGAGCAGGTGAAGAACGCGGTAGCGAGCCAGGTCGATCAGACCCGGCAGCGCGCCGAATCCGCCCGAGCTCAGGCAGCCGAGCGGGTGCGGCGGGTCGCGCTCGAGCTACGGCACGCGGGCGAAACATTGCGCCCGGAGGACGAGTTCACGGCGCGGCTCGCAGAGCGCGCGAGCAACGGCATCGACAGAGTTGCCGGCTACGTCAGCAGGGTCGATGTGCGGCACCTGCGCAGTGATGCGGAACGCTTCGCGCGCTCTCGCCCGGCGATGTTCTTCGGCGGAGCGTTCCTGGTGGGGCTCGCGATCGGGCGCTTCTTCAAGAGCTCTCCCTCGAAGAACGATGGCCAGCCGCACTTACGAGCACAGGGCACCAGTGCGAGCCTCGGTGACTGGCGCGCCGAGAATGCAGGAGCAGACCGTCCTGCAACGAGGGGCACGACATGACGGACCGCGCGCCCTTGCCAGCGCAAGGCACGAGCGGCCGTCTACCCCCGCCTGGTCTCACCGGGCGCCAAGAGCATGGCTCGGAACCGCCGCTCCAGGAAACACTGGTCGACCTCTGGGAACACCTCTCCAAGCTGGTGCAACAAGAGGTCGCTCTGGCCAAAGCAGAGGTCGGTGAAAAGGCTCAGCGCCTGAAGACCGAGCTGCTCGGCTCGATCGCCGGCGCCGTCCTGCTGCTGGCTGGGTTACTGGCGCTCGTGGCGGCGGTGATCCTCCTGCTGGCGAACGTGATGGCGCCCTGGGTAGCAGCCCTCATCACCGGCTTGGTCGTGGCGGGGGTCGGGTACTTGCTGCTCGCTCGGCAGCGCCCGTCAGCAGCAGAGGTGATACCCGAGCGCACGATTCAGAATCTGAAGAAAGACGTTCAGACCTTTACGGAGGCCGGTAGATGACTCAGCGAAAAAAGATCACAGGTGACCCCAGCAAACCCGAGGACATGGAAACCGCGGAGATGGAGGCCGGCATCGAACAGACCCGCGGCGAGATCAGCGAGGATCTGCGAACACTGGGGGGCCAGCTGAGCCCCGAGCGCCTGAAGAGCGACGCCAAGGAGACCTTGCAGGAGGCAAAGACGGCCGCAAAGGAGACCCTGCAAGAAGCCAAGAACGTGGCCACGGACACATTCCGGGAGGTGAAAGATAGCGCCATGGAAACGGTTCAGGAAAAGGTAGACGACTTGCGCAGCAGTGTCCGCCACGTGGAGCGTCAGACCCGCGACTTCCTCAGCGAAAACGCGGTACCTCTGGCGCTGATGGGCATCGGAGCCGCCTGGTTCATGGCCAATCGTCGCCAGCGCAGGGGCGCGTACCACTACGATAGCGATCGGTACCGACCCGAGGGTGAGCGCTGGAACAGCTCGGGCCCGGGCGGGCAGGCCCGGCAGCTGCGGGACCGCTTCGGCGAGCGAGTTCGAAGCGTGTCGGAGAGTGCGGGGAGCAAGTATGATGAGGTGAAAGGGCGCGTCCGCGATTTCGCGGAGCGGGAGACGGACGAAGCTCGGCACTTGGCGCGAGACGCAGGGCAACGGGTGAGCGAGAGCGCTGAACGCGCACGCGACTTCGTCGGGCGGGAGCTGCAGGGGGCGGGCGAATTTTCCCGCCGCGTGAGCCACGAGAACCCACTCGCGGTGGGCATGGCGGCCATCGCCGCTGGCGTCGGCATCGGGCTGTTGCTGCCAGAGACGGCACCGGAGCGCGAGCTACTCGGCAGCAAACGGGACGAACTGCTCGGCGAAGCCAAACAGGCCCTCTCCGACGTGGGTCAAACTGCCAAGGACACTGCCCGCGACATGAAGAACACGCTCTCCAACTCCATTCAGCGTTGAACCGTGATACCTCCCTCCACCAGCGAGCCCGCCGCGGACGTGCGAGCCAGATGGGCGCGTCGCTGCCATGGAGCGCGTGCTCGCGGGTCAGGCGCTCCCCGGTCGGGCCGAGGTGGGCGCCTGGCTCGCGCGCACCTCTTGGCGGCAGACTTGGTCCGAGATGGCCGGCTTGATCGAGCGCCCCTGCGCTCCCAGAGGAGCCCTACCCGGCGCGGGACTGCGCAGGCCAGAGTTGCCATTGACTGAGCCATTCAGCCACTGGAGTGCCACGGTGGAGCGCACGCTCGCCGTGGAGCATGACGCCATCTGGTATCCACGCACCACGGGCATGTGAGGGCGGTCTCATGATCGTGCTCGGTGACTTTCGTTCGCTCCTGCCCGCGCACCGGCCCGTGCAGGCGCAGACGCTGGAGTGGCTCGCGCTCGCCCATACGCGCGCCGAGGCGCAACTGGCGGCGGAGCAGGAGCGGCCCTTCGATGAGCCCGCCTTTCTCGAGTCCATGCGCAGGCGGCTCCGTCGCTTCGCGTGCGGCGAGGACAAGATCGCGTCCAGGGGGCACGAGATTGACGATTGTGCGCACGACTGCTGGACCGACATGGAGATCTATCGCTTCTCCGATTGCTCTCACGGCGCGGGCATGCGCGCACGAACTCAGGCATTCAGCCGCATCGCGAGCCGCGCGCTCACCCGCCTGTTCGTGGAAGTCGAGTCGGCGCCGGAGCAGCTCATCCATGTTACTTGCACGGGCTACGACAGCCCGAGCGCGGCACAACGGCTCGTCTCCGCCAGGGGCTGGGGCACCGTCACTCGCGTCACCCACGCCTATCACATGGGTTGCTACGCTGCCCTTCCGGCGCTGCACATCGCAGCCGGCTTCAGCGCCTCGGCCCCTGGCTCCAGTGGCGCGGGCTCCGGCAGCCGCCGCGTCGACATCGTCCACACCGAGTTGTGCTCTCTCCACTTGCAGCCCTTGCGCCATGAAGCCGAGCAGCTGGTGATTCAGAGCCTCTTTTCCGACGGTCATATCGCCTATTCCGTTTTTCCGGATGAGCTCTCGCAGCGAGCCGATCCCGGACTCGCGCTGCTGTCGCAGGCGGAATGGATCGCGCCCGACTCCACCGATTCCATGGCCTGGTCCTGTTCCGACTTCGGCCTGGAGATGGTCCTGGCCCGTGACGTCCCGGAGAAGATCGCGCGCTCGATTTCCTCCTTCGTGGACGAGCTCCTGGGCAGGGCCGGCCGGACCAGCTCAGCCGGCAAGGCTGCGTTCTTCGCGATCCACCCGGGCGGGCCCAGGATCCTGGATCAGCTCGCGGCTGCGCTGGGCCTCGGCGAATCGCAGATTGCCTTCAGCCGGCGCGTACTTCGCGAGCGAGGGAACATGTCTTCCGCGACCCTGCCGCACATCTGGCAGCAAATGGCCCGGTCCGCGCTGGTGAAGGAGGGAGATTTGGTGGTGAGCCTCGCCTTTGGCCCCGGCCTGACGCTCTCCGGCGCGGTGTTGCGGAAGGTGGCCGGCCATTGATCTGGGCGCTGCTCCCGCTGGCGCTCCAGGCTCTTTGCATGCTGGTGGATGAGCTGCATTTTCATCGCGCCCGCGGCCTGCCGCGCTGGGAGCGAATTGGACACCCGCTCGATACGCTGAGCGTGCTGGCCTGCTGGTGTCTGGCTCTGAGCCTCGAGCCCGGGCTCGGGCACCTCCGCCTGTACGCGGCGCTGGGTTCCATCTCGTGCCTGCTGGTGACCAAGGATGAGCTCCTGCATGCCGAGCACTGCCCGCCGCTCGAGCACTGGCTGCACGCGCTGCTCTTCATTCTACACCCGATCGTGCTCGGTGCCGGGGCCTGGCTCTGGTTTCATCACGAGCGGGGGCTGCTTTGGCTGTGCGCGAGCACGACGGCCGCCTTCGCCGCTTATCAGACCCTCTACTGGAATGCCCCATGGAGAACCTCCATTCGAAGCAAGTCAACAACGTCATCTACGACGAGCTCGGCGATCGCTGGTACGACGCCCGGGACGACCCGGTCGCGCTCCTGCGCGCCGAATCCCGCCTCCGGAATCCGTGGCTAGTCGAACGGATCTCGCGCTTGCATGGCACCGCAGCCCGGGTGCTCGACGTCGGTTGTGGTGCGGGCTTTCTGAGCAACTACCTGGCCGGTGCCGGGTTCGAGGTGACCGGCCTCGATGCGTCGCGCTCCAGCATCGAAGTCGCGGCCCGCCATGATGCAACAGGCAAAGCGCGGTACGTGCTCGGTGACGCCCTGCTGCTGCCGTTCCCCGACCGCACTTTCGACGTGGTGTGCGCGATGGATTTTCTGGAGCACGTGGAACAACCGGCACGCGCCATCGCCGAAGTAGCCCGGGTGCTGAAACCCGGTGGTGCGTTCTTCTTTCATACTTTCAACCGAAATCCACTGGCATGGCTGGTGATCATCAAGGGCGTGGAGTGGTTCGTTCGACACACCCCGAGGGACATGCACGTCCTTCGCTTGTTCATCAAACCCCGTGAGCTGGCTGCGCTGTGCGCCGAGCACGAAATGCGGGTCACCGAGCTACACGGCTCACAGCCCGTCATCCTGTCCCGGGCGTTCTGGCGCTTGGTGCTGACCGGCGTCGTGCCAGACGACTTTCGCTTTCGCTTCACCGGCTCCACGCTGCTCGCCTACACGGGTTGCGCACGGCGCTGGGCCGGTGCGCTCGCGGAGCAGCCCCTGGTGGCATGAGTTCTGCATTCCTCATCGATACTGATGGCGGAGGGCCACCTAGAGCCAGGCGACGCATTCAGCTGGAGCGAGCTGCGGCAAATTGCCCGCCAACGCTTCGGCGTGGAGCATTTTCGTCCGGGCCAGCGCGAGCTGATCTCGAACGCACTCCGGGGACGAGACACTCTGGGGATTCTGCCCACGGGCGCCGGGAAATCCCTGTGCTACCAGCTGCCTTCCCTGCTTCTCGGCGGCGCTGTGGTCGTGGTCTCCCCGCTGATCGCGCTGATGCAGGACCAGCACGATCGCCTGCAGCAAGCCGAGATCGAAGCCGCGCGCCTGGACTCGACCGTGAAGGAGAGCGCACGCCGTGAGCAGGAGTCCGCACTGAGCGACGGAGCGCACGACATCGTGCTGGTCACTCCGGAGCGGCTGCAGAGCCCCGAGCACGTGCAGCCATTGCGAGAGCGTGGAGTGGCACTGTTCGTGGTGGACGAAGCCCACTGCGTGTCCCAATGGGGCCACGACTTCCGGCCTGCCTACGCCGAGCTGCGCCATGTGATCGAGTCGCTCGGACGCCCGCCGATCATGGCCCTCACCGCCACAGCCACGGCGGAGGTGGCAGCGGAGATCGAGAGCAGCCTGGGCATGAGGCATCCCGAGCTCGTCTACGGCGGCATTGAGCGCCCCAATCTTTCGCTGGAAGTGGCTCGCACCGTGAACGAAGAGCAGAAGCAACACGAGCTGCTCACGCTGCTCTCGGAAACGACCGGCTCCATCATCGTGTATGCCGCCACCGTACGCCGCGTGAACGAGCTTCATCACTGGCTGGAACAGGCGGGCTGGTCCGTTGCTCGCTATCACGGCCAGATGCGCGCCAGTGAGCGAGCTCGGGCTCAGGAACGGTTCATGTCCGGGGAGGTTCCTCTGATGGTAGCGACGCAGGCGTTTGGGATGGGCATCGACAAGCCGGATATTCGCTGCGTCGTGCACTGGAATTTCCCCGAGTCGCTCGAGAGCTACTATCAGGAAGCCGGCCGTGCCGGCAGGGACGGGCTGCCCGCGCGGGTGATCCTGTTCTATCGCCTGGAAGACAAGCGCATCCGCAGCTTCTTTCTCGGCAACAAGCACCCCAGGCGCGATGAAGCGCTGGGCGTGATTCGCGCGCTCGCGGAGCGCGGCGCAGCTGGGATCCGGACCCTACAGCAACTCGCCGAATCGACTGGGTCCACCGCGCGCCGGACCCGCGTGATCGTTGCAGTGCTCGAAAACATGGATCTGCTGCGCCGCTCGGGCCGCGGCATCGCGCTCCGTCGCAACTTCGGCGAGCACGAGCTCGAGGAATTCCTCGCCACCTTCGAAGCGCGCCAGGCGCTGGATCGCGAGCGCATCGCCATGATGATGCGCTACGGGCAAACCACGCGCTGCCGCATGCAGCATCTGCGAGAATACTTCGGGGACCCCGCCGGCGAGCCCTGCCAGCACTGCGACAACTGCCAGCGGCCTGTCCCCGGCCCGACCTAACCCTCCACGCGCCGCGACGCGGGCCCTGCGGCATTTTCAGTCACCGCCGTTCCAGTCGCGACCACCGGACTGCGACCGGCGTCGTTCGCGAGCTGCGCCAGGCGTCCCGTCGTCTCCTGATCGGCCGCGAGCTCCTCGACCGTCATCGCCATGCGATAGGACCAGTTCGCCGCGTCCACGGTGCCCGGCGTGTTGATGCGATCGCGCGTGCCGAGCGCGTCCTGAAACAGGACCAGCACGAGCGTGGAAGGTGCGTCATAGAGCGCGTGCAAGAAGAGATCCCGCACACCGGCATCAAAGCCCTGCTCCGGCTCCAGGCTGGAGAGCGACGGGATCTTCTTCAGTCGCTCCCGGTCTTCGCGCGAGAGGGCATCGTACCATTCCGCCGTGGTATCGGTGTCGTGCGTGGCGTTGGTGCACACCGAAACGGCGGGCCACGACGCCGGGTCGCGGTATTCGTCTGCTTCCTTTTCCCAGCGCAGCACGCGATAGCCCGCCACGCCCAGCTTCTCCAGAGACGGGCGCAAGAACGGCGGCACGGTCCCGAGATCTTCGGCAATCACTTCCGCCCAGCGGGTCATCAGCCGCATCAGGCGTTCGCCGAGTTGCAGTTGCGCCGCCTCATCCGCAGGTGTGAACCCGCTGGACTTGCCGTCCGACGAACGAAAGTAGGTGCGATAGAAGCCGATGGCGTGATCGACGCGATACAGGCTGAAGAGCTCGCCCGAGCGCATGGCACGCGCCTTCAGCCAGGCAAAGCCGTTGTCCTCCAGCACCCGCCAGTCGTAGACGGGGAGCCCCCAATCCTGGCCCGCCTCACAGAAATCGTCCGGCGGTGTTCCCACGTGGAGATCAGTGCGAAAGAGCTGCCGGTTCGACCAAACGTCGGCGGAGTCCACGCCGACCATGAACGGAAGATCGCCCATCAGCTCCACGCCCAGGGCGCTGGCCTCTCGGCGCGCCCCACGCCACTGCACATCGAGCTGCCACTGGAGCCACTTGGCTCGCAGCAGCTCGTCAGCGTGTTCATCGCGGGCCCGCGCGATGGCGCCCGGCTCCCGATCCCGCACGTCGCGAGGCCATTCCAGCCAGCTCTTGCCGAATTGCTCGTGCAGCACGCTGAACAGGGCGTAGTCGTCGAGCCAGGCGCGGTTCGTTTTCATGAACCCGGCGAGCTGCTCGGCACGCTCGCTGTTCTTGCGCCATTCGTCGCGGAGAAAGCGCTCGAAGGCCAGCGCAGACGCCTCACGCTTCAGCGCGCGGACCGTACCCCAGTCGACCAGCTGGGCCTGGGTCGCAGCATCGAGGCGCGCGCGCTGCTCGGGAGACAGAGCCTCTCTTCCGCCCGCTGCAGTGAAGTCTTCACAGGCATCCAGGGAGAGATAGACAGGATCGAGCGCGAACGCAGAGAGCGCTGCATACGGGCTGGGATCGGCGCCCGACACCTCGTTCACCGGCAACAACTGCAGCACGGAGAAGCCCGCAGCCTGCGCCCAGCGTGCGAAGCGCGGAATGTCGGCGATTTCACCGAGCCCCCAACCGGACTGCGAGCGGATCGAGAACAACGGCATCACCACCCCGGCGCGACGACGACGGCGCTGCGTCTCGCGGCGCAGCACCCGGGCCGGCGCCGCCTTCGCTTCGCGGGCGACCTCGGCAGGCAGGGGTTGATGAAACACCGCCAGCGCGCGCCCGCCGACCTGGTACGGCCCCGAACACGAAGTGTCCGCCGGCTTGGCCGGATCCGCCGTGTCCAGCTCCAACAGCCACTTGCCGCCGCCCTCCTCCGGCAGCTGGAACGTCACGGGCTCGTGATGGGCGTTGAGGAGCAACAACAGACCGTCCCCCACCACCCGGTGCCCGCTCTGGTCGAGCATGCGAATTGCGTCGCCGCCCAGCATCAAGCCGATCGAGGCGATCCAGGGCCGCTGCCAATCCTCGGGGCTCATCTCCTCGCCATCTGGTCGCAGCCACGCGAGATCCTTGAGCTCGGAGTGCCAGATGAAGTCGCCCGTCAAGAAGCGCGTATGGCGCAACACCGGATGCTTGCGCCGCAGCGCGATCAAGCGTCGGGTCTGCTCGAGCAGGTTCCTGCGTCGCTCATCGAGCTTCCAGTCGAACCAGGAGAGCTCGTTATCCTGGCAGTAGGCGTTGTTGTTACCCCGCTGCGTCCGCCCCATCTCGTCCCCACCGAGCAGCATGGGAACGCCCTGCGACAGCAGCAGGGTGGCGAGCATGTTCAGCTTCTGGCGCTCGCGCAGGGCCACGATGGCTGCGTCGTCGGTCTCGCCCTCGAAGCCGTGGTTCCAGGACTGATTGTCATCGGCGCCATCCTGATTGCGCTCGCCGTTCGCCTCGTTGTGCTTGTGACCGTAGGTGACGAGGTCATGGAGCGTGAAGCCGTCGTGCGCAGTGATGAAGTTGATCGCGGCCTGCGGCTGGCGCCCTCCACCCTGATAGAAATCGGGAGACCCGCTCAGGCGATAGCCCACCTCCGACGCGAGGTTCTGGTCACCCTTCCAGTAGCGCCGCATGGCGTCCCGAAACTTGCCGTTCCACTCGCGAAACGGCTCGGGAAAGTTGCCGACCTGATAGCCGCCGGTGCCGCAGTCCCAGGGCTCCGCGATCAGCTTCACGCGGGACAGTACCGGATCCTGGTTGATGATCTGAAAGATGGCCGCCTGCCGGCTGAACTCGCCGGCACCGACGCGACCGATGGTCGTGGCGAGGTCGAAGCGGAAGCCGTCGACGTGCATCTCATTCACCCAGTAGCGAAGCGAGTCGACGATCAGACGAGCGGTCTCCGGGCGTGAAGCGTTCAAGCTGTTGCCCGTGCCGGTGAAGTCCAGGTAGTAGCGCGCCTCCGGCATCAGCCAGTAGTACGTCGAGTTGTCGATGCCGCGCAGGCTCAACGTCGGACCGAGATGGTTGCCCTCGCAGGTATGGTTGTAGACCACGTCCAGCAGGACCTCGATCCCTGCCGCGTGCAGCGCCTTCACCATGGCCTTGAACTCGGCGACCTGAGCGCCCGGGCGCCCATCGCTCGCGTAGCGTTGCTCGGGGGCGAAGTAGCCGAGCGTACTGTAGCCCCAGTAGTTGCGGAGCGAGCGATCCGCGAGGAACCCGTCGTCCGCGAACTCGTGCACGGGCAGCAACTCGACGCTGGTCACGCCGAGCCTCTGCAAATGTCCGATGGCCGCGGGATGCGCGAGGCCGGCATAGCTGCCGCGCACGTTCTCGGGGATCTCCGGGTGCAGCTGGGTAAACCCGCGCACGTGCAGCTCGTAGATGATCGTGTCGCGCCAGGGGATCTCCGGCGCGCGGTCGTTCCCCCAGTCGAACCGCTCGTCCACGACGACGGCCTTGGGAACGCCGGCCGCGCTATCGCGCCGATCCAGAGACAGGTCGGCATCCTCCCCGCCGGCTTCATAGGCAAAGACCGGCTGTGCCCAATCGATCTCACCGTGGATGGCACGCGCGTAAGGATCGACCACCAGCTTCTGCGGGTTGCAACGATGCCCGAGGTGGGGCTCATAGGATCCGTGCACCCGCAGACCGTAGAGAGCTCCTGGTTTCAGGCCTTCCGCGTAACCGTGAAAGACATGTCCCACGCCTTCCTGCAGATCGAAGCGCTCGAGCTCACGCGCTGGGTCGTCGCCAGCAAAGATGCACACCTCCACGCGGTTTGCGACGCTGGAGTAGACTGCAAAGTTGACGCCGTGCCCATCGAAGTGGGCGCCACGGGGAAAAGGCCTGCCGGGACGAACCTCTCGCATGACTCAGAGATAGAACGCCACGACGGCACTTCGCCAGGGCCTTGCCGAGCAGTCTGATCGAGGGCAGCGCCAGGGGTGAAGGCCTTTCAGCCCCAGCGTGGCAGGCGAGCGCGAAACCGGCGCTCCATCTTGTCACCGCCTGGCAAGTTCGCGCCAGCTTTGGCCCACCGCAGTCACGGTGGGAACGCGCCGTCACAGTACCAGCTACGGAACAAGCGCAGGTCGTCCTCGCTCCAGCGCACTCCATCCTCCGGCATCTGCCCGGAGGCGAGCAGCGCATAGACGTCGTCCGGGTGCTGCGCGAACTCCTCGTAGATCAGCTCCGGTTGATCGAGCCGCACGCCGTGCTGTTGCGTATCGCCAGCATGGCACCCGGAGGCCGTGCAGCCCTTCAGCGGATCGAGCACGAGAGCCGTCAACGAGCTGAAGCTCGCCTGGTCGGGCGGAAGAGCATCGTGGCAAGAGATGCGCTCGGCTGCGGGCGCCATGCAGCCGGCGAGAATCAACAGGGCGCCAGCCACGGCGACGTGCCCATCGCGAGCGCGTTCAGCGCTGGGCGACGCTGGCACGATATTTCTCTTCACAGCTCTCGGAGCAGAAATAGTGCATTTGCCCGCCGTGCTCGAAGTGCGGCGTGTCCGGCGTGACGCGCACTTCCATGTGGCACACCGGGTCTTCCACGATGCGAGCCGGTTCCTGAGCTCCCGCCGTGTTCATCGGACCGTCTTTCACGGCCGGCGCTTTCCACTCGTGCAGGTAGTTCACCAGAGCGCTCAGCTGCGCCGCCTGCAAGTGCGTGCCGTACGCGGGCATCAGGTTCAGATAACCTGCCCGCACCCTCGCTCCTGGCGCGGTGATCGACTCGCTCAGGTAAGCATCGTCCGCGACCACGCTGTCGCCGCCGGTGAGCTTCACGGATTGCCCCAGCAGCCCGGCGAGCGCGGGCGCCACCTTTGGGTTCTCGTGGCAGCCGCGGCAGCCGAGGGCCGAGTACAGCTCGGCACCGGACTGAGCGGCCACCTCGGTTTGAGCAGCCGCGACGCCCATGAGTCGCTGGGCATCCTGAACCAGTCGGTCGAGCGCCGTATCATCGGAGCTATCGTACGCGCCGCGCACCTTGGAGGCGGAGTCCACCAGGAAGAACAGCGTCGTATGCAGGATCGGATCGTTTGGGTCCTGTGTGGGGCTGACCGCGACTCGCATGCCCTCCGCGAGCGCCGCGAGGCCCTTCGGATCGGTGCTGAGCAGCACCCAGCGCGCATCCTCGGGACCCCAGTTCTGCTCGTAGCTGCGCAGTACCTCTGGCTGGTCGTGCTCGGGATCGACCGAAAACGAGACGAACTTCACGCGCGGATCCGTCAACTGCCGGCGCACCAGCGCGAGCTTGGCGGACAGCAACGGACAGGCGCTGGTGCACTGCGTGTAGATGAAGTCCGCGATCCAGATCTTACCTGCGAGATCGCGCTCCGTGGTCGGTTTACCGTGCTGGTCGACGAACGAGAACGCCGGCACGCTCCACAACTCCGGCAGCGCGCCGCCCTCGCGCTGCTGCCAGGCGTACTGCTCGGCGGGAGAGGCGGCGCCACGCAACGAATACGCCTCGAGCCCGAGCGCTGCTGCGAGCAGGAACGCGCCGCCCAGCACGATCAGCGGCAGCAAGCGCCAAAAACGCGAGGGCCTGGGCCCCGCCGACGAAGGTTCCGAGGAGTTCATGCCTACCAAACCGCCAGTAGCGCGTTCAGAGGTAGCCGTCAGCGACAGGCCGCGCAACCGCGATCATTTGCCGCAGCAGCGGATGCGGGCTGCGGAGAAACGCCGCTTTCGGCCCCCAGATTCCTGGACGGTTGAACCGCCGCGACGTACACCGATTCCGTGCGGCCCTGCGCGCTCGGATGGCTTCTCGTGGCGATTCTCCTGGGCGAAGGGACAGGCTGTGCGAGCAAGGAGGAGTGCCCAGCGGACCTGCCCGATGACTCCGACTGCGCCAGCGCAACGCCGAGCTATTCGCAGCAGGTGAGCGGCGTCATGCAACAATACTGCGCGGTCTGCCATCTCCCCGGCAACGGCCGTTCGAGCACGCTATTGAGCGACTACGAGCAGATCTATGCCGAGCGCCGGACGGTGTTCACCCAGATCTACAACTGCGAGATGCCTGTCGGCCACCGCGAGCTCACGCCGGAGAATCGCGCGCTGTTGCTCCAGTGGCTCGTCTGCGGCGCCCCGAACAACTGAGCATGACCTCGCAGCCACTCTCCAGCGCCCAGCGCATCTTGATGGAATCGCTCAGCGAGCGGCTGGCTCGGCTCCCGGGCATCCAGGCCGTGGTGCTGGGCGGGTCGTACGCGCGCGAGCAGGCCCAACCGGGGTCGGACATCGACCTCGGGCTGTTGTACCGGGAGGCGAAACCCTTTTTGATCGAGGACGTGCGCGACCTCGCTTCGCAGGTGAATGACACTCCGGAACCGGTGGTCGCTGGTTAATGGCTGAAAGATGCTGAAGCGCGCCGGCTTCGCTTGATGCTCGTCGCCCAGCGGGCTCATTCTGATGACGGCCTGGACGCGCGGCGCCGAGCCTTTCAGCAGCGGCGGGCTGAGCAAGCGACCCCACGTCGCGATTACCAGCCGTGGCGCCTTGACACCACCCGTGGTACCATGTCCCCATGCCGCCCGAGATCAAAAGCTTGGAGGCGCTGCTCAGGAAAGCAGGCTTTGTGCGGCAAGCGGCCAAAGGTTCTCATCGAAAGTGGATCCACCCAACTGGGCGCTTCGTGGTTCTGAGCGGCAAGGAAGGTGACGATGCGAAAAGGTACCAAGAAGCCCAGGTCGAAGAAGCCATCGCAGCGATCAAGATTGGAGCACCCAAGCCCTGACGACTATCAGATGGTCCTGCTCTGGTCCGAGGAAGATGGCTGCTACGTGGTCACGTTGCCTGCGTGGCAGAGTGCTCGTACCCATGGTGCAACACTGGAAGAAGCAACCCGCAACGGCCGGGAGGTCCTGACGCTGCTGATCGACGCGGCCCGCAGGAACGGGGAAGCGATTCCCGCGCCGGAGCGGCGCTACTCGGGCAATCTGCGCTTGCGCTTACCTGTCTCGATGCATGCTCGATTGGCGCAGGACGCCGAGCGCGAGGGCGTCAGCTTGAATCAATGGATTGTCAGCAAGCTCGCGAGCTGACTCAATCAGCGAGACGGCCTCAGCTCGCCCAGCCGGGCACGCCGCGCGCCGATAGAGCGCTGTGCAGCTGCTGCAACAACGCGGTGGCCACCTCGGGCCGCGGTAAGCCCGCGGCGCTGATCAGCGCCGCGGCAAACGGCGTCTGCAGACTGTCGTGCAAGGCCGCCAGCGTGCGCCGGCTGGCCATGTCCACGCGCTGCCGCGCTGCGGCCGACAATTTTGGCGCCGCCCAGGCTGCCACGTCGAGCGACAGCGCGGCGTGGCGCGTCTCGTCGCGGGCGATGCGGGCATAGAGGGCGCGCACGCGACGGTCGGCCGCGCAGCGCGCCTGGTGCGCGGCGATCAGCGCGCCGTACGTCTCTCGCACGCAGCCCTCGACCGCGTTCTCCAGAGCGACCTCTTCCAGCGATCGCGGAGCGATGCACGTTACGCGCGGCGGGCGCACTCGGCCGCCGAAGCTGCGCGCCAGGCGCGCAACGTCGCGAGCGTGCCGCACTTCATCGCGACCGGCGCGGGCGGCGCGAGCCAGGAGCGACGCAGGAGCGCCGTGCGCTCGGAGCTCCGAGATCAGAGTAGCAAATGCCTGCACCGAAGCCGCCTCCAGCTCGGCGGAGCGGGCGAAGTGCGCCGCCAGCTCATCACGCTCGGGCAACGAGCACAGCTCGAGCCCCGCCGGCCGCCGCCCGACGACGCAGCCGGGGTCCGCCTCGTGCTCGACCTCTGAAGATACCTTCGAGACGTTGCCGTCCGCGTCCACGTGCAGCAGGTAGCGAGTGCGCCCGTCGCAGCCGGGGTACGCAAACAGCTGCACCTCGAAGCCGTCGGCCACGGGGCGACTCCCGGCGCGCCCACAGCGCACATCGTAGCCATCTGACGCTGCGAGCACGGCCTCTGCCGGAGTGTTCACCGGCGCCAGGAACTCGCGCAGCTGGTCGTACGCGGTGATGACCTGCACCTCATCGCCGCGTGAGACTCGGAGCTGTACAAAGCGCTCGAGCTGCCCGTACGTTCCGAGAGTGAAGCCCACCGGCCGCGACTGATAGAAGTCCACCTGGCAAGCGTGCTCGTCGGATGCGTTGGAGCACGGGGTACCCACCTGCTCGAGCACCTGGAGCGGCTGGTCGCTGACCTGACGGGTCAGCAGCATCCCGTCGGCGGTCGGAGAAGGATCGAGCCCCTCCAGGTATTTCGGCTGCCCCGTGTCGTCGCAGGGCGCAGCCACAAACCCCGGCTCATGCTCGATGCCGTCGGCCTTCCCGCAACCCGTGAGCACGGGCGCCCCGAGCGCCAGCAGCAATGCATGCCGAAACACTCCGTCCAGCACCTCCGCCGTCCCGCGCGTTCGAGCTCTCGACATATCGCAAGCCTACGATTGACAAACGGGGCCGCCAGAAGGCTCCATCAGGCCTGGCGACCAAAGAGCATCCACCGTGTCCAACTTCGACGCCCTGCGACGTCGTCCAGTCGAGACCCCGCCAACCCGGCGCGGAACACCCTTGGAGAAGCAACCATGTCCACGACCAAGTTCCTGTTTCTTTATCGCACGTTACCCGAGGCGCCGCAGGCCGGCATGGCGCTCGGCACGTTCCAGCCTTCGCCGCAGCAGATGCAGGAGATGTGGGCGCAGTGGAGCGCCTGGAAAGCGAAGTTCAAGGGCGCCATCCTGGAGAACGAAGAGAACATGAAGCCGGGCGGTGGCGCGGCGGTGTGCAAGGCGGGGGCGGTGAGCGACGGACCGTACATCGAGAGCAAGGAGATCCTGGGCGGCTACACCTTCATCCAGGCGGACTCGCTCGCGCACGCGATCGAGATTGCCCGCGAGTGTCCGATCACGCGCCAGCCCGGCGGTAGCGTGGAGGTGCGCGAGCTCGTCGGGCGCGAGTACTTCCAGCGCAAGTCGGGCGCTTGATGAACGACGCGCCGCTGCAGCTGCCGGAGCACTACTTCCGACACGAGTTCGGGCGTCTGGTGTCGGTGCTGTCGCGGCGCTACGGCGCCCAGCGCATCGAGCTATGTGAAGACGCGGCGCAGGCCGCGCTGCTGCGCGCCGTGCAGCTGTGGCCGAGCACGCAACCGGACGATCGCGGCGCCTGGCTGTACCGCGTCGCGAACAACCACCTGCTCGATGCGCTGCGCCGCGATCGGCGCAACGAGCCCTACCCGGTGAGGCTCGAGCCGGCGGCTGAGGCGAGCCTCGAGGGCCAGGTGTACCTGGAGTCGGAAGTGAGGGACGATGTGCTGCGGCTGTTGTTCGTGTGCGCCGACCCGGCGTTGCCGGCAGAGTCGCAGCTCGTGCTCGCGCTCAAGACGTTGTGCGGCTTCAGCACTTCGGAGATCGCGCTGCGCCTGTTCCAGAGCGAAGAGGCCGTGCACAAGCGATTGCAGCGGGCCCGCGCGAAGCTACGAGAGCAACCTCCCGAGCTCGACACCCCGCGCATCGAGCAGCTCGCCGATCGCCTGCCCAGCGTGCTGCATGCCCTATACCTGCTCTTCAACGAAGGCTACTCCTCCGGGCAACCCGATCAGCCGATCCGCCGGGAGCTGTGTGAAGAGGCGATCCGCCTGGCCTTGCTCCTGATCACCCACCCTGTCGGCAGCGCACCCGAGGCGGACGCGCTGCTCGCCCTGATGTACCTGCACGCGGCGCGCTTCGACGCTCGCCTCGACGTCGCGGGCGGCCTGCTCACACTGGAGGAACAAGATCGTTCGCGCTGGGACCAGGAGCTGATCCAGCTCGGCGTCTCCTACCTGCAGCGCGCCGCCCGCGGCGAGCGCTTCTCTCGCTATCACGCGGAGGCCTCGATCGCGGCCGAGCATTGCCTCGCCCCCAGCTACGCACAGACGCGCTGGGACGAGATCACGCGCTCCTACGAGCTGCTCGACCGCATCACCCCCTCCCCGCTCAACACGCTGAACCGCGCCATCGCCCTCGCCGAGTGGCAAGGCGCGGGCGCCGGCCTGGCGCTGCTCACGGCACTCGAGCGCCCGAGCTGGCTCGGCAGCTACTACCTGTGGGACGCCACGCTGGGCGAGCTCCACCGGCGCAACGGCGACCTGCCTCGAGCGACCCACCACCTGAGCCGCGCCCTCGAGCTGGCCCCGACCCACGCCGAACGAGCCCTGCTCGAACGTCGTCTGGACGCTTGTAGGCCGGCGCCGAAGGCGCCGCAAAAAGATCAGCTAGAGGGCTCGTAGCCGCGCGACCCGCGCGACCCCAGGACTGCCCGCTCAGCGAGCCGTAGCCAGCGGCTGCGACGCCGGCACCGCACGCTGCGCCTGCACGCCCTCGTGCGACCACCCGCGAGCCCACCAGCCCAGGTACGCGGCGGCGCCGAGCAGCAATACGCGCGTCACCGTGGCGAGCGGGCTGGAGCGCGCCGCGCGAGCGGGACGCTCGGAGGGAACCGTCGAGACCCGGGCCTCCGCGCTCTCTCCCGCGTCTTCCTCGTCGGCGCTCGGGGCGTTCAGCTCGCTCGCCGTATCGTTCGCCCGCGCCTTGCTCTCGCGCAGGATCAAGCGCAAAGCAGCCGCCGCGTTTTCGCTCGGATAGGTCACGACCTTGCCGGTCATGAAATCGTCACCGACGTGGCCCACGGCCAGGATCGTCGGGCAGCGGTTGGTCAGGCGCGCGAGCGCCGCCACGACGCGTTCGTCTTCGAACGCATCCAGCTCCGCCACTTCCCCCGCGTCGCGCGTGAGCAACACCACGTCATTCGGTTGTACGACGTCGATCAGGGACTCGAGGGCGGCCGCGATCGACCGTGGCTCCAGATCCTCGCAGAACGACGCCTCCGGCTTCAGCCAGCGGTACTGGCGCGCGGCCTCTTCCAGGTCCTTGCGCGCCTTGGAGTGACGGCTCGTCACGACCCGCACGCGGCCGCCGTTGCGCAGCCGCCCGGTGATGCGCGGAGACTCGAAGGAGAGCTTCGCGGCTTGCTCCTCGACGAAGGCGCGCCGGGCGCGATGACGATCGGAGAGGCCCAGGTTCTCGCCGGTGGCGCCCTTCCAGACCACGCGCAGCCCGACCGGGGTGGCCTCGGAGGCGATCTCCGGAGCCCCCGTCACCTCGACCAGATCCCCGCGCTCCGCTCGCACCGGCTCCTCGAGCCGGACTTCGACCGTGCAGCGGCCGATCTCCCGCAGGTGCAACCGGGTACCACCGGCAAAGATGCGGAGCACCTCGCCGCGCAGCAACCCGCCCTCGGGCAGCGGAACCTGCCTCGCGAGGTGGTCCAGCACGCCCTCGATATCCTTTACCCAGAAACTCGAATCCGGAATCGACTCTGCGTTGCTCATGATTCGCCCGGCGGGTGCCGCTGGGGGGGTCATACACAACCCGACAGCCCAGGCCAAAAATCCGGCAGGGAAATCGGCTAGTAGTGGAAGCCCGGAGGTCCGCGCCGGGTTTCTACTACTAGAGCAATTCCGGGCAAATGCCCGCGACACCGACGCAGCTCTGCGGCAGCACTCGCGGGTTGTCGATCTTCTGCAGCAGAGCGCTGACCGCCTGCGGGTCATCGGCGAGCCTGCAGGTGAGCTGCGTGATCAGCTGCTCGCTCTGCTCGAAGCGATCGCCGATGCAGGTGTCGAACTCGCGCAGCTTCAGCGGGCATTCACCGATCTGATCGCACTCGGCGTTATTCAGGGCGAAATCCGGCGGACGCGGCGCACCCGGAGACACCTGCGGATTGTTGAGCAGGCAGTCGTTCACCTGCAGCTGGCAGGTCTGGCTGTCGCTGCCCTGGATGTACTGGCGCGTGCAGTCGTAGGTCACCAGCCGGCGATTGTCGAAACGGTTGATCAGCTCCTGATTCAGGTCCTGGCAGTACGATTGCAGGTCGGAGTGGCTCAGCTCGGTGAGGGCCGTCTCGGAGTTGGTGCCGGCCGCTGCCGAGCTGCTGCCGCCGGTACCTCCACTGCCGCCCCCATCGCCGTCGTCGTCCTGGTTGAGCTTGGGGCACGCTCCCAACCCCAGCACCAGGCAAGCAAGGACCCAACCAGGGAACTGTCGCATCAGGGGCTTTCCGGGCTGGCCGCCTCAGCCTGCGCCAGCCGCTCGTATTCGCGTATCACGTCCGGCGGAGCCTGCACCAGCTCGATCAATACGCCGGAACCGCTCAGCGGCTGCTCCGCGCTCGGCTTCGGGTGGATGAAGCAGATGTCGTGGCCCGCTGCCCCCTTGCGGATGCCGCCCGGCGCGAAGCGCACCCCGCGCTCGCTCAGCCACTGCTGGGCCGCCGGCAAATTGTCGATCCAGAGCCCGATGTGATTGAGCGGGGGCTCGTGGACTTTGGGCCGAGCGTCGGGCTGGATCGGCTCCATTAGATCGATTTCGACGGCAAAGGGCCCCAGCCCCGCGCGCAGAATGTCCTCCTCCACATTTTCGCGCTCGCTGCGGAAAGCTCCGACGCGGCGCAAGCCGAACAGATCGCCCCACAACAGCCCGAGCTCCGACCTGTGCAGCGCGCCCAGCGCGATCTGCTGCACCCCCAGCACCCGAAATGGCCTCGGCGTCATGGCGCCCATCCTGCCACGCCCCGCGCCCGGCGTTGAGCTTTCGGCGCCCACGTCTCCGCTTGCCAGAAACCTCACGGGTGATGGAATGCGTCGCATGACGACGCCCTGGTCGGCCGCGCTCGGCGGGCACTACTGGACACTCCGGCCCTTTCTCTTCGAGCAGTGGCCCGGAGCGGGCCGAGCGCTCGCCGCCCTGCCGTCGCAGCCGTGGTCGCTGGACGTCGCGGACGCCGAGCTCGGTTCGGTGCGGCTCACCGGGCGCTTGTTCACGCACGAGCGTGCCGATCGCTTGCTGCTCGTGGTCCACGGCCTCGGCGGCAGCGCCGAGAGCAGCTACTTGCGCTCGGCCGTGCTCGACGCGCACGCGACCGGGCTGGCGTGCCTGTGTCTCAATCTGCGCGGCGCCGACCATCTCGGTGAGGATTTTTATCACGCCGCGCTCAGCTCGGATCTGCACGCGGCGCTCGCCAGCCCGGGCCTGGCCGGCTTTCGCGCGCTGCACGTGCTCGGCTTCTCGCTCGGCGGGCATCTGGCTCTGCGTCAGGCGACGGAGGCGCACGACCCGCGTCTACGCTCCGTGGCGGCGATCTGTTCGCCGCTCGAGCTGCAGCGCTCACAGCTCGCGCTCGATGAGCCCGAGCGCGTCGTCTACCGGCAGTATGTGCTGCGCAAGCTGAAGGAGAGTTATCTGGCCACGGCTCGGCGACGGCCCGTGCCGAGCCCCGTCGAGCAAGTGCTGCGCGCGCAGACGATCCGGCGCTGGGACGAGCTGACGGTCGTCCCGCGCTTCGGCTTCGGCAGCGCAGCGGCGTACTATCGGCAAGCGAGCGTCGCGCCGCGGCTGCACGCCCTGTCCGTGCCGGCGTTGCTGGTGCTGGCCGAGCACGACCCGATGGTGCCGGCGCACAGCGTGCGACCTGCTCTGACCGGTGCTTCAGCGTTGCTGGACGTGCGCTGGCACACGCGTGGCGGCCATGTCGGATTTCCTGCTGACTTCGACCTGGGGGAGCGCGCTCCGCTCGGACTGCCGAGTCAGGTGCGCAGCTGGCTGATGACCCATTCGCAACAGGGCAGCGGCGAAAGCGCCGGACCCGCGCGACAGCCTCAGACAGCGGGCATCCTCTAGCCAAAACCGCGGAGAAAGATTCGCGGATGGCTGGATCGGAGACATCCGCTCCAGCACCGCGCCACCGCGGTCAGGGAGGTAGCCATGTCGCGCATCTGGAAGCTCGTTTCGTTGCCCGTTCTCGTCGCGAGCCTGCTCGGCTGCGATACCGAGCCCGCGACCGCACACGAGGGCAGGCTCGATCTGGTGATTCGACCCGACTCGGCCGCAGTCAGTAGCCGCCCCGTCCAGGGTCGCTTCGTGCTGCGCGATCAGCGAGGTCAGTTCGTCGATCGTGTGGAGGTCATGAACCTCTACCAGACCTCGAACGTCGCGCTGCCGGAGGGCGTGTACTCGCTGGAGTGGCAGCCGGCGCTGGCGTTCGAGTCCGAAGCGGAGGTCGCCGCGCGCCTGAAAGAAGTGAGCCGCGGTTCGCTGCTGCTGAGCATCAGCCCCGGTCAGGTGACGACCGTGAAGGTGCGCGCGGAGCTCGTTCCGGTCAACGACGGGGCCCTGGCTTTTCGTCGCTAACGTCAATGAGCTTGCGTCGGAGCGTCGCTCGATGAGGCATCGGGCGACGCCAGATGCAAGAAGGTGAGCACGCTCACCAGGACCAGGATGCCGCCCACGCTGCGGCCGAGCGCAGCGCGGTAGCGGCTCATGCGATCGGGTGAGCCCAATCGCGCCAGCAGCGCGAGCACGAACAGCCAGGCGAGCACGCCCACCACCACGCCGGCGCCAAACAGCGGCCCCTCGCGGAAGCCGCCGTCGAGCAGGCCGTTGGCGTGCAACGCGGTGACCGCGATCGTCCAGGTGGCGAGCAACGTGGGATTGAGCGCCGTGGCCAGGAAGCCTGCCAGCAGGCTCTGGCTCTTGTGCCGCGTCTCGAGCTGCGTGACGGTCTGCGGACGCAAGAGCATGCTCAGGCCGACCACCAAGATCACGACCGCTCCGCTGACCCGGGCGATGCGTACGATGCTGGTCGAGTACTGCAGCACCAGCGGTAGCAACGCGGCGATCACGGCCGCGATGAGCCCTTCGACCAGCGCCCCCGCCAGCGTGATCCAGAACGCCGCGCGCCGCTGCCCGCTGACCATGCGGTCCAGCACCAGCAAGGCGAGCGGCCCGGTCATCGGCAGAGAGCCCAGGAACGAAAACGCAAAGCCCAGGAGCAGCGCCAGGAGCAGGCGCCAAGAGCCGGGCGTCTGCGCCATGCGCGCGACCATCTCGCCTTTATTCGCGCAGCCGATCGCGCCGAACAGGACGACCCCAGCGAGCAACTTGCCCAGCTGACGGGTGGCCTTGCCGGCGGCGGAGGGGACTGATACGCCAGCTGAGCCATGCCCGCCGTGCCGTTGTTTCATCTCGCGTTCCCTGTGCATGATCTCGCTGCCGCGCGCAGCTTCTACGGCGACCTGCTCGGCTGCCCCGAGGGCCGTAGCTCTGACGAGTGGGTGGACTTCGACTTTTACGGGCACCAGGTCGTGGCGCATCTTGCCCCTGAAGAGGCGGGTCATCGGCAGACCAACGCCGTCGATGGGGACGCAGTGCCGGTGCGCCACTTCGGCATCATCTTGAATCTGGGCGATTGGCAAATGCTCGCCGACAAGCTGGTGCGAGCCGGCGTCCGTTTCATCGTGGAACCGCATGTGCGTTTCAAGGGCGAGGTGGGCGAACAGTCGACAATGTTCTTCCTCGATCCCTCCGGCAACGCGCTGGAGTTCAAGGCCTTCGCCGATCCGAGCCGCGTCTTCGCCAAGTAGGTTCCTGCTGCCCTTCGGCAGATCATTGATGCTGCCCTTCGGCAGACGATCAGGTTCCCACGACCTGGAGGCCCATCGCCTGGGCGATGCGCAACACCGCGTCCATTTCCACCTCGGTCTGCTCCAGCTTCACGTGGCGGGGATCCAGGAACAGGCCCGTGGAACGCGTGAAGTCGGCCCGCTTCAGATTGGCCCCGTTGAAGTTGGCGCCCTCCAGCGCGCTGCCCTGAAACTTGGCGCGCTGCAAATTGCAGTCGCTGAAATCCACCTCGCGCAAGCGCGACTCCACCCACTCGGCCGCCTCCAGCTGCAACGCCTGAAAGCAGCCGCCGTCCAGCAGGCAGCGCTCCCAGCGCGGTGATTGCAGCGCGCGCAGGATGGTCCAGTTGATGCCCAGGAACTTGCTGTCCTGAAAGCTCGTGCCGCGGAACGTGCAGTCCGTGAAGTCCGCTGCCGAGGCGTCGACGCGCTCGAAGCTGCAATCGAAGAAGCGGCAGCTCAGCAAGCGCACCGAGCGGAACTCCAGCCCGACGAAGCGGCAGTCCGTGAAGTCGACGCACTCCAGCCGCGGTGGGAGCGAAGCTTCTCGACCGAAGACCTGGTTCTCATACTCGGAGACGGCCCCGATCGAAACGGCGCGGCTGGAAGACGTCGGCATGGCCCTGGAGTGTACTAGCCCGGCGTGGCCGGTGCCGCTGCATTCTCGATCGAGTAGCGGCAGTGTTCCGGCAAGCGATAGCGCTGTGTCACTCGGTCGGCATCGCCCAGGTACTCCTCGGCGGCGGGCGAGCCGTCCTTCGGCAAATAGATGCCGCCCGCGAACGAGCGTGTGCCCACCGGCGCGGGCTGCGCGACCACCACGCCGTCGGGGCTCGCAAAGAAAATGCCACGATCGTCTTCAAAGCTCGGCGTGTAACGCCCCGCCGGCAGTGTGTGTCCGCGTGCGCCGGGTCCATCGGGGCGCCCCATGGGTGCACCACCCGGGGACAGCGAGCACGGCTGCTCGAGCGCCACCACCACGTGTTGCGCCGGATGATTGCCAACGCGCGCATCCGGAGCCACCGGGCTGAGCGAGGCACAGCT
The DNA here is from genome assembly GCA_025936205.1 of Polyangiaceae bacterium. Next base: position 11,252 of record JAICTU010000015.1, on the reverse strand, counting down.
CGCGAGCACGAGCCCAGCGGGGAGCGCTGCCATGCGGTTGAACATCGAAAACCTCCGTATCAGGTCCAGGAAAATTCTAAGTCGTGGAGCGCAGATCGAGTAGCCGTGAGCAGAGTGGACAAGAGCAACGCCGGCGCGATGGGCGTTGCAGCATGACTGCAAGGGCCGCCACACGGGCCGGGATGAGCCCCAAGCGTACCGTTCTGGTGCGCTTCGGGGAGCAAGACGATGCCCGTCGCCGTCCCAGCGTCGCTCAAACGGTGTTCGCGAGTAGCCCCAGCCCCGGGCGCTCCGGCAGCTCGATCCGGCCGCGCTCGTAGCGGAAGCCGCGGAACGGATCGTTCTCGATCAGGAGCGGTCCGTCGAGGTCGACGTATTGTGCGAGGGGCGCCAGGTGCGCGGCGGCGGTCACCGCCACCGAGCTCTCGATCATGCAGCCGAGCATCACCTCCTGACCCAGCGCCCGTGCCAGTGTGATCTGCTCGCGCGCGCCGCGGATACCGCCGCTCTTCGCCAGCTTGATCACCACGCCCTCCACCAGCCCGCGATGCGCGAGCAGATCGGCGCTCGACTTGATGCTCTCGTCCACGAAGATGGGCGGCCGCGAGCGCAGCTTCGACAGCCTCGCCAGACCCTCGAGATCGCCCGCGGGCAGCGGTTGCTCCACGAGCTCCACGCCCTGCTCGGCGAGCAGCGGCAGCAGTTGCTCTGCGCGCTCGCGCGTCCAGCCGCCGTTCACGTCCACGCGCAGCGGAGCCGAGGTCACCGCCCGCACTGCCGCCACCCGCTCGGCATCGGCGTCAGAGCCCAGCTTGAGCTTGAAGATGGCCGCGTCCGCTTCGCGCACCCGCTCCGCCAGCTGTTCGATCGGGCCGATCGGGATCGTGAACGAGCTGAGCGGGATGCGCGTGGGGTTGAGCCCGAAGAGACGATACAGCGGCTGGCCCAGGGCACGCGCCCACGCGTCATGCAGCGCCATGTCGACGGCGGCCCGCGCTGCCGCCGAGCCTGAGGGCAATCCGGCGAGCACGTCCTCCAGTTGCAGTGCGTCTACTACCTGCTCCAGCTGCAAGCTGCGCAGGTATTGAACGATCCCTTCCGGCGTTTCCCCGTGATAGGGAACTGCCGCCGCTTCTCCCACACCGCCGTCCAAGGAGACGAGCACGTTCTCTCGCGTATCGCTGACTCCATGAGCGATTTGAAAGGGATGGACCAAGCGAAGTGTCAGTGGCTGCCAACGGAGCTGCACGTCCCGGGGTCTAGGGTCCAGGGGTCCAGGGGTCCAGGGTTTTCGATCCGACTAATCCCCAGCTGCAGGCCGCCGTACCCAGCGACGGAAAACTACGTCAAGCGAGAAACAACACATGAAGCACCTGTGGACTCTAGGGTTGGTCGGCTGGGCTCTGGTGGCCCTGCAATGCAAAGATGAAGCGCAGCAAGTGCAGCCGGTCGCGCAGGGGCAGCGCGGCGAAGCCTGTCAGGCCCGCAACGATTGTCAGGGTGGCCTGGCGTGCATCCTGAACGTGTGCTCGAAGAACGACTTCCAGCTCGATTCGAGCGCCAAGCACTGTGACCGCATCGACTGCACGGTGGACACCGACTGCTGCGGTGATAAGCCGTCGACGCCGCCCGCCAAGTGCGCCAATCGCACCGCGATCTGCTCCCAGCCGACGATCGCGGGCTGCACCACCAGCGTCTGCACCTCCAACTCGACCTGCGGCGGCGGCACCTGCGCCCCCGGTTCGTGCAGCAACAGCGGCACCTCTTGCACGGCCAACACCGATTGCGCGGACACTTGTGTCAACGGCTTCTGCTCGCTGACGGGCCTCACCTGTACCACAGACATCAGCTGCTTCAGCGGCACCTGCAGCACTCGCTACTGTTCTTGCACCAACCCGCAATACGCTCCCGGCAGCGCCATCTGCACGGATCCGGACTGCGTGAACCTGTGCACGCTCAAGTGCTCGGAAGAGCGCTGCGTGCAGGACACCTCCTGCACGACCAACGCCAACTGCGTCACGGGCACCAAGCACATCTGTAGCGAGGGCAGCTGTGTGCAGTGCGTGGAAGACGACGACTGCAACAGCGACAGCGGCGAGCAGTGCCGTAATCACATCTGCAAGAAGCCGTGCACGGCCAACGAAGAGTGCCCGCTGTTCCAGGGCTGCGTGGACGGCGACTGCGTCGAGACGGGCTGCCAGAGCGACCGCGAGTGCGTGCTCGCGGCCAACATGGGCAGCGGCACCGGCGGCCAGAGCGGCGTCCTGATCTCCACCAGCACCAACGACCCGCGCCTCCGCAAGTGCCTGCCTTCCGACGCGGACCCCAAGATCAACACCTGCAAGATCCCGTGCGAGAACGACGGCGCCTGCGGCTCCGACTTCGAGATCTGCGACAAGGGCTACTGCCGCTTCATCGGCTGCGAGACGGACGATGAGTGCCGTGGCTACCTCGGCATCCAGAACGAGACCGAGACCGACGCCAAGCCGTTCATCAGCCGCGCCGTCTGCCGGCCGTAATGCTGGTCGAGAGCAGAGCGCTCGCCCAGAGCGCTCTGCTCACAGGCAGTCTAGGCCAGTGTAGAAGAGATTGTCGTCGACAAACTTGCCGTTTTCAGGTTTGCAGTCCTCGAAATCGATGGCGACCTCGGTGTGGTTGCTCCGGTTCGTCGGCACCGTGAACGTCGGCGTGATCCCGCCGGGGGCGAGGTCGCCGGGCGAGACTTCGATGGTGCCGCCTGCTCCGGTGTCGTCGCTCCAGACCACCCGGATGGGGCCCGGCGCGTCCGTCGTCCCAGCGTTGCCCACGAACATGTAGAACGCCCCATTCGACGGGCAGCGATCGCCGCAGTGCGCGAGCGACGAGAGGAAGAGGTCCGACCCTCCACCTGGGCAATCGGTTGGAGCCACAGGCAAGCGCTCGTACGTTGTTCCCGAGGTCAGCACATCGCAACTTGGACTGTCGCCCTCTCGACAGTCGGAATCCAAGAGGTCGCCCAAGATCTCCGGCGCTCCGGGGTGCACGGCAGAGTCGTGATCGTCGCAGTCTTCGGAGAAGCCGGGACCTTCGTACTGAATGTAGCCCTGAGGAATACCCGGGCCTGCGCAGAACGGCTCGCCGTAACCGAAGCCATCTCCGTCGGTATCGGCCACGACCCAATGGCTCAGGCCGGGATCACTGGGCTGGCAGTCGTAGTTGCCGCCATAATCCGGGGGCCGCTCCGCAGTGGCCACCTCGCAGCGCCACAAACGGTAGTCCGGTACGCCGTCCCCATCGCAGTCGATGCCGCTGTAGGCGAGCGCGTCGGGGTCGCAGCCCGGTAGCAGCGCGGGCAGGCCCTGCACACATTCCGCAGGCGGAGGCGAGTTCGTCAGCGAGCGAATCCGCTCGATCCGCTCCTGGCTGGCAGGCTCGATCATCGTGATCTCTGGCGTGCTGGTGCTACCCGAAGCGCCAGCGGGGTCGCTGGGGCCGGCCGCGTCGGACACGGAAGCGAGGCCACCGCTCACCGGCTGCGCCTCGCAGCGCCCCGAGACACAGGCAAAGCCCTCCCCGAGGGACGCCACGCAGCTCGCATCGCTCGCGCACAGCGATAAGCAAACAGGCTCGGTTGCGGACTCGCAGGCGTCACCGGACGGCATCACGCACTGTATCCCGCCCGTGCACTCCACGCTCGCACAGGACGTGGTGCAGACACCACATAGACAACTCAGGCCTTCACCGCACGAGCTGCCGTCGAGGCAGGGCGAGAGCCAGTTCGTATTGCTGCCCACGCCGCCAGCGAGCTGATCGGTCGCGCCGCCGCAGCTCGAGAGCAGAAAGGCCAGAACTGCGGCCACTCGCGCCGGGGTCATCATGCTCATGGTTTGTCCTCTGCCGATGGTTCGACGTTCTGCCCGAAATAGAACATGACCTTGACGCGCTCCTCGGGCGGCGTGGGCTGCCTCTCGTGCAGCTCCTGCGAGCGCTGCCAGAGCTCATTGGCCTGCGCGCGCACCCGCGCGAGCAGCCCCAGCACCTCGGGCTCGAGCTCACTGCCCTTCGGCACCTCGAAGGTCAACGTCGCGCCGCCCACCGCATCGTCTTGCTCCGATCGGGCTCGACCCCGGCGCAGCTTGGCGGCAATGGCGCGCGACATGGCAGAAAAGTGATCAAACACCGCCGCCTCCCAGCCTGCTTCCGCGCCCACCGGCACGACGCAGGACTCCGCGGAGAACACGCCGCCCTTCTCCAGCACGCGGCCGTCGGCCTGCAGCGAAGCGAGCGCGCGTTGCACGGCGGGCTCCTCCACGGTCAGCTGCGCCGCCAGGCGGCTCGCGGTTGTCGGCTGCCGGTAGACGCTGAGCCAGGTCAGCGCCTCGAGCGACTCCTCCCGTTCGCCGCTGGCGATCAGTGCCCGGTCGGCATCGGACGGGAGGCGATAACGCGTGCCCGGACCGCGCCCCGTCGCGAGCACCAGGCCTTGCTCCACCAGGTCGTTGAGCACGGCCGCTAGATCGCCCTCCGGGTCACGCCGGAAGTGCTCGATGATCTCCCGCCGGGACGCCATCGGTTGCTCGCCGACGTGAGCCAGCACCGCTTCCCACAACGTCCGGTCGCGCTCTCCCACCGAGCCCCGTGAGCCGCTGGACCTTACTTTTGATAGGTCCGCAGCGCCAGCCCGAACATGTCGGCGGCCACCTTTCGGCGCACGCCTTGCTCCTCGATGGCCGCCGCAAGGTCGAGAAACACCTGGTCCGCGAGATGGGCCAGGGGCGCGCGGATGCCGGCAGCGGTCGAGAGCTGGGCAATCAGCACCGTCGTCTGACGCATCACGGCGTCGATCAACAGCTTGACGTCCATGCCTCCAGGCTAGCTCAGCCCCGATGTGGCCGGGAGACGTCCGATCCTGCACGAGCCGCGACGCCGTTCCACTCCGGCACGAGGCCGCGCCGTACTGCCCTCGAGTCGGAGAGTGGGCCGTTTATCAACGGTTCCGCCCGCTGCCGGGCGGTGGCGCCCCCAAAAATCGGGCCGTTGCCGTCAGCACCAGCGCACGCGCACGCGATACGTAACCTTCGTCGCGCCGCGCTTCGCGACCGGTACATCGAAGTGAAAGGTGTGCGCGTCGTCGCGTTGCGCCGGCAGACTGGAGTTGACGATCGTCCAGTCAACACTCGTCGGCTCGCGCACCTCGACCTTGACGTCCTCGTCCTTGTGGTTGCGCACATCGATCTGCCAGGCGCTCTCCGAGCTGCAGTTACCGAGCGAGGTCCAGCTCATCTGCTTGCGGTCCGCGACCACGTCAAACGCTTCGCCGACCTTGACGCGCAGCTTTTCGTCGCGCGGCGTGTGATCGATGGCGTCTTCACCCACGAACTGCTTGGCGCCGTTCTTGTCGGCCTTGTACACGCGCAGCGTGCCCTTGGGCAGCGGCTGGCCCAGGTGGTTCTGCTCGGAGTTCTGGATGTCCAGGTACACGCTCACCTTCTGATTCTTGGCGAGCTCCCCGTACTGGCTCTGGTACCAGTACTCCTGACCGGCAAAGATCAGCTTCTTCTCGACGCCCACGCCTGCCGCCTCCAGCAGCGTCACCTGCTTCTGCTCCTTGTCGAGCACGTCCGTCGGGCGTTGCAGCGTGTACAGATGATACTCGAGCAAGCCTTCTTCGCGAAACTGCGGGGGCGCTGCCGGAGCAGGCTCCACCATTTTCGCCCGGGCCATACCGTAAGCCACCTGCGGTTGTACGCGGTTCACGTCCCCGGCGACCAGCTGCAGCGACGCCCCACGATAGCTCGCGCCGGTATTGTTCACCAGCGTCACCCAGCCCACCAGGTTGGCTTGCTTCTCGCTCTCGTCGAGCACCAGCACGTAGTCGGCGCTCCACGACATCGAGCGCGCGAGGTACGACACTTCGAGCGACGGGTCCGCCGCGTTGCTTTCCAGCAACCAGACCAGCGTGGGCTTGGCGATCAGATTCGACGGCAGCTCCTTGAAGGCCAAACGCCCCGGATAGTTGAACGTGATCTCCGAGCCCACCTGCAGGATGGGGCCATTGGCGACCGAGAGCAGCTTGGCGTCGACGGCTTCCTCCTTGCCCGTCGCCTCGTGGTAGCGATACGCGCGCACGTCCCGTCCCACATACTTTTCGAGCAGCGTCTCCGGCGTGAGCAGGTCGTAGCGATAATTCTGCTCCAGCACGCGCAGGCCATTGCCCTTCAGCGACTTGATCGCCACCGTCTCGGGCTGGATCGTCGAGGCCACGTCGCGGAACTCCAGCGCCACCTGCCCGCTCGGCACGTTGCTCAACTGCCGGATCTCGCGCACCAGGCCGAAGTCGGAGTTGTACACGGTGATGCTCACGCCGCGTCGATCCCCCGCCTCCGAGACGCGCTTTGCCGCGGGCTGCGGAGCAGGCGCAGCGATCGCCGGAGTGGGCGCAGCGACGGCAGCCGACCCGGCGAGCAAGAGGGCAGCGAAACCGAGAGCAAACAGGGGGCGAGATTTCATCGTCATTCCTCAGGGTGAGTCAGTCGCACGTGCGTGTGCGCAGCTGGTAACGCAGCTCGGTCGTGCCGCCCGCCGGCACCGGCACATGAAACAGGAGCGTGTGCGCATCGCGGGTCTCGGCCGGCAGCGTCGACTGCACCACTCGCCACTCGCCGCTCGCGGGCTCTTGCACCTCGATCGTCACGGGCGCCGGCTTGTGATTGCGCAGCAGCAGCTTCCAGTCATGCTGCGTCACGCAGCGCTCGATCTGGCGCACCTGCATCAAGTGCCGCTCCGCGACCACGTCGAACGCTTCGCCGAGCGTGATCTCCGCCTGCTCGTCGCGCGGCGTATGGTCGATGGAGTCCTCGCCCACGAACTGCTGCGCGCCGCTCGCATCGGCGCGATACACCCGTACGACCCCGCGCGGCAGCGGCATCCCCAGGCCCGACTGCTCGCGATTGTCGATCACGGCCACCAGCGCGGCGTGCTCCAGCGCGGGCGACTCTCCGTCGGGAGCGAAGGCGGGCCGGCTCTTGGAGGCGCGCCTCAACACCAGCTTGCGCTCGACCGCGACGCTGCGCGCCTCGAGCAACTGGACCTGCTTGCTCTCCCGATCCAGCACGTCCGTCGGACGATCGAGTGTGTACAGGTGATACTCGAACAGCGGCTCTTCGCTCATCGGCTTCTCGTTCGCGAGCGCTTGCTCCTCGACCGCGTCGAACGCCACCTCCGGCTGGGGCGGCGTCACCCGCTGCACGTCGCCGGCGATCAGCTGCAAGCTGGCGGACGGAAAGGACGCGCCGCTTTGATTGTCGAGCGTGACCCAGCCCCGCAGATCGGCATGCACGCCGTCGGCAGCCAGCGTCAGCACGTAGTCCGCGCGCCAGGAGACATTCTGCGTCAGGTAGCTGACCTCGACTCGCTGTTCTTCCTGTGCGCTGTCCAGCAGCCAGACCAGCGTGGGCCGCGGCAACAACCCCGGCGGCAACTCCGGAAAGCGGACGCGCTCGTCCGGCGCCAGGCTCGTGACCTCGCCCGCGACCTGCAACACCGGTCCCGTCGAGCTGGCCAGCACCTGCGCCTCGCGCGCAACGTCCTCATCCGTCGCGCGATCATAGCGTACCAGCGACACGTGCCGCCCCACGTACTTCTCGAGCAGCTTCTCCGGAGTCAGCAGATCGTAGCGATAGTTCTGCTCCAGCACGAGCAGATCGTCGGGCGCGCCGAGCGCCTGCAGGTGCACGGTCGCGGGCTGCAGCTGTGCCGCCACGTCTTCATACGCCAGCGCCACCCGCCCCTTCCCCAGCCGCAGCCGGCGCTGCTCCCGGACCAGGGCGAAGTTCGAGTTGTAGACGGTGAGCGCAACGCGTTCGCGCGCCGATGCGTCTGATCGCTGCGCCGTTGCGGGCCAATCGGTCGGCGCGCGCGCAGCGGGTGACTTCGAGCAGCCGAGCCATGCCATCCCGGCCGCGAACGCCAGGACAGCAAGTGCGGGACGCCCACACGGCGGTAAACTGCCGCTCGACTTCATGCTCACCCTGACCAACGTGGTCCCTGGGCGAACGCTTACAGTCGGCGAGCGAGTCGGGCCAAGATCCGTTCGATTTCGTGGGCCGGGCTGCCACCAAACGGCACAGCCCGGCAGCTCGGGGCGCTCGCCGGCCCTCTGAGAGGTGGACTCCCGAGGTACTCGTCTCGCATCAGCTGCCAGCGGCGGTCGCTTGCAAGAAATCCGCTGCCGAGAGCTGATGCAGGTCGAGCGCCGCGCCGCGGCGCAAGGCGGCGGCCAGGAGATCCGCGGGCAAGCGCCGCTCCAGCTCGCTATGCAGTGGCTCGATGCGGCGCGCCTGCGTCTGGCGTTCCGTGGCGGGGTGATCCTTGGCCAGCCCGAGCAACTCGGCGGCGCGCTCATTCTGCCCAATCTCTGCGTACAGCGCGGCCAGCCCGGCGACGACATTGGTCACGAGCGCGAGCGTGTTGTCGGCGATGCCGATGCTGAAGGCACGGTAGTAGTACGCGGCCGCCGCGTCGAATGCGCGCTCCCGGCATTCGAGGTAGCCGAGGTTGTCCAGCACGAGCACGAGCGCCCAACGTACCCGCGCGGTCTCCAGACTGGCCAGGCTCTGCGTGAGGTAGCGCCGTGCCGCCGCGCTCTCGCCGCGCGACAGCGCCAGGTCCCCCAGGTTGAGCTGAGCGACGGCACGTTTCATGCCGTCGTGCGCGCCATAGGCCAGGGCCGCCGCATAGTTCTGGGCTGCATCGTCGAGGCGGCCTTCCTCCTTCTGGATGTCTGCCAGCGAAAGCAAGCAGAGCGCTTGGGAATCGCGGTTACCGCATTGCCGCGCGAGCTCGAGGCTGCGCACGATCGCCGCTTCGGCGAGATCGTACTCGCCGAGCGTGCGCCGCACGTTCGCCAGCATGCGCAAGCAGACGTGCATGCTGCTGACGTCCCGGAAGCGCTCGGCGATGTGCAGCCCGCGAGCAATGAGCTCGCTGCCCTCCTGGCGATGGCCTTGCATGGCCCGGGCGTTGCCCAGGCCGGCCAAGCTCAAGGGCAGGACCACGCAATGATCGCCGAATGACTCTTGCAGGGCCACGCTCTCGCGAAAGCTGGCTTCGGCGCGCAAGAACTCGCCGCGCACGTGGATCGAGATGCGCCCGAACAGCACCAGGGCACCGGCCAGGCCAAACTGGTCGCGCGCCTTGCGATACAGCTCGACGGCCCGCTCGGCATGAGCAAACGTCTGCTCCGGATCCGCGCCGCGGTTGAAGCTGTTCAGGGCCGCCGTCATCGAGGCGAGGCCCCGCTCGCTCGGGTGAAGGTCGGCATCCAGCAGCTGCAGAGCGCGCTCTCCCAGCGCCCGCGCCTCGGCGCTTTTTCCCTGCTCCTCGCAGCACCAGCCCTCGAGCCCGAGCGCGAGCCCGATGACCCGGCGTTGCTCGACGGAGAGCTCCGCTCCGACCTGGAACGACTCGTGCACGCCGTGGAACGCAAGCTCCGCCTCGTGACGCGAGCCTGCGCGCTCGTAATAGAGCCAGAGCGCGGGCATGGCTCGACCGATCAAGTCGAGCCTCCGATGCTCCAGCATCCAGCTCCATGCTGCACGAACATTGGCGAGGTCCGCGTCGATCTGCTTCAGCGCCTGCCGTTGCTTGACTCCGCGCAACTGCTCTTCCCTCTGGGCCAGGAAGTTGCCGAAGTACTCGGCGTGCCGCTCGAGCGAGCTCGTGGCCTGCGCAGGGCGCTGGTCGAGCTTCTCTCGCGCGTATTGTCGGATCAGCTCGTGCACCTCATAACGGCCGGTGTGCGCGTCGCGGCGCAACAGCGATTGATTGAGCAGCTGGGCGAGCGCGCGCACGTTCGCCGACGCGATGCTCTCGGCCGCCGGCCGATCGAAGCCACCACGGAACACGCTGACCTGCGCCAGCACGCTCCTTTCCTGCGCGCCCAGGAGCACCCAGGAGTGTTCGAAGATGCTGCGAATGCTATGCTGGCGTTGCGGAAGGTCGCGCAGATCCGCCTGCAAGAAGTCCGCGCTTTTCGCGATTTCGTCGGCGATTTCCTCGAGCGAGAGCACCGCGACCCAGCCCGCAGCCAGCACGATGCCGAGCGGCATGCCCTGCACCAACCGGCAGATCCGGGCGGCGTGCCGCAACTCATCGGAGCCGAGAACGAAGCCCGGTAGCACGCGCCGTGCGCTGTCGACGAACAGCTGCACGGCGGCGAAGGCCAGGCCCTCGGGCTCCATCTCCGAGCCGGGCAGGCTCATACCCGTGAGCGCGTACTGCACCTCCGCGAGCAGCGCGAGCCGCACGCGCGAGGTGACCAGCACCTTCAAACCTGGGCAACGTTGCAAGAGCGCGCCCATCAGCTCCGCGCCGCTGAGCACGTGCTCGAAGTTGTCCATCACGAGCAAGAGGCTCTTGTCGCCGAAGAAGTCGATCAGCTGTTGGAGCGAATCACCGCCGGGATAGAACTGGAAGCCGACAGCCTCGGCAATGGCCGAGACAATCAGCTCCGGAGCGGTGATCGGAGCGAGCTCGACCAGGAACACCCCGCGCCCGCGCGAGGCCTCGTGGCTCAGGGTCTCGGAGCTCACAGGGAGCTGCGCCGCCCAGCTCCGCCCGACCTGGATGGCCAGCCGAGTCTTCCCCATCCCGCCCGGCCCGAGCAGCGTCACCAGGCGAATGCCCGGGTCATCGAGCAGGCGCGACAGCTCGCCGAGCTCGCGCTCTCGACCGATGAACGGCGTGCCCTGGCTAGGAAGATCCTTGCGTGGCGGGGACGGCGCGCGAGCTGCCGCCGGGGCAGGCTCGCTCGAACCCGGCGACCTGAGCGTCGGCCGACGAACGGGCGGCGGTGAACGATCGACCTCGGTGAGGATGAGCTCCATCTCCGCCGCGATCTGACGCACTCGTGGGATGCGCTGGGCTCGGTCCTTCTCGAGCATTCGATAGATCAGGTCCACCAAGGCCACCGGCACACCCGGACACGCCGCTTCGACATCCGGCACGGGCGCGTGCAAAATCGCCGCTACCAGACCCGCCTGATGGTCCGACTGAAAGGGCGGATGCCCCACCAACATCTCGAACAACACGGCGCCGAGCGCCCAGATATCGGCGCGCTCGTCCAGCTCATGGCCCATGAACGCCTCAGGGCCGAGGTAACTCAATGTGCCGATCAGAGCGTGGCTGGCCGTGAGGTTGCGGCTGCCCATGCGCGCAGAGCCGAAGTCGCTCAGCCGCGGCGTGCCGTCCTGAGCGATCAGCACGTTCTCCGG